>JARGFR010000009.1 GCA_029210985.1 Spirochaetaceae bacterium | reverse complement strand
AAATGATTCGGGAGTTGTTTCCACGGCGAGCTGAAGAGCATTCAGCAGACTCCGGGCATCGCCGGCGGAGATATCCACCAGATGCTCCAGCGCACCGGGTTCGAAGACGACGTTCCACCGTCCGTACCCCCGCTCGGCATCGGCAAGAGTCTGCCGGGCGATGGTCATCAGGTGGCCTTCGTCCAATCCGGTGAGCTGAAATACCCGACTTCGGCTCACAAGAGCTTTGTTGACCTCAAAATACGGGTTTTCCGTGGTGGCGCCGATGAGCACGACCGTGCCGTTTTCAACCCAGGGGAGGAGAGCGTCCTGTTGGGATTTGTTCCAGCGATGGACTTCGTCGACAAATAGTATCGTACGTTTGTCGCGGAGGGATCGGGCGTCCTTGGCGGCGGCGATTTCTCTTCGGATGTCCGCCACACCGGCCAGGACGGCATTGAGTGTGACGAAACGGCTCTCTGTACTTCCGGCAATCACTCGGGCCAGGGTGGTTTTACCGGTTCCCGGCGGACCGTAGAAAATCAGACTCGAGAGCTGATCGGCATCTATGGCTCTTCTCAACAGACGTCCGGGTCCGACGATGTGCTCCTGGCCGACGAACTCCTCAAGGTTCCTGGGCCGCATGCGCGCGGCTAGAGGCTCATTTTCGACGGAGGCGTCCTCGAAGAGGTCCATTAAACCAGTCGCCGTATCTCTTCTTTGCCTTTGGAGAGCACTTCGGCATACTGGGCGTCGAGGCGGGAGAGTTCCTCCGAGAGCACCTTGGTGAATTCAGGATCCTGTTCAGGACGCAGCTTCACCGCCTGCCCCGTCTGCTGACGGAGCTGCTGTTCTTTCTGTCTGAGCCGGGGTTCCCACTGGGCGCGAAGCTGTTCGTCCAGCTGATCCAGGTTCTCCAGATACTGCTTGAAGAGCTCGGAATACTGATTCATCAAGTAGTCGAGATTCTTCGTGTCGCTTCCCTTCTTACAGAGGCTTTTTAAGCCTTCGGCGATGGGTTTGATCCGGATCAAATCGGTTTCGAACCTGGGCAGTGTGAGATTGGCCAGCAGCGTCTCAACGATGCCGGTCTTCATCCAGTCTTTTTCGTCCCCATCCAGAGCATCGATTTCGTCCTTGAGGGACGGAGGATTGGGTTCGGAGAGATATCGGCCGGCAAGGGACTTTCCCCCGCGTGTGAACTCGTCTTTCCGGACGGCTTCTTTGTCGATTTTGACGTCGGCGGTTCGCTCAAGGGCAAGTTCCAACGCAGATTTGATTTTACTCATAATACAATTAAGATACGCCTGATCGGCACTCTGGACAAGAAGTCGATCAGATGATGTGAGGACTCTTTATACCGGTCTAAGCAAAGAAACTTCGTTTATCGGTCACCCAGCCGTCGAGAACCTCGTCTTTCGAATCGACGGGAATCTCATCGGTTATCTGGAAGTCGAAAATCAAGCCGATGAACAGCGGCGGCTTTGCCTCCGCGGCACGGGCTTCCAATCGGGTGCGGGCGATGAATCTGTCGTAATAACCACCCCCTCGTCCCAGCCGCCGCCCGACCGAATCAAAAGCCAATCCCGGTACGACAATCAGGGAGGGGCCCGGCGACGAAAGGGGAGTCCAGGCCGGCATACCGGGACGGGGTTCCCGAATCCCGAAAGGACCTGTTTCCCAGCGGTCGTTCAAGGAATTCAGTCGAAGGAACGTGAGTTGTCTCTCTTCCTCCACCCGCGGCACATACACCCGCTTGCCCTCTTCCAGTGCCGCCTCTATCAGCGGATCGGCGTCCAGTTCATCACCGAAGGACAGGTAGATCAGGATACTTCGGGCGTCCCTCCAGCATCCTTCGGATCGGAACCGGGCGCAGGCCGCCAGGGAGCGGCGTCTGAGAGAAGAGCGATCCTGAGTCTCAAGAGCGGCTCTGCATCGTCTTCGATATGCGCTTTTCGTGGATGAGGGCATGAGTCAATCATGGTTGTAATCAGCGGAATTGAAAAGAGAAAAAAGAAACCGGCGTCGTCGTCACTCATAATGACGGCGGCGCCGGTTCTCTGATAACCGCTTTAACGGATTAGAGATTCACGTCGGGAGAAGTGAAGCTCGCTTGGACGCCGTTGGTTCTAACCGCGGCATACATACCTCTGTCGCCCCGTGCGCCGGGGAGATCGACATACCAGCCGGCACTGGAGCCGGTGGGATCGGCGATGAGAACTCGTCCACTGTTGGCCAGGAAGGTGAGTTTCACCGGTACGTCTTTGTACAGATTTGCAGCCGCGATGTTTTCAAAGGGAGCCAGGGAAATGGATTTGACGATTTCCATGGTCTTGTTGTTGCTGCTTTTATACACTTGGGCGCTCAGACCCCGGGGTACGCCGGATGCTGTCGGGCTCACATCATAATTGAGCCAGAGAAGCCACGAGTCGCCAACTCCCCAGGATTTACCCTTGGGTACGTCATCGGCGAGAATATGAAGCCCGGCTCCGCCGTGGCCATCTTCTCCGCCACCGTCATAACGCATGGTGAACTCGTAAATCATTGATCCGTTCTGGGGAACCATCATCCAAGCTTTGGCTCGGGGTGCACTTGCATCCCTTTGGATAAGCCGCCCCCCGACGATGTCCCAATCGCCTTCGGGAGTTCCGTAGAAGCCTGGAACTTCAGCGTAGACCATACCGGCCGTCAGGCTGATGACGGCGAAGAAAAAAAGAAACCTTTTCATGTTGCCTCCTGGTGTCCAGCGTACCCGTCCCGTGGTTTGAACCGATGCGCCGGGATGTGACTATTATATGCCCGTGTATTTAAAAAAGGAAAAAAAACCTAAATGGTTACGTGAAAAGTGCATGAATCTGTGATAGCAAGCCGATTTCGATGATGCGAACCTACCTCCGAGCTCCTTTGGCCGGATTGCTCCCCTCTTTGGAGCATGTTAATCTCAGCCCTGTGAACAACCATCGACCCATCGTCCGTACGGCCGTCAATATCGGCCTCATGCTCGTCGGTTCTCTTTTCTTTGCTTTGGGATTCCCCAGTTTCATCGCCGACTGGGGATGGGCACCCTTCGCCTGGATCAGCCTCATTCCCGTCGTGATTCTCATACGCCGGATTCCCTGGTGGTCCTCCCCTTTGTGGGGAGCCGCTTACGGGTACATCACCTACGCGCTGTTCAATTTCTGGCTGGCCACGTTCAATCCGGTGAGTTTCGTTCTGGTACCCACCATCTATGCCGGCTGGTTTTTTATGCTCTTTCCCATCCTGACGCTGCTGGACCGAACCTTCACACGTTTCGGATGGTTGGCCCAGGCCGTCTCTTGGGTGACCTTCGATGTCATCAGGACCAAGGGTTTTATCGCCTATTCCTACGGGGTGATCGGTTACAGCCAGTATGGATGGCGAAGCCTCATTTCCATCGCCGATATTTTCGGTGTGATGGGGGTGAGTTTCCTGGTCGTCATTCCGTCGTTCCTCATCGGCGGCTGGCTCGCCGAAACAGGTTTTCTGTCGACAGATGGAGGTCTAACCCCCAAAAAGGGCTGGAAGATGCCCTCCCGACGCTGGAAAATTTCCGCCGGCGTATGGGCCGTTCTGATGTTGGCGGCGAATGTCTACGGTATTGTCACCAAGGTGGATTACAGCGAGTCACCGACCTGGCGGCCGGCACTTATCCAGCACAATGTGAATACTTGGCTTTCCGGCATTGATGCCTGGAGAACCGCGCTGGATGCCCTGATTGAAGAGAGCGAAGAGGCGCTGAAAGAGAAGCCCGACGCCGTCATCTGGTCGGAAACCGCTTTCGTCCCGGCCATCGAATGGCATCTTCAGTATCGTCGCGATCGAGAGCGCGTTGCCCTGATTCAGCGTCTGCAGGAGTTCCTGGAAGACGAGGATGTCCCGTTCATCATCGGCAACAACGACGCCGTACAGGATGCCGGTAAACGGGTGGAGTATAATGCGGTCCTGCGTTTTGACGGCAAGGATATCGTGGGAAAATATCGAAAGATCCATTTGGTGCCTTTCAGCGAACACTTCCCCTACGCGAAGACATTTCCCCGGCTCATGGAGTATATCCAGTCTCAGGGAACGCCGTTCTACGGGAAGGGTACCGAATACACCGTTTGGGACCTGGAGGGCGACGGGCCCAAGGTGAGTCCGCTGATCTGTTTCGAGGACACCTTCGGCTATCTCTCCCGAAATTTCGTCAGGGAGGGGGCCGAAGTGCTTGTGAACGTCACCAACGATTCCTGGAGTCCGGAACCGGCCAGCGCCATTCAGCATCAGAACATGGCCATTTTCCGTTCGGTGGAGAATCGCCGCAGCATGGTGAGGGCCACAACAGCGGGCCTTACCAGTGTTATCGACCCCAACGGCAAGATTCTGGCTAAGCTGGAACCCTTCACGCAGGACCATCTCATCGCCGAAGTTCCGGTTTATACCGGACGCACCACCATCTACAACCGGTGGGGAGATTGGTTCGAGAAGTTTCTACTGATACTGGCCATTCCGATGACCGCGGCGGCGGCGGTGCTTCAAGTCCTACGGCTGATTTCGGAAAGGCGGAAAGAGCGCACATGAAACCTCAAGGGGACCGGTTTGAACCGAATCCGGCTCCCGGAGGTCAATTAAATTCGGATTTCGTCACAGAGGAGTAACGACATGAACGATAAGGATACCAATCGAGTCCTGGCCATCATGGACGAGATCAACACCGTACCCCGCCAATCCAATCACCTGGAGAAGATACATCCCTGGATTATGGATTGGGGACGTCGCCAAGGCTTCGACGTTAAAACCGACTCAGCCCAGAACATCCTCATTACCGTACCGGCCACTCCGGGATATGAGAAATCACCCACCATCGTGCTCCAGGGGCATATGGATATGGTGTGTGAGAAACGGTCGGATGTGGAACATGATTTCCGGAAAGATCCCGTGATTTCATGGCGGGACGGTGATTGGCTCAGAGCCAAAGGAACGAGCCTGGGCGCCGACAATGCCATCGCACTGGCGCTGTTCTTCGACCTCGCCACAGATCCGGAAGCCGAACATCCGAAGTTGGAAATCCTTGTCACCGCCGATGAGGAAACGGGTTTGGTCGGAGCTCAGAATATGGAAGCCGGATTCCTGACAGGAACCGTTCTGATGAATCTGGATTCGGAAGACGAAGGTGTGTTTACCATCGGCTGCGCCGGCGGTATGGACACAAATCTGAACCTGCCTGTTGTGATGGAGGCTGTTCCACCGGGATATGAAATACGTCGGCTCGAAGTGGGCGGTTTGGAAGGCGGTCATTCCGGGATAGAGATTCATGTCGGCAAGGCGAATGCCAATGTCCTGATGCTCAGAGGCTTAAGAGAGATAATCGACCTGGTTCCCGAGGCGAGGGTGGGGGAACTCCGGGGCGGCACGGCCCATAATGCGATTCCCAGGGAAGCTTCGGCCCTGTTGGCCGTTCCTTTCAGCCGGCTTGAGGATGTGGAAGCGCTGATCGGGCGGCTCGAGGCGACGCTGAAATCCGAGTATGCCGTAATAGAGCCGAATCTGAGTCTGGCACTCACGAAGTCCCAATCCCCTGAAGGCGGCCTGTTCAACATGGAAACAAGCGGTCGGATCGTTGATGCACTGCGCCTGATTCCCCATGGAGTGAAACACATGTCGGCTGAAATCGAGGGCGTGGTGGACACCAGTATGAATTTCGCCGTTCTGAGCACCAAGGCAGACATGGTTTCGGTTCTGACAAATCGCCGAAGCGCGGTGATGAGCCGGGGCGCCGATTTTTCAGCGATGATGTTCGGTCTGGCCAGGCTGTACGGCGGAAGCTACGAAACCGGCAATCAATACCCGCCATGGGAGCCCCGGACTGAGTCGGACGTCATGGAAAGGGCCAAGATGATATGGACGGATCTTTTCGGCAAGGAACCCGAAGTGGAGGTGACTCATGCTGGACTGGAATGCGGTGCCATCGGTGCAACATTCTCGAACCTGGATATGATTTCGTTCGGGCCCACCATCATGCAGCCCCATTCCCCTGATGAGCGGATGCTGATTCCGTCGGTGGGCCGGGTTCGCAAATTTTTCCGGGAGCTGCTCAAGAGTTACCGATAGTTTTTTTCGAGCCGGTTTTTCTCATGGGGATATCCCTTGAGTTTCTCTCAGCCGGGCCGGCCGGCGGAATGTGTCGGTGTCAGCCGAACAAGTAGGGACCGTATTGGTTCCAGGTGAGTTTGATGACGGTGGCGGCGACAACCGTGATAAAAAACGGCCGGATAAAACGCGGCCGATGCTTGATGACAAGATGGGAGCCCATCCATGCGCCCATCACCTGTCCCGCCGCCATCACCAGGCCGACCATAACAACCGTCTGACCCGCGATGAGGAAGAACACCAGTGCGCCGAGGTTGCTGGCGAAATTCGAGGGTTTTGTGGCGGCGGTGGCCTGTTTGAGATTCATGCCGGCCAGGGACACTTGAGAAACCGTCCAGAACGATCCGGTTCCCGGCCCGAGAAATCCGTCGTAGAAACCGAAGAGACTTCCGGCCGCCGGATAAAAGAGACCCGAGGGCATACGAACGCGGCTTTCGGTGTCCCCCAAGTCCTTCTTCAAAGCCACATAAAACAACAGCGCCAGCAGAACGAAGGGGAGTCCTTTCTCCAGGGCGCCGGCATCGATACGCCGAACCGTCCAGGCGCCCAGCACCGAGGCGATCAGACTCATCACCACCCCCGGCCAGATCCGTTTCCAGGGAATCAGCCCTTGTCTAAAATATCGCCATGCGGCGGTCCCGCTTCCGAATACCGATTGAACTTTGTTGGTTCCGATGGCGAAATGGGGAGGGATTCCGACGGCCAGGAGAATCGGCAGCGAAATGAGTCCGCCTCCTCCAGCGATGCTGTCGATGAAACCGGACAGCAGGCCGCCGAGGGCGATGATGATCCAGGCAACGGGGGTCAGTTCACTCATGGCCAATCTTATAGCACGGCCGACTATGCCTCAGACAGCCCTGGGAGCCCTCTGGTCATACCAAGTCTATCGTCCCGGCCGTCATCGGGAGGGCCGGGTCCGTCGTCCCGGCCGTCATCATCGGAGCACTACCCCCGTTCTCTGTCCCGAGTTAAGATTGACCATGACTTTGCTCTGGTACGACCTGGAAACTTTCGGACGCAACCCCCGTTACGATCGCATCGCCCAATTTGCCGCGATTCGCACCGACGATCATTTTGTTCCGATGGAAGATCCGGTGGTGCTCTATGGAAAACTGAGTCCGGATTATCTGCCTGATCCACTGGCATGTCTGATTACCGGAATCACGCCCCAGGAAGTCAACTCCAAGGGTTTGTGCGAAGCGGAACTGGTTCGGGGCATCGACGCCCATCTCTCCAGGCCGGGAACCTGCGCATTGGGGTACAACACCATTGCCTTCGACGATGAGTTCATCCGAAACCTGTACTATCGCAATTTTCATGATCCCTATAAGCGGGAGTGGGCCGACGGCAATTCCCGATGGGACATTCTGGATCTGGCCCGCGCGGCCCGGGATCTGAGGCCCGAGGGAATCAATTGGCCCCTCACCGAAGACGGCAATCCGACGGTGAAACTCGGACTCCTGACACAGGCCAATCATCTGTCCCATGAACATGCTCACGATGCACTCTCGGACGTTTACGCCACCATCGCCGTGGCCAGACTGATCCATGAAAAACAGCCGAAGCTATTTGAGTGGGCTTTTCGTCACCGAACCAAGGACAAAGCCAGGACTATGATAGATCTGGCCGACCGCACACCGGTGGTCCATACCTCGTCGATTCACTACAGCGCACAGGGCAATACGACTCTGGTCTGCCCCTTGGTGACCGACCCTGAGCGGCGCAATATCGTTCATGCCTTCGATCTCCGCGGGGACCCCGAACCGCTGTTTTCCCTGCCGGAGGACGAGATCCGCCGCAGGCTCTTCACTCCTGCGGCCGAGCTGGCGGCCGAGGGTGTGGAACGTATTCCACTCAAGAGCATCGTGATGAATAAGGCCCCCTTCCTGGCGCCTCGGAGTGTTCTCTCCGATGAAGCCGCCGGTCGTCTGGGGATTGATGTCCCTGCCGCGATGGAACGTTGGGAGAGGCTGCGCAGGGACGCGAATCTGGTCGGCAAGCTGCGCCGGGTGTTCTCGGAAAAACCTGATTGGGGAAGCATGGACGACCCGGATCTCCAGATTTACGACAGATTTTTTCCGGACGAAGACAAGGTTTTTCTGGATGAGGTTCGTTTGAGTTCACCTGAGAATCTGACCCGACTCAAGCCACAGGTGAAGGATGCCAGGATTCCCGAGATGCTCCGGCGGTATATCGGTCGGAATTACCCGGAGGTGCTGGACGAAGAAGGCCGACGGCGCTGGAAGAGCTTCTGTGCATCCAGGATTCTCTTCCCGCCCATACCCGAGGCTTCGGATCTGGGTGAATACCGGAAGAGACTCGCCGCCTGGCGGGAGAGCGAGGAGCTGGAAGCCGAAAAGAAGCCGGTTATCAAGGCTCTGGAGGAATACGGAGATCAGCTGGAAGCCGAAATACTTTCTCAGAATCCTAACCCCGGCGCCGCGCCGCTTGGGCGGGATGCACCGGGTAACGGTCAAACGGCCGGTGAGTCCGGCTCGAGGTGGTAGCCCCCGGTCAAACGGCCGTCGAACCCGATACACAGAATCACCCGCCGATTTTTCCCCGCAATTTGGCAATCATATCATCGCTCATGGTGTTCAGATCGAAGGAGGGTTTCCATCCCCACTCTTCCCGGGCATCCCGATCGTCGATGCTCCTCGGCCAGGATTCGGCGATAATCTGCCGGAAATCCGGTTCGAATGTGCATTGGAAATCGGGTATGCGGGCTTTCACAGCCCCGGCGATATCGGCGGCGGAAGCGCTGAATCCGGTGATATTGAAGGTGCGGTGAATCAGGCGTGACTCTTCGACTTCGGCCAATTCCAGCAGGGCGTCCAGGGCGTCGGGCATGTAGAGGAAGGGAAGGGTGGTGTTTTCAGTGACGAAGCAGGCATAGGGTGCGCCCTCGACGGCTTTTACATACATGTCCACCGCGTAATCGGTGGTGCCGCCGCCGGGCTCGGTTTCGTGGGAAACAATACCCGGAAACCGCAGGCTTCTGGCATCAACGCCGTACTTCTGGTTGTAGTACTCATTGAGAAGTTCTCCCGCGACTTTGGTGATGCCGTACATCGTGGTGGGCCGCAGGATCGTGTCGATGGGTGTGTGTTCCTTGGGTGTGTCCGGACCGAAGGCGGCGATGGAGCTGGGGGTGATGACCTGTTTGACTTTCCAGGTTCTGGCGGTCTCGAGGATGTTGTAGAGACCGTTCATATTCACATCCCAGCATTTCTGCGGGTTCAATTCCCCGTTGCCCGACAGTATGGCCGCCAGATGGAAAATATGGGTGATTTTATTTTCCACCACGAGAGCCGTCACCTGTCGGGGATCGGTGACATCCAGATACCGTGCCGGGCCGCCGGATTCGATGATTTCCGGCGCCGGTGTGATGTCTGTGGCGATGACGTTGGAGGTGCCGTAGATTCCCCGGAGCCTGAGGATGAGCTCGGTACCGATCTGTCCGTACGATCCGGTGACAAGGACGCGATCCGTCACTGTCGGCCCCCCATTTGTTTAAATCTGACTGTCAGATGAGCCCTGGCCGGATTGGACCCGACGGCCTTAATTGAGTGAGGGACATCGGCGGCATAGATGACGCAATCCTCGGGGCCCAGATTTTCCGAATTGGCCCCGGCGGTCACCTCGAGGTTTCCTTCCAGGACAGTCAAATATTCTTCGCTTCCCGGACTGTGCGGCTTGGAGTCCAGAATCGCTCCGGCATCCATTCTCAGAATGTACATTTCCAGGTCGTTTACCATCTCCAAGGGAGAGAGTACAGACAGATGCACAGAACCGTCGGCCAAATCCAGAACTGTGGCCTCGGATCGCCGGGTGAGATGCAGGGCACCCGACGGCTCTTCTTTGCCCTCGAGCAGGGCGCGGAACTCGAGGTTCAGGCCGCTGGCAATCTTCCACACTGTCGCGATGGTGGGATTTACCGATTCGGTTTCTATCTGGCTCAGCATCGATTTGGACACACCGCACTTCAGCGAAAGTTCTTCGAGGGTGAGTCCATGTTCTTTACGGATGGATTTTATTCGGGACCCAACCGCCGGGGGCTGTTTTTTCGGCATTCTGACCTCCTGACGGCGCTCTCCGCCATCTTGCACGCGTTCGATATCAAGAATACAATTCCATTATATCGAACGCAAGAAGAAGGATGGTTCTATGAACGCCGAATTTCATGCCAAATGGTCGGATTCGAATACAGCGATGGTGGAAAACGGCACCTGGAAGACCCTCCGGCACTTGGAGGGTCCGATGTCCGCCCGGACCCGGATGGAGAATCGCGGCGAAGTGGTGATTCTCTCTTCGAATAACTATCTGGGGCTCGCGAATCATCCCGATGTGGTGGCCGCTTCCAAGGCGGGCCTGGATATGTACGGAGCCGGAACCGCCAGTGTCCGATTCATTTGCGGCACATTCACCATCCACCGTGAGCTCGAAAAGGCCCTTGCCGATTTATCCGGAACCGAGGCCGCCCTCTCATATGTTTCCTGCTGGAGTGCCAATACCGGAGCGATTCCCCTTCTGGCGTCTCAAGGGGACGTCATCGTCTCCGATGAACTCAATCACGCGAGCATTATCGACGGAATCCGTCTATCCAAAGCCGAACGGCGCATCTACAAACATTCGGACATGAAAAATCTGGAATCCAAACTCACCGAAGCCCGGAAGATTAAAGGTGAGGGCGGCAGCATCCTGGTGATAACCGACGGCGTTTTCAGCATGGAGGGCGACTTGGCCCGACTCCCCGATATCTTGGAAATCGCCGGGCGTTTCGGGGCGGCCGTGATGGTGGACGACTCTCACGCCACCGGAGTTCTTGGCCCCCACGGCCGGGGCACTCCGGAGCATTACGGTCTTGAGGGACAGATCGACATCATCACCGGCACCTTGGGGAAAGCCCTGGGCGGAGCCGCCGGAGGGTATGTCGCCTCCAGCAGGGCTGTGGTGGACGCCCTCATCCAGTCGTCCCGGCCTCAGATTTTCTCCAATGCCCTGCCCGCGTCGGTGGCGGCCGGTGCACTCGAGGCCGTCAGGCTGCTGCGGGGGGATGCCGCACTCCTTGCCCGGCTGAGGGAGAACACACACACCCTGCGCAACGGACTGAAATCCATGGGATTCAATCCCCTGGAGGGCGAAAGCGGCATCATACCCATCATCGTGGGTCAGACGTCATTCGCCATCGATATGAGCGCGAAACTCCTGGACAGAGGTGTTTTCGTGACGGGGTTCGGTTTTCCCGTTGTACCGGAGGGAACTGCACGCATCCGAGTTCAATCCTCGGCGGCACTCACAAAAGGGGATATCGAGAAAGCTTTGGACGCATTTTCCGCCGTCGGACGGGAGCTGGGACTGATTTAACCATCGGCAGGGGGTAAGCCGTCTGTACGAGAACGGCAAATTGTTCGATCATGAAATACCGCATCTGCGGCACCCCTAGGAGGAACTCATGCTCAATTTCGAATTTGTCAGTCCCACTCGATTCATATTCGGCCGAGACGCCGAAAAGGCCCTGGTCGATCAGGCCAAAACACTTGGAACCAAAATTCTCCTTCATTACGGTGGAGGAAGCATCAAGAAGTCCGGTCTGTATGACAGGGTGAAAACTTCGTTGAAAGAGGCCGGCGTCGATTTTACGGAACTCGGCGGTGTCAAGCCGAATCCCGCCTTGTCCACCGTCCGGGAGGGTATCGAGCTCTGCCGTGCCGAGGGCGTCACAGGAATCCTTGCCGTCGGCGGCGGAAGTGTCATCGATTCGGGCAAGGGTATCGCGGTCGGCGTTCCTTATGAGGGCGATGTCTGGGATTTCTATACGAGGAAGGCCGTCATAGAACAAGCACTCCCCATCGGCGTCATTTTGACTCTTCCCGCCGCCGGAAGCGAGGGAAGTGACGGCTCGGTGGTGACCGACATGGATACCCAATCGAAATTCGACTGCGGTTCGGATCTCATCCGTCCGAAATTCGCCCTTCTCAATCCAGAACTTTCCTACACTTTGCCCCCCTACCAGACCGCCGTCGGCGCTGTGGACATGATTTCCCATGTGATGGAACGCTATTTCACCAACACCGAAGCCGTCGACGTCACGGACCGTCTCTGCGAGTCGGTGATCCGGTCGGTCATCAAGGCGGCACCCAAGGCCTTGGCCGATCCGGAAGACTATGAGGCAAGGGCGGCGATTATGTGGGCGGGAACCATCGCGCACAACAACATTCTCGGCGTCGGTCGTGAACATGATTGGGCCAGCCACAACATCGAGCACGAGTTGTCGGCTCAGTATGATGTCGCTCACGGTGCGGGCTTGGCGGTGGTGTTCCCTGCTTGGATGACCTACGTTCATGAGACGAACATTCAGCGCTTCGTCCAGTTCGCCGTCCGTGTCTGGGATGTGGACTACACCGCGGGAGAGGAAAAAGCGGCGGCCCTGGAAGCCATTCTTCGCCACAAAGAGTTTTATCGATCCCTTGGAATGCCCACCAGCTTGAAGGAACTCGGCATCACCGACGACCGGTATGACATCATGGCGGAGAAAGCCACGCGCAACGGTTCTCTGGGCGGATTTAGAAAACTTGACAAAAATGATGTCATCGCCATCTATAAATTAGCGGCCAAGGGATAGTCAATCGGGATTGTCCGATAAATTGTTGTTGACGGGCGGTTGTCGTCATGATATGTATCTTTATGTAGAAACATATCGGCGTGTCTCATTCAAGCCGCCGCAACATTCATGTCTCAAGGAGCAGCACAGTGTCCCCCAGAGTGATCTTAGATCCCGAAGAAATGCCCAAACAGTGGTACAATCTTGCCGCCGATCTTCCCAAACCCCCGAAACCTTATCTGGGGCCCGACGGCAATCCGGTGACGCCGGAAATGATGGCGCCCATTTTCCCCATGAATCTCATTGAACAGGAAATGTGCACCGACCGCTGGGTGGATATCCCCGACGGAATCCGTGAAGTTCTGGCCAAGTGGCGTCCCAGCCCTCTGCACCGAGCCAAGAGTCTGGAAAAGGCTTTGGGAACCCCGGCACGTATTTACTATAAAAACGAATCGGTGAGTCCGGCAGGGAGTCATAAACCGAACTCCGCCATTGCTCAGGCCTGGTACAATAAGCAGGCTGGCACGAAGCGCATGACCACCGAAACCGGCGCCGGTCAGTGGGGAAGCGCTCTGGCATTCGCCTGCTCCCAAGTCGGTTTGGATCTCAAGGTTTACATGGTACGGGTCAGTTTCGAGCAGAAGCCTTACCGGAAGGTGATGATGGAAACATGGGGAGCCGAATGTATACCCAGTCCATCCGATACCACCGAAGCCGGCAGGCGCGTACTGGCTGAAATGCCGGATACTCCCGGATCCCTAGGAATCGCCATTTCCGAAGCGGTGGAGGCCGCGGTTTCCGATCCTTCGGGAGAAACGAAATACGGATTGGGAAGCGTCTTGAATCACGTTCTGCTCCACCAGACGGTCATCGGTCAGGAGGCCAAGGCACAGCTGGCCAAGTTCGGGGAGAAGACACCCGATGTGGTGATCGGCTGCGCAGGCGGCGGTTCCAACTTCGCCGGCCTGGCTTTTCCTTTCTGTGCCGATAAGATTGCCGGATCGGAAATGGATATCATCCCGGTGGAGCCATTCAGTTGTCCCTCGATTACCCGCGGGGCTTACGCGTATGACATCGGCGACAAGTCGGGCATGACGCCCCTGATGGTGATGCACACATTGGGACATGATTTTATTCCCTCGCCGATTCACGCCGGCGGCCTGCGATACCACGGTATGGCACCACTGGTGTCCGCCGCTGTGGACCAGGGACTCATGTCTCCTCGAGCCGTTCATCAGATGGAGTGTTTCGAAGCGGCGGTTCAATTTGCCCGGACCGAGGGGCTGATTGTTGCGCCGGAAACAAGTCATGCGGTGGCGGCCGCCATTCAGGAGGCCAATAAGGCCACGGAAGAAGGAAAGGAGAAGGTGATTCTCTTTAATCTTTCCGGTCACGGGCTGATGGATCTCAAAGGATATCAAGCCTTTTTTGCCGGGGAACTTTCAGATTATGAACTGCCTCAGGAAGAAATTGAGGGATTTCTGGCCGGGATCAAGGG
Source organism: Spirochaetaceae bacterium (assembly GCA_029210985.1). GTDB lineage: Bacteria > Spirochaetota > Spirochaetia > DSM-2461 > DSM-2461 > UBA2779. The sequence goes on along the minus strand of JARGFR010000009.1, from coordinate 26,775 downwards.
TTTTCCGAAAGTGGTCTAGTGATTGACGAACCGTGGGTGTTCTATGCCCGCGGTTCCACCTCAATGACCTGATACTCATCTAAGTCGAACTTCTCCGCCGCCGCCGAGATATTCGTATCTCTGACGGTGATGTACAGATCCATGCCGGAGGATACGGCCCGCCTGATCAGTTCGGCGTGGCCCTGATCTTTTAATTCCACCTTGCCGAGCTCATCCAGAAAAAATTCCGTACCGCCGGATTTCTCAGCATTATCGAAAATTTTCCCAGCCCATTCGAATGCCTCTTCCGAAAAGAGAAACGGTCCATGGTTGAACGTGCGATTCCAATCCTTAGGTAAGGGAATACTTGCCAGACGGGCGATGGTCCGCTTTTCTCCGTCTCTCAAATTGATCAGTTCATATTTTGTCACACGTCCACAATCAAAGACTTTGTCCGCGATGAATCCGAAGGCATTATCCCGCCCATGGAAAAGTGCCTTGAGCTTCGTTGTTTTTCCCTGATTTTTCTTGCCGCTGATGAGATAGATCATAATGGGATTATAGCCGTTTTGTCTCGGGGGGTTGTGAAAAAAGAACAAACGCCGTGGGAACAATGTCTAATAAAAATAAAAAATATATTGGACAATAGTCGTCACGTTCTTTACTCTTAATACAGTGAAGACGTAAGTAGAAGTTGGCAAAAAACTCTACATGTTCATCTTATGTTCTATAATTGATTAACTTGGAATGGAATGGGTGGAAATGAAAAAAACAATCATCAGTCTGACATTGCTGCCGGCCCTTATCTCCTTGACTCTACTGGGATGCAGCAGATCGCCGGATGAAGCGACATCGGCCAGCTATAACGATGAATGGTCGGACAGACCGGTCGCCGTCGAGGGCATGACCGTGTCCATGGGCCTGCTCATTCCTGAGGTGAGAGGAGCGGGCATAGTCGAGGGTATTCGTGAAGCCTGGGTGGTTTCGGAAGCCGAAGGACTGGTTCGCGATGTGTCTTTCTTGCTAGGTGACCGCGTTCAACCCGCGGAAATCCTCCTGACCCTGGATGCCGAATTGGCTGCCAGGAACAGGGACTCCGCCGTACAGCGTTACGAAACGGCTTTGTTGGAATATCAGGCTTCCGAGAAGTCAAAAAACAGCGGAAGTATGTCCAGTCTTCAGTTCAGTCAGGTGACCGATCGACTTCTCGATGCCGAAGCGGCCATGGCCGCGGCAATCGAAGCTTATGAAAACACCCGTATCACTGCGCCCTTCGCCGGAGCCATTGCAGTTAAAGACAGTGCGGTGGAAGTCGGGGACTATTTGAGCCGGGGTGTGAGAGTCGCGAGAATCGTCGACGACAGCGCTTTTCGAACCGTCATCAGTGTCGGAGAAGGCCAGGTTCTGCTGATTGAGACCGGCAACGATGCTCAAATCATCGGAAAGGACGGCATTGTTCGATCCGGAACCGTAACGGCGATTTCAGCCGGTACCGACAGTCGGACAGGTTCCTATTCTGTCGTCGTGGAGTGGCAGCCCGTTCCCGGTGATCGACTTCGATCCGGGATGTCGGTGACTGTGGCCGTCGATGTCGTCTCAAACGATGAAGTGGCCATCATTCCCACATCGGCCGTGCTGGATCGCGGTGACGATCAGTATGTCTTTGTCGATGAAGAGGGAACGGTCAGTCGGCGAATGATTCGGACCGGGTCTCGCCTCGGCGATCGGATCGAGGTTCTTGACGGGTTGGAGAAAGGTGAAACTCTCATCACCAGCGGGATCGCCTCTCTGACCGACGGCGCTTTGGTAACGGTCACAATCGTTGGTCTGAGCGGAGGCGCATGATGAGTATCGGATCCTTTTCCGTCAAGAACCCCGTCCTTGTCAACATCCTCATGTTTGCTCTTTTGGCATTCGGCGCGTTGAGCCTGTCGAGAATGCCCAGAGAACAATTCTCTGAAGTTCCATTCTATTTCGTGAACATCATCGTGCCTTGGCCGGGGGTGTCCGCCGAAGAAGTGGAGAAGCGGCTGGTGATACCCATCGAAGAGGAGATGCAGGGCCTTGATGAACTGGATGAGATCAGCTCGGTGAGCGGCGAGGGTCTGGCCGCCGTCAGTGTCAGGTTCGACGACGGCATCAGTTCGGACAAGTTCGACAAATTGTTTCAGGATGTCAGAACCCGTTTTTCCGAGGTCAGTCTGCCGGAGGGGACTCTGGATGCGTCGGTTGACAGTTTTTCATCTAACGATTTTGCTCCGGTGATTGAATTGGTACTTTCAGGGGACGTGGGATATCCGGAATTGGTTGATGCCGCAAATCTCCTGGAGGATCCGCTTCGTCGTATTCCCGATGTAGCCGGAGTGGATCTGATCGGAGTCAGGGACAGGCAGATCGTCCTCTCCACAGACAGGTCGGCACTGGAAGCCAGAAATATTCCGCTGGAAGAGCTGGTTCGAGCCGTTCAGGCAAGGAACGTCAATGTTCCGGGAGGAACTCTCACCACCGAGAGGCAGGACTACCTGGTACGAACCGTCGGCGAACTCAGTGACACGGCAGCTTTCGGTGATGTGGTTGTCAGGCGCAACGGAGAAGGAACCGGCACCATACGGGTCAGGGATGTCGCAAGAATCCTTGATGAGTACGATGATTCCGGTCAGCACTCGCGCTTTAATGGATCAACTGCCGTCGCCATGCGCATCACCAAAGTGCCCAATGGGGGATCGGTGGGGGTGATTGAGGGTGTCAAAGAGGTGATGGAGGAATGGGGCCCAAAAATTTCCCGTGATATAACAGTCTCCTACCTCAACGACTCCTCCGTTCCCATCCAATCAAGTATTGATGTTCTACTGAACAATGCGCTGATCGGTTTGGCGCTCCTGGTGGTGATACTGTATTTCTTCCTCGGGCTGCGCAACGCACTGATGACGGCGCTGGGCATCCCGGTCACCTTCGCCATTGCCTTTATCGTTTTGGATGCCTCCGGACAGACCTTCAATTCCAATACGCTCTTCGGTCTGGTTCTGGTCTTGGGTCTTATCGTCGACCACGCCATCGTCATATCCGAGAACAGCTTTCGCCTGAGACAGCAGGGGCTGGATCGGAGATCCGCCGCGATTAACGGAACGAATCAGGTGGCGGTTCCCGTTATCGCCGCCACGGCGACGACGGTGGCCGCCTTCCTTCCGCTGATGATACTCCCGGGAACCATCGGCAAGTTTCTCCGGGTGATACCCCTCACCGTCGCCATCGCTCTGTTGGCCTCCACAGCCGAGGCTCTGGTTTTTCTGCCCTCCCATTATGCCGACTGGTACGAGGGAAAAAGACGAAAAGGGGAAGGGCGGAAATTCCTTGCATTTAAAAGAATCTATCGTCGATTGGTGGAGCGTCTTTATCGGCGTCGCCGGCTGACGGTGATCGTGACTTTGGCTTTGATGATCACCTCGTTTATGCTGGTCCCCTTTCTCAACCAGGATCTCTTCAGTGCGGAAGATTTCTCGGTTTTCTATATTGATATCACGATGCCCCCCGGTACACCATTGGAGAAGACCGACTTTGTCACCGGCCGGTATGAGGAACGAATCATACCTCTGGTGGGAAACGGTGAAATTGCGGCGGTCAGCACTTCGGTGGGTTTCCAGGCCGGAGACACAGGGAATAATACGAATACGTCTGTGGCCCAGATTCTCGTCGACCTGTCCGAAGCGGCTGATGGACGCACCCGGTCCATCGCCACCATTATGGCCGAAGTCCAGGAACTCACCGGTGACATCCCCGGTCCGGACTCAGTCCTCTTCCGTAAGGCCGCAAACGGACCGCCCACCGACGATCCGGTCTCATTCAGGATTTTCGGAGACCGATATGAAGAGATTCTCGTCATTGCCGACAGGCTGCGGGAAGAACTGGATGCAGATCCGGATTATCTGAATATTAAAGACAACTTCGAACCCGGAACTCCCCTCCTGACCGTCCGAGTCAATGAAGAGCGGGCCGCATCCTACGGCCTGAGCGTCGCTTCCATCGGAAGCTTCGTGAGAGCGTCCGTGGACGGTATTGAGGCCACGACATTCTTCAAAGACAACAAATCCATCGATGTGGTGGTGAGGTTCAGCGACGGAGCGGCATCCGAGCCGTCTCTCCTTCAGCAGACAATGATACCCACGCCTTCGGGACTTGCGGTTCCCTTCACGGCGGTGGCTTCCCTGGAAAGCGGTGAGTCTGTCGCGTCAATCAAGCGTCTGGACGGGCGCCGAGAGGTTACCGTTACTGCGGGAGCGTTCAACAAAGACAATATCCCGGAGTTCAACAATCGGATGCAGCAGATCTTCGACGATGAGTATGCGGATCGCTTTCCCGGGATCGAGTTTTCAGTCGGCGGCGAGTTTGCCGAATTCAACGATCTGCTGATCCAGATACTCAGGATTTTCCTCATCGGAATCTTTTTGATCTATCTTATCCTGGGCACCCAGTTCCGGAGCTATTCCCAGCCCTTCCTGATTCTGTTTTCCGTGCCCTTGGCCTTTGCCGGAGTCGTCATTTACCTGGCGGTATCCGGAACGCCTTTCAGCACAACCGTACTCTATGCCGCCGTTGCGCTTGCCGGTATTGCCGTCAATGACGCCATCGTACTCATCAGCTTTATCAATGAGCGTCGGGAAAACGGTGAAGCTGTAGGTGATTCTGTGCTGAATGCCGCAGAGACACGTCTGCGTCCCATCATTCTCACAAGCCTCACCACGATAGCCGGTTTGACTCCCACAGCCATCGGCCTCGGCGGCCGTTCTGTTGTCTGGAGTCCCATGGCCAGCACAATTATTTTCGGGTTGATCTTCTCAACGTTGGCGACCCTGATTTTTATTCCGGCTCTCTACGGCAGCCTGTTCGACCGAACCTGGAAAAAGAAGAAAGGAGAAGCCGTTACAGATGCGGTATGAGGGTATGTTTCGAAAATCATTCCGCACCGCCGGTCTATCCATCACTTTGGCCGTTTTGACTTGGTTCGCTCCGGAAACGACTCAAGCCCTTGAACCCAAGGCGCCTCTGGTTGGATTGAATGAAGCCGATCATCTCCTCGTTGAGTCGGGAATGGAGTCGTTCGACGAGGCCCGACAATTACTTTGGGAGAACACCGAGCCCTATTCCGCGGTTCTGGAGAACCTGCGTCAAGCTTCGTCTTTCTTCGGGCGAGTGAGCAATCGGGCCGCCGGAGACTATCTGAATGCTCGGGTGGAGCTGAATGCCGGGAGGACCATACTGGGTACCGGGGATGAGGGTGAAGCCAGAAAACACTTCCAGCTGGCCATGGACCTCTCCGAATCCTCACTGCAGACCGGAAACAGTTCCGAGGCTTGGCGTGTCCGAGCCGACGCCGGTTCGTCCTGGATGCTCACCAAGGGACTGGGGGGCATCATCAGGATGGCTCCAAAAGTGGCCGAATGGTCGGATCGCAGCCTTATAGATGACCCTGAAAATGCTTTGGCCATCATCATCAGCTCACAAGGTCAGATTAATGCTCCGAAAGCCGCCGGCGGCGATCCGGATGCCGCAGCTCGCCGACTCGAGGCCCTCATTCTCCGGGACGATCTGGACGACATTGAGCGGTTCTGGGGACGTGTCAGTCTGGCCGCGGCATATGAGAAATTGGGAAGATCGGATGAAGCGGAGAGGCTGTGCCGATCGGCTTCGGAGATCTTCCCGGAAAACTCTATGGTTCAGGACTGCCCCTGAATCAAGGATTCGTATTCAATGTCCATTCCCCGCCGAAATAGACCAATATATCCGGACCTTCCCAGGTGAGGGGGTCTTCTTCGATGAAAAACTGCCAGCCCAGTCGTCCGGAGCGGCCGCGAATACCCAGTTTAATGTCGGTTTGGGGAAGCAGGAACATTCCGGTGTCTCCGAACACGGGATGACTGTATGAGTCCCCCTCTTCTCCTTCAATCGGCGAACTCTGAATATTGGCCTGGAGAATGAGGGACAGATTCCGGGCTGCGCGAAATTCCACCACCGGGATGAATTGGCCCATAATCCGTCCTTGAGGACCCAAGGGAAGAATCATCCCGGCGTTGACGTAGAATGCCCATCGCATCCATGGATGCCAGTCCGCCAGAAAGGCTGTTCCGATATCAGGATAGCTCGAACTGAATCCTTCGCCGTAATGCGATAGGGGAATCTTGAATGCAGTTTCCAGAGCCAGATCCAATTTGGGGCTGTTGTAAAAACTCCACACCGAGCGCAGATCCAGATCCCCCGAGGATACGACGGTACCCGAACCCTCGATGACATCGCCGCCGGCACCCCTGATGGTCCACTGCGACCGGTGGTGAGAAAAATACTCCCGTCCGGCGTTAGGTAGGCTCAGAATGTCGTGCCACCATACAATGACATCATCCAGAAATCCGGCATATCGAACATGCAGCCGCCAATCCGCGCTGAATCGCCATTCCGGTACAGCCTGCCAATCCCAGCCGGTTTCCAGGATCAGGCTTTCAAAGTCCATCGCTGTCAATTGCTCCTGTCTCTCTGGAGTTAGAAGGCCATCAATGGGAATTTCATTGTCGACTTCGAAGGGGTAGGTGCTGAATTCGTTCACATAATAGAGTCCAGTGCGGGCTCTCATTGTGCCCACGGGGAAAGGTGCGGCCATTTCGGCGGGAAAACTGAACCAGGGCTGATGGGGAGCATAGACATTTCTGCCTCCCAGGGGCCCCAAGGGCATCCGGTCTCCCGAAGATATTGCCCGGGACTCCATCGGCGGCATCGCCGAGGCCAGGCAGACCACTACGATCAGAAACCGCAACTTCATGAGTCTCGGCTCGCCAGCTCTTCCCAGCGTGCGGTCTTTTCGGCAATTTCAGTCCTTAATGGATCGTGACGCCGGCCGGCTTCGGCCAACATCGCCGGATCGGGTGAGGGCCGGGAAAACATCTCCTCCAATCCGCTCAGTTCGTCTTCCAGGCTGAGAATCTCTTCCATCAGTGATTCCATTTCTTTTTTCTCTTTGAAGCTTAGCCCTTTTTTCGTTTCACGACCCGATCCGCCCCGACGATTTTCCGCGGCTTTGTCCGGCCCTGAGGAGGATGACAGTTCCCGTTTGGATTTTTTTTCCATCTCCCGATATTCCGACCAGGATCCGGAGAATCCCCGGACTGATCCGGAGCCGTCAAGGATGAGAAAATAGTCGACGATCCGTTCCAGAAATGTCCGATCATGGGAAACCACCAGTAGACAGCCCGAATACTCATCCAGAAACTGTTCCAGCAGGCCGAGAGTGGCCAGGTCCAGATCGTTGGTGGGTTCATCCAGAATAAGGAAGTTCGGTTCGCGCATCAGGAGTCGTATGAGCTGGAGCCGCCTCCGTTCGCCCCCCGACAAATAACGCACTTTTCGACGTCCGGCGGCGGCGGGAAATCCGAATCGCTCCAGCCAGGATGCCGCATCCACCAGGCCGCCGTCGGCGGTGAGGACCATCTCAGCCTCGGCTTTCATGTATTCCAGGAGCGTGAGGGATTCATCGGCCTTCAAGGGGGACTGATCCAGAACCGCGAATCGAGTGTTGGTTCCGGTGTCGACGCGCCCTCCGTCAATCTCCAGCAAGCCCGCGGCCAGAGAAAGCAGCGTCGTCTTTCCGGCTCCGTTCGGACCGGCGATGCCGATACGTTCTCCTCGCTTAAAACTGTAAGAGAATGGAGCGATAACCCGGCGTCCGCCTCGGGATTTCTCCACATTCACCAGTTCCAGCACCTTCTTGCCCAGACGCCTGCCGCGAGCGGAGAATTCGGTCATACGCTGGACATCGGCCTGGGGTGCGTCTTGGAGATCTTCGATGCGGGATAGACGCTTCTTATCCTTGCCCGCCCTGGCTTTGGGCTGTCGGGACGCCCACTCCATTTCCCTGCGGAGTATATTGGTCCGCTTCTCGGCGGCCTTCTCCTCTTCCTCCAGCCGCTTGGTCTTGGCCGCTACATATGTCGACCAATTGCCCGGGTATTTGGTCAGGCGATGGTTTTCTAGTTCCAGGATGATGTCGCAGGAACGGTCAAGAAAGCTTCTGTCGTGGGTCACCAGAATATAAGAACGCCGACCATTCCGGAGCCATGTTTCCAGCCATTCCACGGTTTCAAGGTCCAGATGGTTTGTGGGTTCGTCCAGGAGCAGAAAATCGGCTCCGGATGCCAGCACCCGGGCCATATCCGCTTTTCTCAATTCACCTCCCGAAAGAGTGTCCGCCCGGCGGGAGAGATCGTGGATTCCCAATTCCGTCAGGAATGAGTGATAGGTTCGTTCGATATTCCATGCGTCTTCATGGTCCATCCTTGCCTGGAAGTCCGAGAGTTCGTTGTGTCGACTCTCGTCGTATTCTTCGAGAAAGGATTCGTATTCACGCACCAAAGCGGCTTTCGGGTCGTCCGACCGGAACACCAGATCGGCGACGGTTGTCCCGGGCGGGACTTTTGGAATTTGGGGAAGATAGCTGATCTTCAGTCCGTTGCGTCGATGAAGCCGTCCCGTATCCGGATCGCGCTCACCGGTGAGGAGTGATATGAATGTGGACTTGCCCGCTCCGTTGGGACCGATGAAGCCGATCTTCTCGCCGGCATCGAAGCCCAGAGTCACATCTTCGAAGAGCGGTGTATGACCCAGGGTCAGGGAGACGTCGGTGAGGGATAGGAGATTCATGTCGTGCCGTCATAGCGAGCCCCGGCCACCTTCATGCCGATGCGTATCATTCGGCAGGCCCGTTCGGCGGCATTCACCAGGCATTCCCGGGACCGGGCAATGGCCTCTTCCAGGGGCATCGCCCGGTCGACGGTGCTCATGATGGAGTCGATGCCGTACTCATACACCGCCGATGCGCCTGTCCCGATATCACCGACAATGGCCAGAACCGGCAAACCGGCGGGTTTGGCCCTGGCCGCCACTCCGACGGGCACCTTGCCGCGGATCGACTGGCCGTCGATTTTACCCTCGCCGGTAATCACCAGATCGGCCCCGTCGATCTTCTCTTCGAATTCGGTCAGGTCCAATATCGTATCGATACCGCTTTTGATAATCGCATCACAGAATGCCGTCAGGCCGAAGCCCAGGCCGCCTGCGGCGCCGGTGCCGGGAATCTCCCTCATCGGCCGCCCCTTCCAATTTTCCACCACATCGGCGAATCGGGCCAGGGCCGAGTCGAGTTCTGATACGGCAGTCGGATCGGCGCCTTTCTGCGGGCCGTAAACGGCCGAGGCGCCCTGGGCGCCCAGCAGAGGATTGTCTACATCGCAGGCCACATGGATTGCGGCTCCCTTGAGAAGAGATGTTGCATTCGAATCGTCCACCTTGGCGATGTTTGCCAGTGCCGCGCCTCCGGGAGGAAGTTCGGCTCCCGAGCCGTCCAGCAGCCGGTAGCCGAGTGCCTGTGCCAGACCCGCACCGCCGTCGTTGGTGGCACTTCCGCCGATGCCGATGGTGATATCGGTATAGCCGGCTTCCAGCGCCGCTTTGAGCACCTCGCCTGTTCCGTATGTGGAGGTCTTCCGCGGATCTTTTTCGTTTTCAGCCAGGAGGGGAAGCCCGCTGGCAGCCGCCATTTCCATCACGACCTTACCATCGATGACGCCGTAAAAGGCCTTCACCGATCGTCCGATAGGATCCTGCACCATCACGTCCGTAATACTTCCGCCTAAGCCGCTCACAAGGGCCTCGACAGTACCTTCTCCGCCGTCGGCGATGGGAATTTTGACATACTCGGCGCTGCCGAACACTTTCCGGGCCCCTTCCTCAATGAGATCGGCGACTTTCAGGCTGGTATTGCTGCCTTTGTATGAATCCGATGCGATAACAATTTTCATGAGAAGAAACCTCTGGCGGGATGATTTTGCCTGCATTTTAGATGGCGGACGCATTGAGAGCAAGGATAATAGGCCATATCACGGCCGTGCTGATGGCTGCCGAATCCGACAGACTCCTAGACCTTCCGAAGATCCCGGACGCTGTCCCGTTCCACGAGAATCGGTTCGAATACCAGTTTCATGGGTATCATGGGGCGGGAAGCGTCCATCTCGTCCAGGAGAATTTTGGCCGCCCATTTTCCCAGGTTATATTTGGGATGCTCAAAAGTCGTCAGAGGCGGGTAGAGCATATCCGCATTGCGGAAATTATCGAATCCGATTACCGAAATATCACCGGGTATATTGATACCGGATTCCTGCAGAGCGCCGTATCCCTGAGCGGCGATATTGTCGTTGAAGAAGAATATTGCCGTAGGCCGGACCTCTCCTTCCAAGAGTGCTTGAGTCTGGAGATATCCCTGTCTTACATCCAAAGACTCATCTTTATCATTGTATGTGCGAATCAGTTCATGGGGAATGCGTATGCCGAACTCTTCCATCGCCTTTCTGTAACCCAGGTACCGGTCGTATCCGGCCTGGACGTCTTCTTTGTAGACGATGGAGATTCGCCGATGTCCCTTGTCCAGGAGGTATCGTGTGGCTTCATATCCGGCCTGGACGTCATCGATGGTGACGGTGGAGAGTCGTTTATCCGCAATTCCCCAGTGAGTTGTGACGACCGGAATATCGACAGTATCCAGCAGGCGGATGAGGGGATGATCTTCGCGAATCTGGAGATTTCGCGAAGGTTCGAGAATCAATCCTTTCACACCTTGGTCGATCAGGCGCTCCACGGAACTGATTTCCTTATCAATGCCTTCCCGGCTGTTGGCCAGAGCCAGGGACAGCCCGGCTTCATCAATCGTCTCTTCAATGCCCCGGATAATTTCCGGATAGATGTAATCGGTAAAATAGAAATTGACCAGACCAACCATTCCGACGGTACAGGACGGAGCTTTTTGGTTAAAGCCCAAAAAATATGTACCGCTTCCGTGCCGACGTTCAACAATACCCTGTTCGGTGAGTTCTTTAATGGCTTGTCTGACTGTTGTGCGGCTCAAGGAAAGCTGCTTCATCAAATCGAACTCGGTGGGCAATTGCTGTCCGGATTGATACGGTTCTTCCCGAAACCGCATCAAGAGGTGGCTGATTGCCTGTTTGTATTTCGGTTCTTTTTTTACCGGCATGAGCTCATTCCATACTAAAGATACAAATATAGATACAAATCATGACCTTAAAAGTCTCTCAGGTCAACAAAAATCATACAAATATACGTTATTTGTCCTTTACAGGGGGTTTTTCATGATATAAATTGTAACAACGTCTTGAAATTCCGGATTTGTACGGAATGACTTTAAGGCAAATTCCAAGGAGGTTCCTATGATTAGCAAGGGTATTATCCGCACGACATTGGTCATGCTGACCCTGATCGCCGTCCTGGCCATGGTTGGATGCGGCGGCAAGAAAGAGGAAGCGGCCGCAGCCGCTCCGGCCGCAGAAATGGCCCGGGAAGACTACACCGGAAAACTGGTGGTCTGGTCGTTCACCGATGAAATCCAGAACATGGGCAAGTATTTCGACGCGGCTTATCCCAACATCGAAACCGAGTACGTCATCATCCCCAACCAGGATCAGGTGTATCTGAACAAGATGAACACCACCCTGCGTTCAGGCGCCGCAACCCCCGACGTCTTCACCGGTGAGGCGGCATTCTACAAGCAGTTCATCGAAGCCGGCTACTGGGAGCCCCTCACCAAATACGGTGCGGAAGACCTGGTGAAAAATTTGGTTTCCTACGTTCCCGATTCCACCCGTGATGCCAACGGCGAGATTACCGCTCTGTCTTGGCAGGCCACCCCCGGTGCTCTGTTCTATCGCCGCAGCATCGCAAACGACGTACTGGGCACCGACGACCCCGCCGAAGTCTCCAAGTGGACCAGCGATCTGGACAAGTTCTATGAGCTTGGTGAGATGGTGAAAGAGCAGTACGGCGGAGAAAAATTCCTCCTGGCCGGTTATGACGACATGAGCCAGTTCGTCTACAACATGCGGACAGAACCCTATGTCGTGGACGGTGTTTTCACCCTTCCCGACGCCCTTGTCGACTTCATGAAGCTCTCCAAGGAAATGAGGGACAACGGTATTGAAATGGGCACGCAGACATGGCAGCCGCCTTGGTTCTCGTCCATGGCCGATGGATCGGTGATGACTTATATCCTTCCCACTTGGGGTCTCCATTACGTCATGAAGCCCAACGCCGAACCTGAAGCCAACGAAGGCAATGCCGAATGGACCGGCGACTGGGGACTGGCCGTTCCTCCCGCGTCCTACAGCTGGGGCGGTACATGGGTCGGTATCAACCGTAATTCCGAGAACAAAGACATGGCCTGGCAGGCTGTGAAATTCTTCGGTTCCGATCCCGAGTTCCTCGAATCCTGGGCCAAGGAAACCGGTGACTTTGTTGCCAACCTGGATGTTATCAATAAGATCAAGGGCGATTTCTCCGAGGGATTCTTGGGCGGACAGAATCATTACAAGTACTTCGCCGAAGAAGCCGAGAAGATCGACGTGTCCTACATCGGGCCCTGGGATTTCCAGATCCAGAACGCCTTCGGCGATCAGGTGGAAGTCTATGTCGCCGGTGAAAAAGATCTGGATACCGCAATAGAAGATTTCTATGCCGCGGTTTCCGACATCCTTCCCGACGTCACCATTAATAAGTAAAATCGAGTCATTATAGGGCGCCCTGATGGGCGCCCTCTTTCATTGCATGTGATATCGGATCGTATATAATCATTTTGTTACTGTAATTCTCGCAACAGCCGATACTAAGGAGATCGTTATGTCACGACGGAATCCCGCGGACCACAGCCGGACGACGGTGAAGCGGCCGCCGCTGAAGTTGAACAGAGACACAAAGGGCTATTTCTTCATCCTTCCGTACTTTCTCGTGCTGATTGCCCTCCAGCTCTACCCCATCATTTTTACCATGGGTCTGAGTTTTACCAAACCAATCAATATGTTCGAAAACGAATTTGCCGGATTGGAAAACTACCGGCGTCTTCTGACCAATCCGATTTTTTATCAGTCTATTTTCAATACATTATGGATCTGGTTGTGGAATTATATCCCTCAGATTATCTTCGCCGTTCTTCTGGCCGTCATCCTCACCACCTACAAACTCAAGGGCCGGGAGTTTCTGCGGACCGTCTACTTCCTGCCCAATCTGGTGACCGCCGCCAGTATCGGTGTTCTCTTCGCCGTCATCCTGGACTGGAAAAACGGCGCCTTGAACCATGTCCTGGTGAGTATGGGAATTCTGAACGAACCTTTCCAGTGGACAGTGAGGCCCAGAATCATGCAGGGCGCTGTTTCGTTTATCCAATGGTGGCAATGGTTCGGCTACACCATGATTATCATGATGGCAGGACTGAACGCCATCAGTGAAGATCTCTATGAAGCCGCCCACATCGACGGCGCATCCCGAAAACAAGCCTTTTTCGGAGTCACATTGCCACTGCTTCGACCGACGATGCTCTATGTGATGATTACCAGCCTGATCGGCGGTATGCAGATATTCGACATCCCCAAGGTGATTACCCGGGGACGAGGTCAGCCCGACGGAGCCCTGAACACCATGGTGCTGTACTTGTACAACCAGGCCTTCCAGAACTTCAACGTCGGCTATGCCGCCGCCATTGCCTGGGTGCTCTTCTTCATCATTCTGATATTCTCCATACTCTCATTCCGGCTCATCAAGGGGAGGGACTAGACATGGCTATGATTGAAGAACGCAATCCCCTCGGGCGAGTTTTCCTGTGGATCTTTCTGATCTCTCTGGCACTGATCTGTATCGTGCCGTTTTACATGATGATGATCAACGCCACTCGAAGCAACGTGGAAATATCTCAAGGCGTTTATCTTCTTCCCGGAAACGATTTGCTGAAAAACTATGAAATCATCCAGGGCAAAGTGGATATCTGGCGCGGATTTATCAGCAGCATCATCATTTCCGTACCCTCAGTCTTTCTCTCGGCGATTTTCAGTGCTCTGACGGCTTACGGATTTGCCAAGTTCCATTTCAAGGGAAAAGAAGGTTTCTTCTGGATTATCCTGGGTACCATGATGGTGCCGATGCAGCTGGGTCTGATCGGCTACTACGATCTTTGCATCAAATTGGGAATCATCGATACCTACTGGCCTCTGATTCTGCCCAGCGCGGCGAACGCCGCCATGGTGTTCTTTATCCGATCCTACATTGAATCGAGTATTCCCGACTCTCTGGTGGAAGCGGGCATCATCGACGGTGCCGGTGAGCTCTACATTTTCTGGCGTCTGATCTTTCCCCTGGCTATGCCGGCGGTGGCCACCATGAGTATCTTCACGTTCATCGTCAAATGGAACGATCTCCTGAATCCTCTGGTGCTTCTGAACACGGCGGAAAAATTCCCCATGCCGGTTGTGGTGGCAAACATTCGCGGACTGTATGAAATGAACTTCGGCGCCATCTATCTGGGTGTCGCGATTTCCGTTATTCCCATCATTATTGTGGTGGCAACATTCTCCAAGGCATTGATTCGCGGATTAACCATCGGAGCCGTAAAAGGCTAGTTTTTTCTCAGTTCTATTCTGCCGCCGGGATGACCGGCGGCCGTGTTTTCTTCTTGCCTCCGATATCGAAAAATCCGTATACAAAGGAACACTCATGAATATCAATAAGCCATCCTGGACAAATCCTTCGCTGAGCCCCGACGAAAGGGCTGACGATCTTATCTCCCGCATGACCTTGGTGGAGAAATGTTCTCAGCTCCTTCATGAAAGCCCTGAAATCGAACGTCTAGGTGTCCCGGCTTACAATTGGTGGAATGAATGTCTCCATGGCGTTGCCCGGGCCGGACGGGCGACGATTTTTCCACAGGCCATCGGATTGGCCGCTACATTTGACGAAGCACTCCTGGAACGCGTTGCCGATGCCATCAGCGACGAGGGTCGGGCGAAACACCATGCCGCCGCGGCGGCCGGGAACCGGGGCCAGTACCGCGGCCTGACATTCTGGACGCCCAATGTCAACATATTCCGGGATCCGCGATGGGGAAGGGGGCAGGAAACCTACGGTGAGGATCCCTGGCTGACATCCCGACTGGGTCTGGCTTTTCTCCGTGGTCTTCAGCAGGAGAAGAACGGCATCATGAAAGCCGCGGGCTGTGCCAAGCATTTTGCGGTGCACAGCGGTCCCGAGGCGCTGCGCCATGAGTTCGATGCCGTGGTGAGCGAACAGGACTTGAGAGCCACCTACCTTCCGGCATTTGAGGCGCTGGTGAGAGACGGCAAGGTGGAAGCGGTGATGGGTGCGTATAACCGCACCAACGGCGAGGCCTGCTGCGCCAGTCCCACCCTCCTGGGACGCATATTGAGAGGAGAATGGGGATTCGAAGGTCATGTGGTGTCCGACTGCTGGGCCGTCCAGGATTTCCATGAGCACCATAAGATTACCAAGACACCCGAAGAGTCGGCGGCCCTGGCCATCAATGCCGGATGCGATCTGAATTGCGGCTGCACTTTCGAACATGCCGTATCGGCCGTTCAGCAGGGACGACTGACCGAAGAGACCGTCAATACATCGTTGAAGCGCCTGCTTATCAGTCGATTTAAACTGGGACTCCTCAACCCACCCGAATCCGATCCCTGGCGAAGTATCACCTTGGAGGTGGTGGATTCTCCCAAACACCGGGCTCTGGCCAGAAAAACCGCCGTGGAGTCGATGGTGCTTTTGAAGAACAACGGAATACTGCCCTTAACAAACGACATCAAGTATCTCTACATCACCGGTCCGAATGCCGATAATCCGGCGGCATTGCTTGGAAACTACTACGGTATGAATCCCCGGGTCGTGACTCCCCTCCAGGGTCTGGTTGATCGGGTGCCCGAGAGTACGACGGTGGATTTCCGCACCGGGGCTCTCCTGGACCGGGAGAAACCCAATCCGGTGGATTGGGCGGTATTCGAGGCTGAGCGAGCCGACGTTACTGTGGCGTTTATGGGCCTGGACGGGTCTCTGGAGGGTGAGGAGGGCGATGCTCTGGCCTCGATGAACAAAGGTGACCGTGAGGATATCGGACTCCCCACCGGACAGTTGGATTTTCTGCGTCGTATGAAGGAACGCGGAGCCAGACTGGTGGTGGTTCTCACCGGCGGCAGCGCCCTGGCGGTACGGCAAGTTCATGAGCTGGCCGACGCGCTGATTATGGCATGGTATCCCGGGGAGGAATCAGGGAGTGCCGTCGCCGACATACTCTACGGAGACGAGAATCCCTCCGGACGCCTTCCGGTGACATTCTATGATGATGTCGAAGACTTGCCTCCTTATGACGATTACGCCATGGAAGGCCGAACGTATCGTTACTTCAGGAAAGAGCCGTTGTATCCCTTTGGGTTCGGGCTCTCCTATACCAAGTTCGAGTACTCGGAACCCGTATTCGTTGATGACTCTTCCGGGGATGCGGGTGTGCTTGCTCAAGGAGGCCGGGTCACAGTATCGGTCACCGTCACCAATACGGGAACCCGAAGAGGGGCCGAGGTGGTGCAGATCTATGCTTTGCCCCCCGAGGCGCCATTCGCGGTACCCAGTTCCGAGCTGCGGGGTCTTCGTCGTATTGAATTGGAAGCGGGCGAGAGCCGACGCTTGGAGTTTGTTTTGGAGGATGATGCCCTCAATCTTTATGACGATACCGGTCGTAAGGTGAGACTTCCAGGGGAATGGGGTTTGGAAATCGGTGCCTGCTCTCCGGGTGCCCGCGGCTCTGAACTCGGTGCTTCCGAACCGGCTCGGCTGGTTTTACGCGTGGTGTAATCGTCAAGTCACCGGCGGATCGGTGTTCTTGTGAATCTATTTATGTCCCAGCTGCGCATCATCCCGATGACGAAGACCGCCGGTGGCTTTCCTGAGAATGCCGAATATCCATCGTCTGGGTGTCCAGCCGTAAATCAATGCCGCGGTCAGGCGATTTCCCCATCCGGGTATCATGGAATAGCGCCGCCCCAGTTTGTTTAGAGTTTCCGATGCCAGAGCCTTAGGTGACTGCACCGGAGCCCCCGGCCCCTTACCCGTGACGCTGTCGCGATATCCCGGCGTGTCGGTAGCTCCGGCGATGCAGGCCATGATATCCACTCCTTGGGAGCGGGCTTCAATACCGGCCCCTTCGGCCATCACCAGGTTCCACGCCTTGGTGGCGGCGTATGTGGAGACATAGGGAGTGCCCCGTATCCCCGAAAGGGAGGACATGAGGATGACGCCGCCCCGTTTGCCGCTGCGCCGATAGCGCTCCCGGAAGGAGTTTCCCGCACCGTGGAGAACATCCAGCGGAGACGCGACGTTCACAGCCACTGTTCTGCGGGCGGCCTCAAGCTTCAAGTCCAGGAACTCGCCGATGGGGCTGGCCGCCGCGTTGTAAATCAACAGACCGAAATCTCGTTTCGAGATGACCGATTCTATCTTCGGCCACGGATCGGGTTCGGCCAGATCGAGAGGGAGAATTTCTGTTAAGACCCCGTATTGAGCGGCCAATTGTTCTGCCGCATCCCGGAGCGGAGCGATGCGTCGTGCGGCGAGAATGAGGGAAAATCCCCGGCGGGCCAATTCTTCGGCAAAGGCCAGGCCGATGCCTTCTGAGGCTCCCAATATCACGGCCAAGGGGCCGTATTCGGCGTGGAACTTCTGATGAGCTGCAGAAAAGGTTGCCGGCGAGATGTTGCTGGAGGCCGATTGGTCGTCGTTTATACTATGCATTTTCATACCATACTCTATTTCTTTTGCAGCTGTCGGGGGACGCTGGGTCGAATTATATAAACCTTATACGAAGGCCAATTAGGCCGTATCGGCAGAGATGGTCTGTTAAAACTGCTGAATTCGTCGAAAACATCGCCGATAATCGCGAATTTTAATCTTGCGGACCGGGATCACTGTGAGTATCCTGAGTTTTACTGTTTCAAGGAGGACTCCGAGTCATGTCCAAGACACTCGTTATTGCCGTCGGCGGAAATGCCCTGATTGAAGATCCGCATCATGTATCTGTTCCCGCCCAGTATCTGGCCGCCCGCCATGCAGCACAGAGCCTTGGAGGACTGATTGCCGCCGGCAACAACCTGGCCATCGTTCACGGCAACGGGCCGCAGGTTGGATTCATTCTTCGTCGAGCCGAGTTGGCCCGGGGCGTCATGCATGAAGTGCCCTTGGACTCCTGTGTTGCCGATACTCAAGGAGCATTGGGTTACAATCTCCAGATGGCTCTGGGTAATGAAATTCATGCTCGGGGACTCAAGCGAAGCGCCGCAACCGTCGTCACCCAAGTTCTCGTTGACAAGAAGGATTCCGCTTTCTCCCACCCTGTCAAACCCATCGGCGGTTTTATGGATGAAGCCGAAGCGATGCGGCGCAGCAAGGAAGAAGGCTGGAACGTGGTGGAAGACGCCGGACGGGGCTGGAGACGAGTCGTTCCCTCACCTCAACCCATTTCCATTCTGGAACTTGATGTGATTCGCGCACTTGTTGAATCCGGCGTCGTCACTATTGCAGCCGGCGGCGGCGGCATTCCCGTTGCTCCGGGAGACGGAGGCGAGATCGAAGGAGTGGAGGCTGTCATCGATAAGGACAAGGCTGCTTCTCTGTTGGCAAGGTCCTTGAATGCCGACGCTTTGGTGATTTCCACGGCGGTTCCTCGGGTCTGCATCGATTTTGGAAAACCCACCCAGAAAGAACTTGATGTCATCAGCGTTGCCGAGGCGGAAGCTCTGGCCGCGGAAGGCCAATTTGCCCCGGGCAGCATGCTGCCGAAAATCGAGGCGGTCTGCGCGTTCGTGAAAGCCACCGGCAACGAAGGTCTGATCACCGATCCTGCGCATCTGTCCGCGGCACTGGAAGGACGCTCGGGAACACGGATTGTTCCTTAAGATAAGAAGCTCTCTACTGAGCCGCCGCACGGCTTCGAAGCAGCATTATGGCCTCCAGAACCCCTCCGGCGACGGCTCTTGCCTTGTCGGAGATGAGGGTCTCGTCCACTTCTTCTCCACGGGGGTCCACATCCCCGACTTTGAAGCCCTTCTTCACGGACTGTCCTGAAGAGAGCAGTCCTCGAACCTTTCCGTCGAAGGGTGCCGGGATATCTCCGGGAGAGGAGCCGTCCTCGGGATTGACCCGGGCCACGATATCGCCCTTCTTCACCAGGTCGCCGAGGGAGACAACTTCCGAGAATATGCCCGCCAGGGGGGCCCGGAGTACGCGTTCGGCGCTTTTGCCCCCGATGAGGCCCGGCGTACCGGTATTGGGATGTGCACCGCCGTCGAGGATAACCCTGCCAAGCTCGTGGCCCCGATCGGTTTCCACGACGGCATGGCAGTCTCCTGTTTCACCGGCGGTAAATCCCGGGCCGACGGTGACGACAATGGGCGCCATTTGACGTGTTGTTCCCAAATTGCGTTTGGCCAGAATGGCGTCCACGACAACAGCGGGTTTGAACGTGGCCAGACTTTCGCCACGAGGATCGGCTAATACCGGCACGGCGCCGTTTTCGAGGATTTGGTAGGCTTCTGCAATATCAACCGCCCGGCGCGCTTCGATTCCTTCCACAACAATTGAACCCTGGAGAAGCGCCGAAGCGAAAGCCACGGTGCGGCGTATCACTGTGGGTTCCGGCAAATCCAGCATGATAACCCGAAATCCGCAGCGCTTCAGGCGCCATGCGATTCCCGTAGCCAAATCTCCGGCACCTCGAACCACCACCAGATCCTTGGTCATGCCCTGCAGGGGCAGGCCCGTTCGGCCGCTCTTCACCTTGAGTATTTCCGCCATGATGCTGACGGCAATCTCCTGTGGTGTCTGGGCGCCGATATCCAGACCTACCGGGGCTCTGAGAGACGAGATGTCTCTTTCGGAAACACCACGTTTTCGAAGGCCGGCGACAGCGACGGCCACTTTCCTTTTGCTGCCCAGCATGCCCAGATAAGCCGGCCGGGAGCCGATGACCGCATTCAGGGCGCGTATGTCATCGTCGGACGTGGCAATGAGAACAAAGGTATTCTCATCGATTTCAACTTTTTCCAGAGCAATAGGCAAATCTTCATCGTAATGGAACTTTCGAGCCATCGGGAAGCGCTCCGGATTGCAGAAATCACGCCGTGTTTCCACCACTTCCACCGCGAAACCCAGGGGTGCGGCCGCTCTGGCCACGGCGAGGTTCACATGACCACCGCCTATGAGCAGCATTCTCGGAGGTGCGGCTGTGACGTCAATCCGGACGGCCACAGCACCCCCGCATTCCATACCGGCTGCGGATTCTCCTGAAGGGGTCAGTCGGCGATTCACGGTGCGGGACCGACCTTCGGCCAGCGCCTCTCCGGCTTCTTGGATCACCTGAACTTCCAAAGGACCTCCACCGACTGTTCCCAGGGTTGTGCCGTCAATTCGGACGATCATTCGGCCGCTCTGACGCGGTACGGATCCGGTGGATTCAATGATGAAGGCCAGAGCGAAAGCCTCACCTTTCTCTTCCAATCTATGTGCTTCGGCGAACACGCCGTTTTCGACTTTCATGGACCTATCATAAATCGAATGACGCCGTCTTGGCCAAGCTTTGTCACAACTGCCGCAGTGAGACCGGGCACTGTGTCCATAGCTCGGCAGGCCAGCGAGGCGCCGATCCGAACTCTTTTGGAGTCGTCCGCCTGATTGATGACCAGAATTCGTCTCATACCCGGCAGGGTACCCTTGAATCCTCCATCTGGGTGGGAGAGCAGACGGAGCACGGCTTTCCGCGTGATGGGAGTTCCGGATTTGAAACCTGTGATGTGTTCAAACCTCTCAAGACGATGCACAATTCTCCCGCTTACCCGCCGTCCCAATGCACTGAGACCCATCACGCATACGACTGTCTGTGTGTACCCGGGAATCACAGGTTCCCCCGGACCCGGGGCTTTGAGAGGTCGACCCGAGGAGCCGTCGGCCTCAATAAGAATTTGATTATCAGGGTGATTCTCAAACCAACCGGCCAGGGCCGACGAAGGTGGTGCTTTCCACTTTCTGCCGTCGGCGATCTGTCCGCCGACCCAGAGATGGACGGAGTTCGGTGTCGTTTCAGGTGGAGCCTCTCCGATATGAATCCCGGCGGTGAGGGGAGTCGGGCGCTGAAGTTTGGTCGTTGTAGTCATGAGCAGCGATCGGTGAGATTCCTCGGTGGGGACGGCCCAATGCTGAGCTTCATCAGCGGCCCGGCTCATTAATGAGGTTTTACCTCCGCCCCCGACCAGGGCGACAGTACCGCAGCCCTCAGGCCACAGAAGTTCGGAAAGAGTCATGGAATCATCTTAGAACTAAAACATGAATATTGGGAGATCACCAATATCAATTCCCGATGGATGATGAAATCGTCAAAAATGGATATAAATCTTGACATATGATGATAATCTGCTAGTCTCAAGGTTATTGAAGACGCCGTTCCTCAGCTTGAACTAAAGGTGAATGGTGGGCACAATAATCTCCAATACGGACAAAACAGGAGCGATTCCTATGAGCCGACCCGTCAATTTTTCCGCCGGACCCTCAATGATTCCCGTTGAGGTTCTCGAATCCCTTGCCGCCGACATGGTGGACTACAAGGGCACCGGTCTTTCCCTGGTGGAAGTCAGTCATCGCGGACCGGTCTACGACGAAGTACACAATCAGACCATTTCCCTCATCAAAGAGTTGATGGGTGTGCCCGAAGGTTACTCGGTTCTGCTCATCGGCGGCGGCGCCACAATGCAGTTTTCCATGCTCCCGATGAATCTCCGACCCAAGGGAGCCTCCGCGGATTACGTCAACACCGGCGCCTGGGCCAAGAAAGCTATCGCCGAAGCTGAAAAGGACGGTCAAGTCAATGTCGTCTGGGACGGATCCGACGGTCAATTCATGAGTTTACCGGATCCCTTAGCCATCAAGCCGTCCGCCGGCTCGGCCTACCTTCATATCACCAGCAACGAAACCATCGGCGGAATACAGTGGAAGTCTTTTCCGGACACCGGTGACGTCCCGCTTGTGGCCGATATGTCGTCGGACATTCTCAGCAGACCGGTGGATGTCGGACGTTTCGGTGTCATCTATGCCGGCGCCCAGAAGAACCTCGGTCCTTCGGGCGTCACAGTCATCATCATCCGCGACGACCTGCTGGAACGCTCTTCCGATCAGCTGGGTTCTTATTTCAGCTATTCGGTCCACGCCGGAAGCAACTCCCTGTACAACACTCCGCCGGTGTTCCCCATCTGGGCCATGAAGCTGGTTCTTGAGGGAGTGAAGGCCCGGGGCGGGGCATCTGCCGTTGCCGAAGAAAACGCCAAACAGGCCGCCGAACTCTACGGCGCCATTGATGGATCGAACGGTTTCTACCGCTGTCCTGTGGACAAAAACGTCCGCTCGGATATGAACGTGGTCTGGAGACTGGCAAATGAAGAGATGGAAGCCGCTTTCATCAAGCAGGCGGCACAAGCCGGACTGATCGGGCTGAAAGGACATAGAAGCGTCGGCGGCTGCCGCGCATCCATCTACAATGCCATGACCCTTGAAGGTGTCCGTCGGCTTACTTCTTTTATGTCCGAATTCGCCGCGAAGAACGGCTGAAGGGCGGGGGGAAAATCATGTTCCGACTCGACCGTTTGAACATGAGGATAATCGGTCATCTCCAAGAAGGCCGCAAGTCCTTCAATAAGATTGCCGTGGCACTGGGAGTCTCGGAAAACACCGTCAAAGCCAGAGTCCGTAAACTGGAAGAAGAGGGCATCCTGAAGATTGCCGGATATGTCGATCCGGAGGCCATGGAAGGCCACCAGATCGTTTACATTGGTGTGAAGCTCAAGGACATGAATTATTTGGCCAAGGGTGAAGAAATCAGCCAAATTCGCCGGGTTGTCTCGGTGGGTGTGGTGACCGGTCGATACGACCTGATCGTCACGGTACACCTAAAGAGCGGTTTCGGTCTGCTGGAATTCCTCAGCGAAGAGTTGGGAAAAATTGAGCGTATAGAGTCGGTGGAAACCTATTTGGTCTATAAAGGGTTCCATATCAAAGTGCCCTACATTGTCGACGAGCAGGAACTCAAGGATATGGATAAATGACCCCCAAAGACCGACTCGGTCAACTCGGTATCGCCGTCCCGGAAGTACTGATTCCCGGGGCGGGAACAGCCCCGGAACGATGGTCTGTGATTGCCTGCGACCAGTTCTCTTCCGAACGCTCATATTGGAAAGAAACCCGCCGCATCGTCGGATCGGATCCGTCCTCGCTGGATCTGATTATTCCCGAGTGCTACTTGGAAGACGGAGACCGTGAA
The DNA here is from genome assembly GCA_029210985.1 of Spirochaetaceae bacterium. GTDB lineage: Bacteria > Spirochaetota > Spirochaetia > DSM-2461 > DSM-2461 > UBA2779. Next base: position 3,569 of record JARGFR010000009.1, on the reverse strand, counting down.
GAGCGCGCCGAATCGGCCAATGCCGCAATGAAGAGCATTCTGGAAAAAGGAATACTCACAGCGCTCCCTCCGGGCTTCATACTCGTTGACCGTTCCACCCTGCATACTCCGAGGCGCCGCGGCCTGGTGATGGCCATAGACCTGGAAACATACGATTTCGCCGAAGGCTCCACCAGTTCCATTCGCCCGACCGAGGGCACCATACGCGACCGTCTTCCACCCCGTATGGCCGTCAGACGGGGAGCATCCCTGGATCTTCCCCACATCCTGCTGCTTATTGACGATCCGGACGACCTGGTGATGAGGTCCGCGTCCGAAGCGGCCGGCAGAACCGTGTATGACTTCGACTTGATGCAGAAGGGCGGACATGTCACCGGGCGTTACATTCCGGAAAACGACATGGAGTCCCTGGCCGACGCCTTTGAGACACTCTCCAAACGCGCCGACCTTCTCTTCGCCGTTGGAGACGGGAATCACTCTCTGGCCTCAGCCAGGGAAATCTGGCTGGAAAAAAAGGCCGAGGGCGCGCCGAAGAACCATCCCTCCCGTTTTGCCCTTGTGGAAGTGGAGAATATTCATGACGAAGGACTTCATTTCCATCCCATACATCGTGTGCTTTTTGGTGTGAATTCCGGAGTACTTGCTGCGGATCTGGAGAGAATCCTGACACCTGATGATAAGCAGGACGGTCTTGATATTTCAGCCGGTATGGTCGGTTTTATTCATCCCGACGGATCGACGGAACGATGGAAACTGCCTGTGCCTGCCGGGCGTCTGGCTGTCGAACCTCTTCAGGACGCGCTGGACGGCTGGATCGCCGATCATCCGGATTCGGATATTGATTATATCCATGGCGACGATGCGGTGAGGGAGCTGGTTGCCGGAGCACCGGACCGGTTGGGAATTATCCTGCCGGACCTGGACAAATCCGCCTTCTTCAGGCGCATCATCGATGTGGGACCTTATCCCCGCAAAACATTCAGCATCGGCGAAGCTGTGGAAAAACGCTACTACCTGGAAGCTCGGAAGCTCGTGGAATAATACGCGGATTCTTTGGGCTGAATCACCGGTTTTCATCATTATCCAAACCAAATGACATACCTCCTTGCGCTCCTGGCGGCATCGGGATAGTGTTTCTATTCATAGGTATGGGATCAGGAGGTCAACACCAAGGTGTATACAGAGAACAAAGGTGTCGAGAGCATCTACGGGGAAAATTGCTTCAGTGAGGCGCTTATGAGCGAGAGCCTGCCGAAGTCGATTTTCAGAGAGTTCAAACTGGTGCAGTCCGGCGAGCAAATCCTGTCGGCGGAAGTGGCGGAGGTGATAGCCAACGCCATGAAGGACTGGGCCTTACAGAAAGGCGCCACGCATTATTCTCATTGGTTTCAGCCTCTCACAGGGTATACCGCCGAAAAGCACGATTCGTTCATTTCCCCTAATGCCGACGGTACGGTACTCATGGAATTTTCGGGCAAAGAGCTGATCCAAGGCGAGCCCGATGCATCCTCTTTCCCTTCAGGCGGCCTGCGCACCACCTTCGAGGCCAGAGGTTATACCGCTTGGGATACCGGCACTCCAGCTTTCCTCAAGGCCCACGGCAATCGTCTGACTCTGTGCATTCCAACGGCATTTGTCTCCTATACGGGCGAGGCGCTGGATAAAAAAGTGCCGCTGCTGCGAGCCATGGACGCCCTGAATACCCAGGCTCTCAGGGTGCTCCGATCTCTGGGAGATAGGGATGTCAAACGGGTCCACACCTATTCAGGTCCGGAGCAGGAGTATTTCCTGGTGGATAAGGATCTCGCATCGGCGCGTCCCGACTTGAAGCTGACCGGACGCACGGTGTTCGGAAGTATGAGCGCTAAGGGTCAGGAAATGGACGATCATTACTTCGGCGCCATCAAGGATCGCGTGGCCGACTACATGGCCGAAGTGAACGATGAGCTCTGGAAACTGGGCATCAGCGCCAAGACTCAGCATAACGAAGTGGCTCCGAATCAGTTCGAACTGGCCACGGTGTTTTCTTCCGCCGCCATCGCTACCGACTGGAACCAGCTGGTGATGGAAGTTTTGGAGAAGACGGCGAATCGCCGCGGACTGGTGTGTCTGCTCCACGAAAAACCTTTTGCCGGCGTGAACGGTTCGGGTAAGCACAATAACTGGAATATCGGCACCGATACCGGTGTCAATCTGCTCAAACCGGGCAAGAACCCTCACAACGATGCCCGATTCCTGCTTTTCTTCACCGCCGTCATCAAGGCGGTGGACGTCTATGCACCCATCCTGCGCGCTTCGGCGGCCAGTTCCGGTAATGATCATCGGCTGGGGGCCAATGAGGCCCCTCCGGCCATCGTGTCCATCTTTCTCGGAGACCAGATTCACGAGATCCTGGAGAAACTCGTGTCGGGTGAAAAAGTTGCATCCCGGGAAGGCGGTGTTCTTCAGATCGGTGTCACTTCTCTTCCGGACCTCCCGATGGATGTCACCGACCGGAACCGGACCAGTCCTTTCGCATTTACGGGAAATCGTTTTGAATTCCGGATGGGCGGATCGTCACAGTCGGCGGCGGGTTCCAACGCCGTACTCACCACCGCCATGGCGGAGGTTCTCAGACAGATCGCCGACAGAATGGAAGCCTCCACCGATCCCATCGCCGAGGCGCGGGACATTATTATCGAGAACTATCGGGACCATCGCCGAATCATCTTCAACGGAAACGGCTATTCCGATGAGTGGGTAATAGAAGCGCAGGAACGCGGTCTTCCCAACATCGGCTCCACTGTGGAAGCGCTGCTCTCTTATATCGAAAAGGATTCCGTGGAACTTTTTGAGCAGCACAAGGTGCTGACAAGCAAAGAATTGGTAAGCCGAGTCACCATCTACCTGGAAACTTACGGTCAGCAAATCAACATCGAAGCCGGTGTGATGAAGGAAATGGCCGATCGGCTCATCTATCCGGCATCGGCTGATTATGCCAGAAAACTGGCCGAAACCGTCGTCGCCCTTGAGACCTCGGGGATTGCCTGCGGCAAGCAGAAAGATTTGCTCAAGAGGACAGCAATCGCCTTGGAAGGTCTTCTGGGTGCCTCGGCGGAGCTCGGAGAGGCCACTGAGGCGGCTCTGGCTATGGAAGATGATGCCAAGGAACAGGCCTTTGCCTATCGGAACCGTGTCGTGCCCGCCATGGCAAAACTCCGTGGATTCGGTGATGAGTTGGAGCGCCTCGTGGATAAGCGGATTTGGCCCTTCCCGAGTTATGAGGATTTGCTTTTCACGTTATAGGCCCATCGGGTTCGAGTCGGGCCCACGGGAAAGTTTGGTATGCTTGGCCAGCCCGCCGGTGGAGGTTTCTCTGTACCGGGAATTCATATCCAGGCCGGTTTGCCTCATAGTTTCCACCACCTCGTCGAAACTGATTCGATGCTCTCCGTCGGTCAGCATGGCAAAGTCCGCACAGTCGAGAGCTCTTGTCGCCGCAGCCGCGTTTCGCTCGATGCAGGGAATCTGAACCAGGCCTTTGACCGGATCGCAAGTGAGACCGAGATGATGTTCCAAACCCATCTCCG
>JARGFR010000099.1 GCA_029210985.1 Spirochaetaceae bacterium | reverse complement strand
CAATAGAGAAACGGCGGATCGACGGATTCAAGCATCGAGCATACGGATTTGAAATACCCGATACTGCATTTCTCCAGGCTCCGCGAGATACCGTCAAAGCCTGCGGGTAAACTTGTGGCAAGAAACGCTTTTACTAAAACCATTCTGATGTGTTCGTGCTTCTCTTTTTCGAGCGCATCAACAAGTGTCTCGATGTTGGTTGAGGATACCAGCGGCCTGATCAATTGGGCCGCTTCATAGCGACGCAGCTTGAGCCGGCTTCGCAGCATACGCAGCAGGCTTTTCTCAACACCCGCCTCACGGAAAATCAAGTTGATCGGTCCAATCTCATCGAAGTGGAAGCTCACCGCCGATTGGAGATCTCGCCATAATATTAGGGAAATTTTCGGGAATCGGCAGACCAGTCCGGATAACCGAGAGGTATCGGTATCAAATATTGCCTCGGCCAGAGCCGCTCGTATCATCTGCTTACGCCGATATTGGCGTTTGCCATTTGTTTTGGTGACCAGAAGCGCCGTCAGAGTCAGGACGTTCAATGCCAGAAAACATAAAAATATCAGTAGTGCTGCCGTCACGAATGGTGCTCTCTGGTCCATTCCTGGATAAGGAGTTTGATGACGCCGGCGATTTCGGTCGCCATAACGGGCTTTCGGAAGAAGTACTTAATGCCCAGATCGTGGGCGCGCTGTACCGAGGCGTCGCTCTTTTCTCTGGAAATGATGATGTAGGGAATATTCTTCAGATCCGGAGATTCGAGCATACGTTTGCGAATCTGGAATCCATCCATCTGGGCGATGAATATCTCGGAAATAATCACATCCGGTCGGTAAAGGTCGGCCTGTTCGATGGCTTGGTTTCCGTTGGTCACCGGGTGGGTTTCGAACCCTTCACGCTCCAGAATCCTGCGAAACAAATCGGCTTCGAAAGGATCATGCTCAATAAGCAAAACAGTCCCGCTGCTACGCTGCAAGGTGATATTGGATTTCGCACAGATGGAACCGGGTCCCATCTTGTCCAGGAGCTTGATACGTTCCTTCGCGATTTTCATCAGGCTCGAATACAGACGCTCCGTTTCCAGATAAGCATCAGTGATTTCCGTCAGCACAACGATGGCGGCGGAAACGCTGATTTTGTCGATGAACTGATCCGACTCTCCAACAGCTTCTTTGATACGGCCGGCATATTCAACGGCGTTCTCTTTATCCGTATCCTGCAGAAGGCAGGCAAACAAGGGTCCGTTCATCCGAAAAAAAACCGCGTTCTCCTGCTTCATGTTCATCAGGAAATTCGCAAGACCCTGCAATGTGGAGTCTCCGGCTTTCGATCCGTACTGCTGGTTTAAATCGACGATTCCATCCAAACGGATAAAAACAAAGCTGATATTGGGAAGTGTATTTTTTGCAGTTGTCGGCAATGCAGAGGACAGGTACTCCTCGAAAAAAACCTCGTTGTAGAGACCGGTGACTTGGTCTTTCAGCTGGTCGTCGCTGGCTTCGATTATGGACTTCTGCAGCTTAAAAATCTGGGTTTTAAGGGTTTTTATTTCCTCCGTCAGACCACCGATACCACGGCTGATTTCGGTTTCAAAACGTGTGAATACCTCTGGAATCGGAATCCCAGCGGAGTCTGTTTCGCGCTGAACTATAGATTTGATAACGGACAGCCAAAGGGTTCCTTTTATGGTGTTGATTTCATCGAAATAGGAATGAAAAAGCCGCTCCGCCGCCTCATCTTCCAGGTTGGGCGTCATGGAACGCAGGGCCGGATGGGACATACCCTCCAAGACGCTGTGCAGATCATCTTCGGTGAATACATCGGCAAGCCTGCGGTTGGTTTCGGCTATGATATCACCGTACACATTCTTAGAATCCGTGTTATCCGGATTATTGTTCGTTTGATTGCCATACATCGCAGCCAGATTCCGGATAGTTTCCCGGATCGGAGGACCGTTTCGCGGGAGAATCTGTGTCGGCTTCAATTCCTCGAAAATTGTACGAAGAAACGGGCCGACGGCATTCGTCAACCCGAATTGGTCATGGAAAGCGGCGACACGATCTGGGGCTTTTTCATCCTCATCCACCGTTTCTCGGCCGATGGATCCAAATGCCATACCGGAAAAAAGGCTCTCCGAGTGACGGTCGAAACAGCAGATAGACCCGGCAGTGGGCAGGCCGGGAGTGTGCAGCAGCAGCAGTTCCCTGTTTTTATCGAATCGAATCTGGATTTTTTCTGAGTGGAAGGTGGTAAAACTACCTTCCCATTCGCCGTATCGCACCGAAAGGGCGGCACTGTCATGAACGATAACTTTTCCCCGAAAACCGGCTTTCCCCCAGAGCGGTAGGCTGGAGCAGGCATCGGGTAATTCGCTGGTGACGATGAGAAAGGTCAGCTGTTCGATAGGGAGAAGAGCGTTGAGCAATGGAAGCATCGCCGTGAATCGGTCTTTCGAACCCGGATCGACAATTCCGCCATTGGAATCACTCTTGATGAGATATGAATAGGACGGATACGGGAGCGTTGTTTCCACGATTCCAAAGCGATAGACACCATTTCCCAAATCGGTACATTTCATGAAACAAGGTCCTTGCGATTCAGAAGATACAACATACTCAGCCTCGCCGCACCGTCGGATCCCAAGGAAACGGTGACACTATCCATGATTTCGTTGATAAGAGATAACCCGTACCCGTTCGTCTGATAGGTTTTGATTTCCGGACTTTCGACGCGCTGCCACGCATAATCCTCTCCGGCATAGTAGATTGCGCATTGAATCCAATGGCCGCATTTTCGAAAAACGGCCTTGCACTGCACTGATTCGTCCTGCTTGTTGTATTTCAGAATATTCGCTGCCGCCTCACCGACGGCAATACCGATGGAGACTTTCTGCTCCTCGGAAAGATTCGGGATATCCGAGGCGTCAATACAGTCCTGGAAGAACAACCGAATCTTACGCAGCGACGACATCACCTGTGGGAATTTTGATTGATCTTCCTCAACCTCGTCCAACGATTTGCGGATTTTAATCGATATACCGGTGACATCGTCCCGGATATCCCCTGCCGAATAGGCAAAAGTAATGTGTTTAATCTTGTCGAGTAGAGCCTCCGCCGACAGGTCCGCACTGGATTTGACTAAACGCATCAGGCGATCCTCGCCGAGTTGCTCTCCTTCCATGTTTGCGGCTTCACTGATGCCGTCTGAGAACAGGAATAGAATGTCGCCCCGGCCTACCGGCACCGCGTATTGGGAGTAATCCTGCTTCAAAGCAAAGCCGATGGGCATATCGGCCCCTTTCAACCTCCAGCATTGTCCGTTGGTTCTCTCATAGTGGATGATACTGGTATGTCCGCAATCCACATAACGGAACAGGGATTCCCGGACTGAAAGCCGGCCGTACACCAGCGTCAGGAACGTGTTGAGACTCATAAGGTTTCGGGACAGAATGGACTCGGCTTTCGAGACGATTTTCCGCGGTTCAAAATCGGAACTGCCGTTGAACTCGGTGATATCCATACGAGCCCGCAAAACGGCATTTTTTGCGGCTGCGCCCGTGAGTGCGGCAGGAATCCCCTTACCCATGACATCACCGATAACCAGATCGATGCTGCCGGCGCTGCCGGGATAGAAATCAAAGAAATCTCCGTCGATTCTTTGAGACGGTATGGACATCGAAGCGATCCCGTAGAATTCACAGCTATGATCCGGATTCCCCAACAGCAGGGCCTGCTGAATACGTGCACCGACAGCGACTTCGTAATCCCGTGCCTGAACGAGCTGAAGCTCATTATTCATTCTCTTGGTGATGTCCCATAGAGCCAGAGCGACGAGTCTTTTTCCACCTATCCGAACCGGAACCCCTTTCATCCTCATCCAGATATACTCTGAATGGACATCTATTCTGAACTCGACATTGAAGGGTGTCGTTGTTCCAGATGCCAGTTCCTTTTGAACCGCATCCCGTTCATCCGGGTATATGGACTGAAGTATCGCGTCGACGGGCTGAAACCTTCCCTGAATCCCCGTCAACCGACTGAAGAGGGAGTTCGAGTAGAGAATACGGGTAAGGTTGCCGGAAACCAGCAGGATGGCCATGTCCATGGAATCCGAGAATTCCCGGAATCCAGGGTGGTCCAGTATAAAAATGTATTTCTTTCGAAAGAGGACAAGGACGGCAAGAACTGTGAGGATGATCAGTACGATAATGCTTAGAAACGGCGCTAATCCGCCAGCCATGCCACCGCTTGATCCTTTGTCTCAAAAATTGGTACGAGTTTTTCCAGCTGAACCATCCTGAAGAGCACCTTGACCGACGGCTGGGCTCCGAACACGCAAATTTTCGCGTCTCTGTCATGCGTCTCGCGCACGATTTCCAAAATCGCGCCGAGCCCGGAACTGTCGATGTAGCCTATTTTCGATATGTCCAGCGCGATGTTCGAATAGCTGCTGATCAGTGGAGCGTAAGTGCTGCTGAATTCCTGTGAGTTCAGCGAGTCCAGTTGGCTGATATCCGGAGTAATGATCGTTCGGTTTCCCGTTTCTTCCACATTCATACTGCCGCGTCCCGCACTTAGTTTCCTGCTCCGAATTTGAAATCGGTCACGATATTGAACGAGTAAATTTCATGGGGATTCGCGGGATGGGCGTTATGGTCGCTGTATTCAAACTGAGTGAGAATGTTGAATCGGGCGGATGGTACGACTTTTATTCCGGTCAGTATCGACCACTTCCCATACTCAAAGTCCGGATTGTATTCCGTTCCATAGGTTCCGCCGATTGAGAAGAGAATCTTGGGATCCAAGGCATATTCAGCGGTGGTCAACACGGCGAAATTGAAAAAGTTCCCGCCGGGATTATAGTTATGGAACGCGATGAACAGTTTTGTATTGATATTGAAATCAGGGACGACATAATACTTCAAGCTGGGCGACGCCACGGCACCGTTCACCCCATCACTGAATTCGCCGGTCAGTGACAAACCGGCCATAGCAGGGCCCGATTCGTAAGTTCCGGAAACGAACACCGAATGCAGTAAATCCTGGGTATCCCAATCGCCTTCGAGGGCGTAAGAGGCTTCACCGTAATAGAAACCGGGTAAATCGAAGGCAAGTCCAAGTCGGCTGTACGTCACATCGGAGAAACTCGTGTTCTCCCCACCCACCGCCGTGACCAGGAAGAGCGTCTTGGGCAGCGGCGTAATGAAGACCTCTTCCCATAAAAGTCCATACCGTTCATCACTGTAGTATTCAAATCTGGCCGAAGCAATGTTCCGGAATAAACCATCGGCAAATACCGACGGTCCCAACAGTGACAATAGAGTCAAGAGGAGAACCGTCTTCCCAGGGTGTTTCATATCCATACCTTTAATTCTAGTGAATCCAACAGTCGTATTCCCAATAAAGATTATCGGACTCTTCTCGATAATTCTCGATCAAAGATAAAATTGCTTCCGATGTGCCGGCCGGCCGAGTCATTCGAATGGAAAACTTGACGAACATAGCGGTAGGACTCCTGATGTTTGGAACTGGTTATGAATTCAATTCAGACTCGTTATTCCTGGGAACTCAGATCACCGGGGTTGTCGGTAGAAGAGGTAGAGCTTGCAGTGACGATCGCCAGTATCAATATCAAAATGTACGCGAAAGGGGTGACGGAGGCCACTGCAAAACTGGTATCTGATTACGGTGTCTAAACCAAGAACGCAATGAAAATATGTCAAATATTCTCGTTAATCATATTCGGCGTCATCCGCCGATGTAGTACTATTGTGTCCAGAAACATATCTGTCTCATCAACGAAATGGGGCAGACGGCCGTGTTTAGCAGGGGAGAAACAAGCGGACATGCTGAAGTTTCGGAGAGTTCCAATATGCCGTATATCGCCGATCATCTGGTGAAAGTGATTTCTGAGGATAGTCAGTGAGATTGGGCCTGAGGGGAATTAAAACTGCTTGGACTCTAGTTGCTATCGTCATGTTTACGGCACTCGTGTTAGTGTCGCTGGCCGCCAATGGAGTATCCAAATCCGGCAGATCCCACCCTTTGCAGTTTTTTGTGGCTTCGAGTACAGCGGATCTTGCTCTGGATTGGATTTCAGTCCTCCGTCCCCCAGTCGTTTCAGAGCAGAAAAGCATGCTGACCATCACTCCAGGATCCACCGGCACCTTGGCTCGTCAAGTCGCAGCCGGAGCTGATGTGGAACTCTTCCTCAGTGCCGACACCCGCTGGGTTCAATGGCTTACGGAACGCAGCCTTGTCGCCGAGGCAACACCGATCATGGCCAACAACCTGGCCATTGTCGGACCATTAGGCAGCGAAAGTCTATCAATAGACTCATCTCTACCCGAAGGTCGCTGGGCCGTCGGTGATCCATACCATGTGCCGGCCGGGCGATATGCACAGCAAGCCCTGGAGAAGCTGGGGTGGTGGGCGGAAATGCAGGACCGAATCATCCCGACTGCCGATGTCCGAGCAGCCCTGGCACTCGTGGAAATGGGAGAGGCTGATTGGGGTATAGTCTATACCACAGACGCAGTCAAAAGCAGCAAAGTGGACATTTTGGCGGTTCTGCCACCTAATCTTCATGATGAAATCATCTACACTCTGCTGATTGTCAATGATTCCAGTTCTGAAGCCTTCGAGGTCTATCACCGCCTGCTGGGAAGCAACCAGGCTCGAGAATCTGCTCAAGAGAGGGGCTTCCAAGTTTTGCCGACCTGGATGAATAGGTAAATGATTGATACTGCAGTTTGGTCAATTCTCTGGCTGTCATTTCGAATTGCCCTAATATCCACTATCCTCAATATTCCTGCTGCTCTTACAGTCGCTTGGATTTTGGCCAGAAAGGAATTTCGGGGCAAAGCACTATTTGACGGTATCGTGAATCTGCCGTTGGTGATACCACCGGTCGTCACCGGCTATATACTTCTGATGATATTCGGTCGCAACGGAATGTTGGGATCTCACCTGAATACCTTGCTGGGGATTCAGGTTTCATTTACTACAGCGGCAGCCGTTATGGCGGCTATGGTTGTATCGTTCCCACTGATGGCCAGAAGCATCAGGGTCGCTCTGGAAATGGCGGATCCCGGACTGGAGCAAGCTGCAGCCACCCTCGGTGCTTCCCGACTGGAAGTATGGAGACGGGTGACTCTTCCCCTGGCTTTTCCGGGTATTGCCGGCGGTATAGCCCTTGGCTTTGCCCGCGCTCTTGGTGAGTTCGGTGCCACCATGGTATTTGCGGGGAACATACCCGATGTCTCTCGGACGGTCCCTCTGGCTGTTCATGCTCTGATTCAATCCCCGGGTAGAGAGAAGGAGGCCGCTCTTTTGGTTGGCCTTTCGGTAGCGGTCAGCCTCACAGCGATGTTGATTTCAGCAAAGGTACAGAGCGATGTCCCTTGAATTAGATATACAGATTCCCCGACGAAGTTTTGAACTGTCAGTAAGCTGTCGCATAGATAGCGGCTGTACAGGTGTTTTTGGGCCATCAGGATCGGGTAAAACCACTCTCTTCAATCTCATAGCCGGACTGGAAAGCCCCTCTTGGGGTCGAATTGTGTTGGATGATAGAGTACTCACCGATATAGATGCAGGAGATTTCGTCCATCCATCCAAGCGACAAATTGGAGTCGTCTTTCAAAATCTCCGTCTCTTCCCACATATGACCGTTCGAGAAAATCTCAATTTTGCCGCCGACTATTCCCTCCCTTCCAATGGAGGAATTGATGAAATCGTAGATCTTCTGGATCTGGAGAACCTGTTGGATGCCAAACCGATGAATATATCCGGTGGAGAGGCCCAGCGATGCGCTTTGGGGCGTGCTCTGGCGTCAAAACCCAAGCTTCTGCTATTGGATGAACCCTTCAGTGCGGTTGATCCCACTCGGCGGCGGGAAGTTATTCCCTATCTCCGCAGACTCCGGGATGAGAAGGATTTGCCTATCCTGGTAATCAGCCATGATTTGCCCGATCTTCAACGGATCGCCGATCAATTCCTACTTCTGGATTCCGGTCGTCAAGTGGGTTTCGGTACGTTGGACGAAATTCAGTATGACGGGCACGAACGGATGAATGTGCTGCCCTTGAGAAGTCCTCGTCGGACGTCAGATGGGTCATGGCGGTATGACGTAAGTGGTATGAAGGGTGTTACGGTCAAATCTGATTGGTGTACAGAAGGGGAACTTCGGGCCTTACTGCGGCCTGATGAAATCATTCTTTCCCGGCGTCCCATGCCTGAACTGGCCATTCATCACCAGGTTCCGGCGCGAGTAAAATCGGTCCGACAGCAGGAAGGCTCGGTCATCTGCGAAGTGAATGCGGGGATTCTCCTGCGAACAGTGATTTCCAATGGCGCACAGGATTACTTGAAACTCCAATCAGGGGATGAGGTTTTTTGCTTGTTCAAAGCATTGTCACTGAAAATCTAGCTGGATATCGAGGACTCAGGCGGCAGCCTGACGGCGGTGGGTTCCATCTTTGGAATTCAGCATTGCTGTTTGACAATTGAGCTCATCATAGTATTAGAGAGGCCGCCGGCGACCGCCGATTACCGCTATTCCACTTTAAAACCACCGAACTGGGTCTTCAGGTCGCCGACGATCTGATCGAGCTTCTGGGACAGATCAACCAGAAGCTGCATGGCTTTGAGTATCTCTGCGTTTCCGGCGGTAACCTCACTCATACCGGAATTGACTTTATGCGATATCTCCTTCACCGCACCCGAGGATTTCAAGATGGCTTCCGTTCCGTTCTTGATCTCATTCGATCCCGATTGTATGTTGATCGTCACTGTGCTGATTTCTTCCGATGCCTGGAGGACCTGGCGGCTCCCGGTGTTCAATTCCTCGATAGCGTGCTCGATTTCCGCGAAGGCGTTCACCGTGTCCGTGATTTCCGTACTGATGGAAACGAAGAAATTAGCGGTCTTCTTTACACTCTCATCGGTCTCACCAATGGTATTAATGACGTCCTTGATGAGCTTCGATATGGACGCCGAGCTCTCTGATGCGGTCTCCGCGAGCTTCCTTATCTCCTCGGAAACGACGGCGAAACCCTTGCCGGCGTCACCGGCGTGGGCCGCTTCGATCGCCGCGTTCATGGACAGCAGGTTGGTTTGGGACGCTATGCCGTTGATCGTGTCGGCCATTTCGTTGATGGAACCGATGTAGCCGACCACTTTCTGGAAGACCTGTGCGGTGTCCTCGATCTGCTGTTTACCCTCGTCCGCACGATGCGTTAGATCCGCCGTCGCCTTCTGCTTCGTCTTGGTCACCTGGCTCACGTTGGCCAATGACGCGATCATCTCGGTGATCGCCGCGGTCGATTCTTCAACCATAGAAGCCTGATTCGCGATCTGGCTGTCCATTGATGTCATATTGGAGTTGATTTGTTCAATTGATGAGACGGTCTGGGCGATGTTGGTATCCAGGCTGGAGACCTCGGAATCCATAGACTCGAGGATGGCACGCGCTTCCTCCACGGAAGCCGTGACCTCTTCAGTCGACGCCGATACTTGGCTGCTGACCTCGTCGGTGCTGTTGATGACGCCCTTAATCTGTATCACCCAGCCACGCAGCTTGCCGACAAAGGAGTTGAAGCTCTCGCCGAGCTTTCCGATCTCGTCCTTCGTATGAACTTCCATGGATACGGTGAGGTCCGCATCCCCCTCCGAGATCATGTTCAAAGCTTCGCTGGAGCGAACGATATTCTTGATGACCGTAAACCGGATGAACATCGTCGAGAGAAGGAGTATCACGAAAATCAGGGATCCTAGGACGATGTTGCCGATGAGGGATTGGCGGATCAGCGCCTGTGCACGATAGGCAAATGGCTGGGAGATATTCAAGACCCAGTGGTCCCCGATGATGGGCATGTGGGCGACCACGATGGTCTGTCCTTCGAAATCGGTCAGGAAGGAACCCTGTCCGGACTTCATCTGCTCGAAAAGACCTTCAATGTCCTCACGGGGTGAGGATGGGTCCGCCCCGTGGATGAAGTCAACGAAGGTGATCATTTCCGTATCCGACCTCTCGACTGCGTCTGCGGCCACCATGGCTTCATAATCTCCGTCGTAAAGAATCGCTCCGTTCCGGTCGTAGAGACCGACGACGAGGTTGTATTCCTCCTCAAGGGCCATGGCCGTCTTCCGGATGTCCACCAGATCCAGGTCGATGCCGGCGACGCCGATGATTTGCTCAGATGTTCCTTCGATTACTCCCCGTTCATACACCGGAAATCCCATGGAAACACCCATGTTTTGGTTGTCCAAATCCGCATAGAGATAGGGGCTGGTGAGCCCCATGTCATTGGCCGCCACCGTTTCGGTGTACCACGGCCTGGTATTGGAATCGTAATCCGATGGAATCGGCAGCCAGGATCGGGACAGCGCCCGGTCAATGCCTTTGTAGCCGACATAGGTCTGGATGACGTCGTCCTCCTGCGCCTCACCGCCGGCAAACTCTTCGGCCCAACGGACGTAGGTTGGATTGCTCTCCAGGGATTCTCTATTATCCGTGTTGTCTATGGCATAATAGAGTTCGACAGTGGAATGGAGGCGCGCCTGATCCTGCAGGAACTGGACCTTCTCGGTAATCTGATCCTCCATCTTGGAGGCAATATAATCCAGCTGGAAAATAAGCTCTTCCTGGGCCCGGACCTCCAGATCCTTCCTATTGTTCACCTGAATGACACTAACAATTAACGCAACCAAAAAGATAGGCAAGGCAACATTGATCAATATGAGCTTTTGATTAAGTTTCATAGAACCTCCACAGCACATTCAAGCGGGAATACCGGTGCCGCGACCATAAGCCTAATTCTTCGTTTTGGTGATTGCCAGTTTCGGACTCTCCCGTCGGTATCTGAACAGACGGGATGTATTTTGCCACCTGACCGCCGTTCTAATACCTTTTAGGGTAATGACAAAAAAACGCGGCTCGACAGTTCGGTTTTCGATCTTCCGGTTCAGGAACTGCGCCGGGGGTACCGCAGCGATATATATTTTTGGCGGGAAAAACGTACACTGGAGAAGCATGATCGCCATCCGAAGGGTCTGATGCAGGTGTTTCAGAAGTCCCGGGCTGTCCTTTGCGGAATCGATGAAGCCCTGGCCGTCCTCAAGGTGGCCAGTGGACGGTACCGGGATTACCTCCGGGCGGCAAAACTGTTCGATGCCTACCTGGCGGCGAAACAAGAAGCCCGCCAATCCTACGGCAAAAACCGCCGGTTCTGGCTGGAGACACAAAGGCAGCGTACGGAAATCGCCGAGGAACTCGACTCGCTCTGGGACAGCGGCTATGGCGCCCTGGATATCCGCGCTCTGCATGATGGCGATGAGATCGATCCCTGGGAGACCGTACTCACAATTGAGGACGACATGACATACTACGCCCACTTAGAGACAATATATCTGGGTATCCTCGCGCGACGTACGCGAATAGCCACGAATGTCCGACATGTTGTGGAAGCTGCGGACGACGTACCTGTGCTCTTTTTTCCCGCCCGATTCGACCATTGGGGCATTCAGGGCGGCGACACGGTTGAGGCCGTTCGGTTGTTCGGGGAGTCCTATCCGGACACAAACCTGGTCGCACTGGTTGATTTCGATAACGACAGCGTGGGCACAGCGCTTGCTTGTGCAAGGGAACTGGGGAAGAGGCAGTGGGGGGTGCGTCTGGACACCTCGGAAACCATGGTGGATATGTCCCTTCACGGGCATATGGGAAGCTCACTGATGCGCGGTGCCTTCGATTATACCGCCGACATCGTCGAAGTCGACAACCGATTGACGGCCAAGGCCGGACGCCGCAAGAGACCAAATCCCCGATTGGAGCGCATAGAAGGAGAATCTCCATGACCACTGCCCTTATCATCGTCGACGTCCAGAATGACTTTTGTCCCGAGGGCTAAGGCGTCTCACGGAAATCGACTACGTGACGGAAGTGAACGATTTCTCCCGGGTCGGTACGCTCAGATTTCAAGACGAAATCGGCGGCGATTTCCTGGCTCCCGGAGGAGAATTAGCGGTATCGCCGTGGGTACGCCTTCGCTCTCTGGAGGAAGCCGCCAGGCATGTCGATGAGGACAAGGATAATGCCGACGAACGGCTGAAGCTCCTCTTCGCTCCGGGATCCTCCTTGGGCGGCGCCCGTCCGATAGCGAGCGTCCAGGCGGCCGACGGTTCCAGCTATCTGGAACCGGCCGAGTTCCTCCGCCGATCCGGGTCCCTGCCCAAAGAGGATCTCAAGGAACTCTGGAGCCGGATCGTCTTCAGCATCGCCGTCTCCAACACTGACTATCACCTGAGGAACCATGGATTCCTCCTGGAAAAGCGGGGCTGGCGGCTATCTCCCCTTATCGATGTGAATCCCAATCCAGATGAATACGGACTCAGCCTGAACATCAGCTAAGACGACAATTCCCTGGACTTCGATTTGGCCCTGGAGCAGGCGAAGTTTTCTGGTCTCGAAGAAGACGATGCTCAGGGAATCCAAAGGTCGATAATCGCTACCCTCGGTGAGTGGCGGAACGCGGCTTCAGAGGTAGGAATACCCTTGTCAGCAATTCG
>JARGFR010000098.1 GCA_029210985.1 Spirochaetaceae bacterium | reverse complement strand
CCCTGGACTATGAGAGGGCGGTTTTGTGCAATCATGGACCCGATAGTGTATCTGGATATGCGCCTGGACGGCAACGGGGCCTCGGTATGTGCCGGTATACGAAGCATTCCGTCGTCACCCGGCCTCTCATTGACACTGTTCCTTGATACGTTAGGATTGTGAACTGGAGGCCTGCGATGACAATTCGAATGAGACTGACCGGTTTGGTGCTGTTAACAAACCTCGTGCTGATTCTGTCCTTGGTATATATGAACATACAGACATCTCAAATTAATAAAATTCGCCTAGAACAGGCGTTGTTAACCGAAATGCAGCAAGCTTTGAATGCCGAAAGCAGAGGTTTGATAGATTTTCTCCTCTCGTCGTTCAATACCAGTATGACCGAATACAAATCCCTGAGCGAGTCAACCGATGCGGCTTTTCAGAAGGGAAAAGACGAAATCGTTATATTGCCGAATAAAAGTGAAGCCATAGCCGCGGCTCTGGAATCGGTATATCGGCTGAATGACTTGATGGCGGAGCGCCGGATCGCCCATCAGGAGGCGTCGAACCGTTTCTGGGAAACGGCCAACGATTCGTATTTGTACATCAGCGGGATTTCACTGTTTCGGATCGTCACCGACGATGTCTACCGCAGGGACGGCTATGAACGGGTTCTTGAATCGGCGAAGGAATTCATCACCACCCAGTCTATTCTTCATGACACCATAGATTCCAATGTTTCTGTCCTGAATCAGCAGGTGGATATCATCAACAGCGAGATAGCGGAGGTTTCTCGGCGTCAAGCCCTGGTGGCGAATATCGGAATCGGGGGTGTCATACTTCTTTCGATTATTCTCTCCAGCTTTATCATCCGGATTATTCTGCGAAAGATAAAACGACTCCTGGAAGACATCGCGCTGCTTTCCACCGGTGATCTGACGGTCCGAATTGTCGATTCGGGGAGGGATGAGCTGAGCGAGCTCGGTTCGAAAATCAACGATTTTGTAGTCGCCCTCAGCGATTCGGTGGCGGCCATTCAGGCAGCATCCTTATCCAACTCCAAAGCCCGGCAAAATCTCCTGGATGCCGTAGAGGATTCCGCGGGTTCGGTTATCCAAGGGGAAAAGAATGTGGACGCCATACTGGAGCTCGCCACCACCTTGGATCAGAGTGTCCAGGACTCGGCCGCTTCAACCGATCTCATCGTGCAGAGTGTCGAGAGTTTTACGGAAATGATTCAATCTCAGGTGACGATGGTGGAGGAGTCCACCGCCGCCATGACTGAGATAACCGCTTCCCTGAAAAATATGTCCCGATCGGTCAACAGCAATCGCGAAGCCGCCGACAAACTGGAAATCGCTTCTCGTGAGGGCAGCGAACGGATAGAGGAAACCGGCGTCACCATCAAGAGAGTGGGCAGCCACGTCAACACAATTCAGGAAATGGCCGACGTCATCAAGGGTGTGGCGGATCAGACCAACCTGCTGGCGATGAACGCAGCCATCGAAGCGGCTCATGCCGGGGACGCCGGCCGCGGATTCGGTGTTGTGGCGGATGAAATCCGGAAATTGGCGGAAACCACGGGAGAAAACTCCCGAGTCATCAGCGAGAATCTGAAAGCCATTATCGACGACATCACCAATGCCGGGAAATCCAGCGCCGAAACCATTTCATCTTTCGAGATGATCGACGAAGAAATTAAAGGGGTCATCACGCGGACCGCTGAGGTGGCCGCCAGCATCAATGAACTCAGCCAGGGAGGTTCCCAGGTGATGGAGGCGATGAACGAACTCCAGGACTACACCAGTCGGGTGAAAGACAGCACCATCGATATTTCGGGAAATATCCACTCGGTGCGGAACTCGGTAGGCATCGCCTCGGACGTTTCCAGTCAAGTCTCCACCGGAAGTCAGGAAATCCGCACCGGCATGGCCGTGATTCGGGAGAGCTCGGAGCGGACCAGGCTTGTCGCGGACAGCATCAATTCCATCAGCAAGGATCTCGACGCGGCGGCCGGTCGGTTCCAAACCGCTGAGATTCAAGAAGACGTTCCTGTGGCCGAAGGTGCCGGGGCAATTGATGCATCATCAGAGCCGGCATACATCCCTGTGGACAGGTATGTTGAAACCTCACCGGCGCCTCCGCTTTCCGACACTCCGTCTCTTTCAACCGACGAAGGAGTCACTCTGAGCGAGGGAGATTGGCAGGGGAAAGAAGAGATCCTGATCGTCGACAAGGAAGGACGCACGGAGAAGCCGTGAGCTCCCTTCTTATCATCGGGCACCGAGGAGCTCCCGAATCCGGGCCGGAAAATACCCGATCCTCCCTTCGTGCGGCTTTGGATGCAGGCGCCGATATTCTGGAAATCGACGTCAGATTGACCTCCGACGGTCACATCGTCCTGTCCCACGACGCCGATTTCTCCGGTTTGGGAGGACCGGCCAAACCGATTCGGGACTGCACACGAAAAGAGTTGTCCGGTTTCAAACTCTCCGGGGGTGCCGACGGTCGGGAGCAGCCCCTTTTTATGGATGAAGCCCTTGTCGAATTTCCGGCGGCGGAATTCAATGTCGATCTGAAGGACCCGGGACCCCGTATTGTCCATGCATGGGTCAAACTCCTGGATGATTCGGATGCGGGAGTGCGCTGCAGGACCGCGTCGTTCCGGGACCGCACTTTGTCGCTGTTCCGCCGATTGCGGCCGGATCTGACGGTTTCGGTGGCGAGATTCGGCGTGGCCGCCGTGCTCCTGACAACGCTGCTCGGCCGTCCGCGAAAACCGAGACGGACGGAAGGCGTTCTGCAGATACCGGAACGTGCCGGATTCATCCGGGTCGTGACTCCCCGACGGATTCGCAAATGGCGGTCAAGGGGGTGGAAAACCCAGGTCTGGACCGTCGATAATGAAGATGATATGCACCGGCTCATCGAATGGGGAGTGGACGGCCTCATCACCAATCGACCATCGCTGCTCAAGCAGGTATTGATTTCCCGGAAACAGAGGAGTTGTCTTGAGACATCATGAGAAAACTTTTGTTATAGATACCAATGTTCTGATTCATCGTCCCGACGCGTTTATGTCTTTTCGGGATTCACTGGTGATTATCCCGCTGTGGGTATTCGAAGAATTGGACAATCTGAAGCGGGACCATGCCGGACGGGGCCGCAGCGCGAGGCAGGCCATTCGCTACATCAACGAGTTTGCCAAGCGCGGCAAACTGCAGGAAGGCGTGAAGCTGCCCTCCGGCGGAACCTTGAAAGTGGGATTTGCTCAGGACGCGAAGGTCCCCAAAGACCTCACCATCGACAAGATGGACAACAAGATCATCCTGTGCGCCCTCTCACTCATGCAGTCGGGAAACGATGTTTTCTTCGTTTCCAAGGACATCAATGCCCGAATCAAAGCCGCGGTACTCGGCATCAAGGCCGTGGATTACGAAAAGAATAAAGTCAGTATGGAACATCTCTACGAGGGTGTCGTGGAGAGCACTATCAATGACGAGGATCTGACCGGTTTCCAGATGTCCGGCCGCATGGCCTGGGATGCACGTCCCCTTTCTCCAAATCAATATGTTCTCTTCCGCAAGGAGAAGGAAGGGGCCAAAACCCTTCATATCGGGAGAAGCCAGGAAGACGAGGGACTCCTCAGGTATGTCGAGTCCTGGCAGGAGCCGGTGATGGGCATCAAGCCGCTGAACGTCAAGCAGCGTATGGCCTTCGATCTTCTTATGGACGACTCGATCCCCCTGGTGACCCTCGTCGGCAAGGCCGGAACCGGAAAGACCCTTCTCGCCATGGCCGCCGCGTTGAAAAAGACTCTCGAAGAAAAAAGCTATTCACGGGTCCTGGTCAGTCGACCCATCATTCCCATGGGACAAGACCTCGGATATCTTCCCGGTCAGAAACAGGCCAAGATGTCTCATTGGATGCAGCCGGTGTTCGACAACCTGGAATACATCATTGATTCGGCCAAGCAGCAGAATCTCAAGAGCATCGATCAGCTTCTGAACAACAAAATCATCGAGATCGAAGCGATTACGTATATCAGAGGGCGTTCTCTGCCCAGGCAGTACATCATTATTGACGAAGCCCAGAACCTCACCCCCCATGAAGTGAAAACCATCGTGAGCCGGGCGGGAGACGGTTCGAAGGTGGTTCTGACCGGAGATCCGTATCAGATTGACAGTCCCTATCTCGATGCCGAGTCCAACGGGCTGACGTACCTGGTTGAGGCGTTCAAAGGCCAGGCCCTCGCCGGGCACATCACTTTGGCAAAGAGTGAGCGGAGTCCCCTGGCGGAGTTGGCCGCGGAGCTGCTGTGAGTCAAAACAAATACGAAGACGACGTATATGATGAATTACGAAGCCTTATTCTGAAAGCCGAAACGAATGAAGTGGAGAGCCGGCTGCGTTTGGTTTCGACTGTCGTGAACCGTTGGAAAAAAGGCATCCAGGACGCTCAATCGACTCTGTCCGAAATCAAGCGATTATCCGGTACGCCGTCCGTCACCTGGACGGAAGGTGCGGATCCCGGGGTGGCGGTGGCCCATGCCCTCACAAACGGACTGCTGAAAAGACCGGACATATCGGATAATACATGGAAAGCCATCGAAGTCCTTGTGACATTGGTGGAGATTTGAGCCGAAGGTGTTTGCCTTTCATCTTCACCGCAAACTATAATTCTTCTCATGGAAAAAGTGAGATTCTGCAGGCACTGCGGAGAGCTCCTTGAAATTCAATGGATTCACTGTCCCTGGTGCGGTATTGAAGTGATTCAAACCCGGGATGAGTGGGACGCCATGGTCGACGTATCTCTGGAAAAAACCGAAAAAGTCGTCAAAAAGCAAGGTCTGGGCAAATTGGACGATATATCCGGTCGTCTGGACGACCTGGAATCCGAACTGGATGCTTTTCTGGCGGGACGACGCTGATACTCCGGATCATTTTTACGAATTGTTCTAATACCCACCGGATTTTCCGTCGATAAAGAAGCGATGAAGTCTGTCCTGATATCCTTGTTCATAATTTCGGCTCTGTCGTTGCCACTCATCGCCGCCGAACCGAAGTTCGCGGTTTCCGATCTCTCGGACGATGACAGACTCCTTTTCACGTCGACAGTCGACCAACCCGGCTGGGGATCCTACGACACCCTGTTCCTCACCGATATTGGCGCCGATGAGGATATCCGATCCCTGACATACTTTCCCGAGCAGTCCCGATACTTCGTTCGGTCCGGTGTTCTGGAGATTCAGAATCGATACGGTCTCCATCGCACCAACCTCGCCGATTCTTCATCGATGAGAACACTGAACATCATGCCTTCATTCCTCCGGGGCGACACCATACCCGTCGGACGTGTCCTTCCCGCCGCATCATCCCCGGATGGCCGATGGGTCATCACTCAGGAATCGGAGGGATCGGTGAGGGGACGACTGGTTCTCCATGATACGGTCCGCGGATTTCATACGGTGATATCCGAGAACCATGTGCTGAACTATCGGAGAACACCCGCCCTCTGGTCTCCCGACTCCCGGTATGTCCTCTATTCACGGGACGGAAAGCTCTACCATGTGTCTCTACGGCATATCGAGGAATCCAGATTGCCGGATGAAAGCTACAGGGAGTTCGGAACCGGAACACTTTCCAGCGTACGTTGGGCGGGTGCGGACTCCCTGTTCTATATTGCCGGAACCCATGTCCGATTGGTCAGGCCGTCGGAGTTTTTTACTCGGTCATTTTACGCCGACCCCCTGCCGGCGGGACGAACCGCCGGCTTGCTCCCTGTGGAATTCGATCCCCACTTCGATGCTTTCTGGCCGGCGCCTGATGGCCAATCCCTTTTGCTGCTCAAAGAAGACCGCAATCTCTTCCTCTTTCCCCTTAATGGCGATGAGGCAGGGATATCTCTTCCTTTCCTTCTCCTGCCCAGAGAAAACACCGTACTCCAGCTCTGGTGGCGAAGCGACGGGAATATTCTGCTCCTGGCCGGAGGCAGCCGCCGCGGCGACGCATCGACTCGACTATACAGACTGGACACCGGGGCAAACTTCACGGGAAACAAGGAGTGTTTCCTTCCGGTGGAACTGGATGGAATCAGACGATTTGTTCCGTCTCCCGACCGAAGTCTCCTGGCCGTTCTGAAAGACACGGAGATTCTGCTCCTTGATCCGGATTCTTTTGACGAACGGCATCGACTGGCTTATTCCGATCCCAGGGACCTGTTCTGGATCGATGAGAAGAGTATGGTGATCCTCGGAGCGAAGAGGACGGAAGTCTTTTCGCTGGAAGATGACTCCACACGGCTGATTGCCCTCTCATCGGTCGATACGGCCGGTTTTGACCGCGAAGGAAGTATCGGCGCCGTCAGTGAAGGACGGCAATTTCGATGGGATGTTTCGGCAAAGCGATGGATTGCCGCGACTGCAGGTACCGGCGGCGGGATTCAGACCCCGGGCGTGGAATCCTCGAGACATCGTGTGTATCTGGAAGACCTGAGTTCATCAGGTTATGACAATCGAATTATGGTGAGAACGACGGACGGTTTTGGAAACCGACCGCTCTTTTCAGCCCCTTCCGTGCCGGTTCCCAATCCTGTTGCCGCCGACGATCCGATCGATATGGATTCCGAGATCGGTTATTTCGGACATGGACCACGGAATGGAAGCAGGGAAGTCGCGTTGGTGTTCAATGCCGTGGACGGAGATGAGGGGTTGGGTGAGGTTCTCAGCGTTCTCGCCGATTACGATCTGACGGCCACTTTCTTCGTCGGCGGGGATTTTATCAGACGTCAGCCCGAATCCACACGTCTGCTTGCCGAATCCCGTCATGAAGTCGGTTCCCTGTTCTACACTCACATGGACATGACGGACTTCCGGTATCGCATCGATTCGGAGTTCGTTGTTCGGGGAATGGGCAGGAATGAAGACGAATTCTTTCGTGCAACCGGCCGTGAGGTCTCCACGATATGGCATGCGCCATGGTATGTTATCAGTCCTTCCATACTCGATGCGACACGGCGGATGAATTATGTGTATGTCGGAAGGGATGTCGATCCGCTGGATTGGGTTGTCCTGGACGGTTCCGGCGCGATTGGGTCGCTCTATCGCAGAAGTCCGGATCTTGTGGAAAACCTCTTGAAAGAGGTCCGTCCGGGATCCGTTATTCCGATTCGAATCGGCAAACCGGGGAGGAGAGATGATTATTTCTTCAGGAAGATCGATTTGCTCATCAACGGCTTACTGAATGACGGCTACCATATCGTCAGTGTCGGTGAACTGATGGAGTCGAATTGACGATGGCTCATCAAGTCGGCTGCGGTCGTTACCGAGAATATAAAAGAGTCTTCGGAAGATGAGAGTCTGATGGGGATGAATAGAGGGAGATTCGCCTAATGAAAACAGATCCACTTCTCGCTTACAGGCATACCCGAATCAAGACGGCAACTCAGGGACAGCTCATCGTGATGCTCTATGACGAGGGTCTCAAGCAGCTTAAAACCGCTTTGACTGAATTGGACTCAGGTCAGCCAAGGCTCGATCTGGTTCACAATGCCATTGTGAAATCACAGGACATCATCACGGAACTGATGGTTTCTCTGGATTTCGAAAAAGGCGGAGACATCGCCCAGAATCTCTTTCACCTCTACATGTATTTCAATCAGAAGCTAGTCGATTCCAACATGACCAAAGCCTCTTCCGGTCTCACCGAAGTTCACGACCTCATGGCCGATCTCAGAGAAGCCTGGGCCGCCATCGAGTCTACGGCCGTCAATCCGCAAAATGTCGGCGGCGTCAATCTCGCCGGATGACCTTGCCGAAGTGGTGGTCCGATATCATCCGATCCGGGGAGCAGTCCCTGGAAGACTACGAAAACGTCCTCAATCTTCTGGAAAAAATGATGGCCGAAGAACTGAATCTTTCCCCTTCGGCTGTCCGCAGGAATGCGGCAAGGTGGTCCGAACTTATCAAAGCAGCGGAAGCGGCCGCCGACAGGCTGGCCGACAGCCGACTTCTGGCCGAAGCTCGAAGACGGGATGCCGAGGCTGCCGGTCATTCTTCGGCGGATTTGAATATCCTGGAGGATCGGGCATCCCGAGCCTCCAATCGGGGAAGGGAATTAGCCGTCGTGCTCCGGAACCGGATGAGCGAAACTTCAGCTGAAATCAATAGTCGACGTCCCAGACGCCCCGGGCAGGGTATCTATCGCAATCCGACGGCGGCTCATGTAAACTTGTTTGCATAAACATGAACGACACGCTCTATCTGCTCGACGGCTACGGACTCATTTACCGAGCCTATTTCGCCTTCATCAACCGGCCCCTGACCGACAGGGATGGCAATAATGTATCGGCAGTCCATGGTTTCTTCCGGGCCATTTTCGCCCTGAGGCGATCCCTGGCGGCCCGACGTTTCATCGTGGCGCTGGACCCGATCGGTCCCACGTTCAGGCATGAGATGTATCCCGAGTATAAGGCGACACGAGATGCCGCACCCGAGGATCTGCACGCCCAAGTTCCGCTGATAGAAGAAATTCTGGCGCTCCTGGGCATTCCCGTTGTTCGGTTTGACGGATTTGAAGCCGACGACGTCATTGGATCGCTGGCTGCGATATCCCGGGAGAAGGCCATCCCATGCCGGCTGGTGAGCGCCGATAAGGACTTGATGCAGCTGGTGAGCGACGAGGTGCGGATGCTCCGTCCTGAGAAAGGCGGCGGTTTCCGACAGGTCGGTCCTGAGGAAGTGGTGGAAGAAAAAGGTGTCCAGCCGAATCAGATTGTCGATTATCTGGCACTCATCGGCGATTCCTCGGACAACATCCCCGGTGTTGCGGGAATCGGTCCGAAAACCGCGGCGGCGCTTCTGGCCGAATGGGGGACCCTGGAAAACCTCTATGACAACCTGGACAAGGCTGCCGCCGGTGCCCGGCTCAAGAAGCTTCGGGAGGGCCGGGAAAACGCGTTCTTCAGCAAGGATCTGGTGACGATTCGGACGGACATGGATATGGCTGCCGCCTGGGACGCATTTGAAAAGGCCGAGGCGGCCGCCCTTGATGGCGACTCCATCGGCGCCGCCGTCCGTTTGTTCCGGGACAGAGACCTGCGGACCCTGGCCGACGAGGCCGAGGCCTTGGCCGGAGGCGCCGCTTCCGGGACCGCGGCAGCGGCGCCGGAAGCGGCCTCGGCGGCGGTGCCGGCTCGCCGGAATCCTGAGGTCAACTATATCCCCATACTCACCAAAGAAGAGATGGAATCATGGGGGGAGGCCGTACGACAGGCGGGCATGGTCGCGCTGGACACGGAAACCGACAATCTCGACGCCATGCGGGCCGATCTTGTGGGCCTTTCCATCTGCATCAAGGCGGGCGAAGCGGCCTATCTGCCCATTCGGCGGCCCGACGGACCCTGCCTGCACAAGAGCGAAGTGGTGGACTGGCTGAACGATTTACTGGCGGACGGAAAAATCCGAATTATCGGGCAGAACTTCAAATACGACATGAAGGTGCTGCGACGGGCCGGCGTGAAGTTGGGCGGAGCATGGTTCGACACAATGATCGCCGGATGGGTATTGGACGCATCCTCTCCGGTGGGCATGGATGCCCTGGCGGACCGGTACCTGGGAGTCCAGACCGTGTCGTTCAAAGATGTGGTTCCCAAAGGCAAAGACTTTTCCGCCGTCCCCTTGGATGACGCGGTTCGGTATGCCGCCGAGGATGCCGACATCACCTTCCGTCTCTACGGGGTGTTCACCGGTGAACTGGAAGCCGATCCGAAGCGTATGGCCATATTCCGGGATATGGAAATGCCCCTTCAGCCCATCCTGGCCGGGATGGAGGCCGAGGGCATCGGTTTGGATATTTTTGAACTCGAATCCTACGGAGAAGAACTCGGCAGAGGTGTCGACGATCTGGTGAAGGAAATTCACGGATTATGCGGACACGAGTTCAACATCGCCTCGCCCAAGCAGCTCCAGACCGTCCTGTTCCAGGAGCGTGGACTGACTCCCGGCAAGAAAACCAAAACAGGCTTTTCCACGGACAATTCCGTGCTGACCGATCTGGCGAAAGAAGACCCAATTCCGGAAAAAATTCTCCTTTATCGGTCTCTGACAAAGCTTAAATCCACCTATGTGGATGTTCTGCCTCAGCTGGTTCATCCCGACGACGGGCGTATCCACACCAGCTACTCACAAACCGGCGCGGCCACCGGCCGCCTATCCAGCAACAATCCGAACCTCCAGAACATCCCGGTGCGGGATGAAAACGGCAGACGCATCAGAAAGGCCTTCAAAAGCCGACCCGGATATCTCTTCGTGTCGGCCGATTATTCCCAGGTCGAGCTGGTGGTGCTGGCGCACATGTCCGGCGATCAGGCCCTCTCCGATGCCTTCCGTGAGGGAGTGGATGTTCATACCCGTACCGCGGCGCTGCTCCTGGGTGTGGATCCCGGCGATGTCACCCCGGACCAGCGAAGAATGGCCAAAACGGTAAATTTCGGCGTCATGTACGGGATGAGCGCCTTCCGGCTCTCCAACGATCTGGGAATCTCCAGGAAGGAAGCCAAGCACTTCATCGATGCTTACTTCACCACGTATCGCGGCATAAAAACTTTTGTGGAGCAGGCCGTCTCCCAGGCTGAAGCCGATGGGGGAGTTCGTACTCTATACGGGCGTTTCCGGCCTCTGCCCGGCATCAACAGCCGGAACCGTGTGGAAAAATCCGCCGCCGAGAGGGCGGCGGTCAATTCCCGCATCCAGGGAACCGCCGCGGATATCATGAAAGTCGCTATGCTGGCCGTGGACTCGGGGATCAGGGAGCACCATTCTTCGGCGAAGATGCTGCTTCAAGTGCATGATGAGCTGCTGCTGGAAGTACCCGAATCCGAAGTGGACGAGGTCTCGAGGTTTCTGAAAACGACGATGGAAGGGGCCGTCGAACTGTCGATTCCCCTGAGAACAAGCGTGGAAACCGGCCCCTCCTGGGGCGACATCCACTAGGACTCAACATGCTGATTGGAATCGCAGGCAAAATCGGTTCGGGGAAAAGTCACGTGGCCCGTCTTCTGGAAGAGAGGGGCTGGAGAACTCTGGATCTGGATATCGTGGCCCACCGCGCTTTGAAGGAGAAGACACGGGAAATTGTCGACATATTCGGTGACGGTCTTCTCGTGGACGGTCATATCGATCGCAAAGCCCTGGGACACCTAGTGTTCTCCGATGAAGAGTCCTTGAGAAGGCTGGAAGAGGTCACCTATCCGTGGATTGAGGAGAAAACCCGTGAGTGGATAGCGGAGGATAAGG
This sequence comes from Spirochaetaceae bacterium, assembly GCA_029210985.1. Taxonomy (GTDB): domain Bacteria; phylum Spirochaetota; class Spirochaetia; order DSM-2461; family DSM-2461; genus UBA2779. The sequence continues at coordinate 1,328 of JARGFR010000098.1, read as the reverse complement.
AGACTCCCGCAGCCATTCATGCAATCAACCTTCACAAGACAAAGCTTCACGAAGAGTGTGACGCCGTCATTTGGGTGTCCGCCCCTCGTCGGGTTCGCAAGAAACGGGTCGCGAAACGGGATAATCGGCCCTGGAAGGAGCTCAAAGACCGGTTTCGCAGCCAAAAAGCGCTGAATCCTAAGGTTTTTTCCCAACACGCCGAAATCTATAGCGTGAGGAACTCAAAAAATGATGCTTCCGTCAACGCATCACTTGAACGGGTCCTCCGTCGCCTCAAGAGGATCGGGAGGGAAAATCAATGAGCGCCGAAAATACACAGAATCCGGCATTAATTGCAATTCTGGGAATATTGGGAATACTGGCCATCGCGTTGGCCGCCGGATTGTTCCTGATGCAGAAGCAGGATGACGCCGGGCCGATAAACTTCAGTACCGCCCTCTCGTCCAGGGGAGTACCGACATCGACGGAGGAATTCGACCCCATCAGCTGGGCCAGAGAAGGCGCCGCCTATCCGCCCCTGGAAGAAGCCGAAGCGCTGCAGGGTGATTTTGTCGCCGATTATACGGGCACCGGCGCACTGCCGGAGGATGACGCGGATATCCCCGAACCGGTGGCGATCCGGCAGCCGGTGTCGGCAGCTCCCCCCCCGCCGGCTAAAGTGGACGAACCGACGGCCGCGGCCTTCAGGGAAGTCCGGGAAAATGCGTATTGGGTGCAGGTGTTCTCATCCGGGAATATGACCCGGGCCGAGGGCATTCGCGATGCACTGACCGCCAAGGGTTTTCCGGCCGCCGTGCAGATTCGGATAGTGGACGGTGACACCTGGTACCGTGTGCGAATCGGTGCGTTCGACGGTGAAGACGAGGCCGAAAATTATGCCGAAAAAGTACGAGCCTTCCCGGGATACGAATCAAGCTACGTTGTTATCTCACCGGTCACCAGGCAGATTCCCGTCAGTAATTGACCGCTAATGCGCATAATGATGTGAACAGGCAGCCCGGGCGAATAAGAATTGTTGTTCTCCACGGCATAGGCCGACAGACCGATGGTTTTTGGTCGCACCTCGAGAGCGGACTCACCCGGGAGTTCCAGGATCGGAATATCTTCGACTGGAGCATCCACGGGTTTCTCTACTCCGATATCGCCGAACGCCATCAGGATCGTTACTGGAAGGCACTGGATAAAAAGACGGTTTCCATGGACCGGTTCAGGGAACTGTTCCTCTATTATTTTGGAGATGCCGGCGCTTACGGCACTCGGCCGGGTGATAAACAGGGCAATTACCGGAAGATTCACGCCAGACTGGAGAAGCGTCTGGCCGATGTCAC
>JARGFR010000097.1 GCA_029210985.1 Spirochaetaceae bacterium | reverse complement strand
GCTGAGTGTGTCGTCGGAGAGGACTGTGAACCGCCGTTGGACGACCCCGCTAAAGAGGTCGAAGGAGCGGATTTGGCTCTACCAAAAAGCCTAAGAGGCGAATCCGGTTTTTAGAGGTCCAACAAAGAACTAAGCTTTTGGGCATTCTAAAATCGTTGCCGGGCTAAAGGTCGAAGAATGATCGGACCAATTCATATCATTTTCTCAATCAGCATGTACCGTGGGCCAGCATCGCGGTTTTCGTTCCCTTGGAATAGAGCTCGTTGTAAAGGCGGCAGGCATCGGGAGTAGGGAGGACGACCAGATCCTTAATTCCCATTTCGAGTACGGCGTTTCTGATTGATTCGGGACAATGGAGCTGGCGATTTACACCATTGCCGATTATGAGAACCTCGACATCCTGACCGTCTATTCCGGTAATCATATCCGGGGTGAGTTCATGGCCTTTGCGTTCCTTCCATTTTGAAGCGTCACTTCCCACGATTCTGACATCCTTGCCGTACTTTCTCCCGCGAATGCGATAAACACCCCATTCGAAGGTTTCTATTGGCCCGGATTCATCCTTAAACATCACCTTTTCCTCTAAAGATGAGTATGAGATCGGGTACGTGTTTTTTCAAGAGACAGATCGCAGCCGCGACGACTTCCGGCGGGTTATAATGGAACTGTGTTCACCCCGGAACTCCGACAGGCATCCTCCGATCTCCGCTGGCTTTATGATCGAGGATATTCCCGCAGCGCCTCGGTGAAGCTCGTTGGTGATCGCTATCAGCTTGACAGGAAGGATCGTCTTCTCCTGTTCCGAGGCGTCTCCTCCACAGCCGCCTCTTCACGAAGGAATCAACTTATAGTCGGTCCGAGCGCCCTGAAGGGGCACAGTCTTGCCGTGGACGGTCATAACGTCCTTCTGACCGTGGCGAATTACATCGCCGGCATTCCGGTATTCGAAGCCGACGACGGCATCATCCGGGACATCGGAGCCCTTCATGGCCGGGTTCACGCTGAGGCGGTGATGAGACGATCTCTGGACCTTGTCTCAGAAACCTTGAAGTCCCTGGATCAGACATCCCTGTTCATCGCGTTCGATTCTCCGGTTTCCCACAGCAGGGATCATGCCGGATATCTTCGTGAAAGAACGGCTATGCGGTCCATCACCATCGCAGTGACTCCTTCCGGTGATAAAGCCATCAGAGAACGGAACCTGGAGTTTGTCGCCACATCGGATTCCGCCCTCATTGAGACTCTTGGACGGGGTGTTCTGGATCTGGCCCGGCTTATTCTTGAGAAGACATTTGATGTGAAGTGGGAGTCGTTCGTGTCCTGACTCCCCGGGTCTATGCGCCGGGTTAAACTATCCATACACTGACGGAATTATGGCCCGACCTCTGACTTCCGGCCCGGTAGCCGGTCATTTGATACGCCTCACCATTCCAAGCATCGCCGGATTTCTAGCCATTACGGCATTCAATCTTACCGATACATATTTTGTCTCTCGGCTGGGGACCGATTCGCTGGCGGCCATGGGCTTCACATTTCCGGTTGTCATGGTGGTGGGAGCTCTGGCGTCGGGAGTGGCGATGGGAGCCGGATCCATCCTGGCCCGCGCCTTCGGCGCCGGTGATGATGAAGGAGTGAAAAGGGCGGCTACCCACGGACTTCTTTTGTCTCTGACGCTCACCGCCCTCGTCGGTGCGATCGGTTTGCTGACCATGAGGCCCCTCTTTCTCGCCATGGGGGCATCCGAGGAAGTCCTTCCTCTGGTGAAAGAGTACATGACCATCTGGTATGCCGGGTCCATCGTCGTGATGACCCCGCCGGTGGGCGACTCGAACCTTCGGGCCACCGGCGACATGATACGTCCGTCCATCGTCATGATTATCTGCGCCGTGGGCAATGTGGTTCTCGATCCGCTGTTGATTTTCGGAGCCGGCCCCATTCCGGCCATGGGTATTGCCGGTGCGGCCCTGGCAACGGTTATCTCCAGAGGATTCGGAATGGCCGCGACTTTGACATTCAATATCCGGGCCGGTCTCATCGATAAGAACCTCGAAACCATCAGGAAAATATGGAAAACCTGGCTCCGTATACTCTTCATCGGAGTGCCGACCGCCCTGACTCAGTTGATGCCGTCCTTCCTCAGAGCCGTCCTCACCGCCATGGCGGCCGCCGCCGCAGGCACGGTGGGCGTCGCCGCAGTCGCGGCCGGAGGACGGGTGGAGTCGGTTCCCCTTATGGTGGCCTGGGCGTTCAATTTTTCCATTCTGACCCTCATCGCCCAGAATTACGGTGCGGGCCGGGCCGATCGGGTTGAAACGGTACGGCGTTCGGTTCTGACCATCAGTTTGGTCTACGGTGCACTGTTGGCCGCCGGTATATGGTTCTCCGCGCCGTCCCTCGTCGGTATCTTCAGTGACGATGCCGAAGTGGTCAGGCTGAGCACGATCTATCTCCGGGCCGCATTTCTATCATCCTTTGGTGTCCTGATTCTGACTTGGACCTCCGTGACGCTGAATGCCGTCGGACGACCGATGCGTTCTCTGGCACTCAACGCGGCGGCAACGGGTCTCCTGATGATTCCGGGTGCTTATATTGGAAGACTGGCGGCACCCGACGCACCGTTCATCGGGATGATGGCGGGCCTGGCCTGCGCCAACGTTCTCTCCGGCGTGGCGGCATGGTATGTCGGCAAGCGCCGATTGCTGTCCGACTAATCCCTTATGCCGCGGATAACTCCTGCTTTATCTTGTTCATCCTTCGGGCTTCCACCTTGCGGTAGATGATGGGAATCAGAAACAGGGTCACCAGCGTGGAGGTAATCAGCCCGCCGGCGATGGCCTGACCGAGAGGAGCGTAGATCCTGGCACCGGGACCGTCGGCAAGGGAGAGAGGCAAAACCCCGAAGAAGGTTGTGAGGGTGGTCATGAGAATGGGCCGGAGTCGGGTCGCGGCGCCTTCGATGACCGCATCATCCAATTTCATGCCGCTTCGACGCAGCTGATTGATTCGATCGACTTGAACAATGGAGTTGTTCACCACGATTCCTCCAAGGGCAATGATGCCCAGGAAAGAGATGAGTGAAATATTCGATCCAAACACGGCCAGGCCGACTATCGTTCCGATGAACGAGAAAGGAACCGACGCCATGATAATCAGGGGCTGGACGAGGCGCTCGAACTGAATGGCCATCACGGCATAAACGAGAAACAGCGATACCCCCAATACCAAGGCCATTCGGCCGATGGAATCCTCGACCAGTCCTCCGATGCCCCGGACACGCAGTCCCACATCGGGATCCAACGGTTCTTTTTCAAGTGCCGCGTTCAGTCGATCGGACACGCCCCGGATATTTTCATCGCGAGTGTAGCCGATAACGGTGAGGGTGCGCGCTCTGTCGCGCCGGCGTATGGCCGATAATCCTGTTTCCGGATGTATCTCGGTCAATGAGTCCAATGAAACGATGGTTCCGGCGGAGGTTTTCAGATGTATCCTGGGCAGCGTACTTGAATTCGGTGACAGACCGTCCAGGTTAGTCACGAGCCTGATGGTTTTATCTTCACCGGTTTCGGGACGGTAGGTACCCACATCGATTCCCTCGAAAGCAATTCGCGCCGTCAGTGCCGCAACGGAGGACTGTATGCCGGTGCGTCCCAGAGCATCACCATCCAGTTCCGCGGTGATGATACGACGGTTTTCTCCCACATCCCGGGCCACGTGGAGGACGTCAGGGTCGGCGGCGAGGATGTCTTCGATTTGTTTCGCCGCAGTTTTCAGCGCAGGCCATGATTCGGCGGCTAGCTCCACCCGATATCCCGACCCGTCGGTACCCATGGAAACCATACGGTCGAATCCGCCGTTCAGAACCAGAACGGAGATACCGGGCAATGCGTCGGGCAGCACATTGTTGAGATGCCCGATGATTTCCGTGAAGTCCCGATTTCTCCGCCTTGGAGCCTTCAGCAGCAGCTGCCCCCAGACAGCCTCTCTCTTCCTGGCATCGCCGGAGAGGTCGTCCTCCATCCCGATATAGAAGACGGCTTCCTTGAGTTCCGGTACTTCGCTTCGGATGACGGCCTCCGCCCGATCCGCGGCCTCGGCGCTCTCTTCCAGGGACGATCCGGGCGGGAGTTCCATCGAAACGAACAGTTCACCATAGTCGGCGGCGGGTATGAAGGTCATTCCCATCATGTCGGCCGCCAGAATACTGACGACGAGAATCACCACGGCGGCGAAAATCACCGTGCCGCCCATTCCTATGGAACGTCGAAGGCTGGTTCGATAACTGTCCTCCAGTCGTCTCATCCCACGACCATGACGAACCTTCCTGGCGGGCTCCCGGTCGGCCATCATGCCCCTGCGGGTCAAAATGGGCACAAGGAACAGGGCCGAAAACAGAGAGGCGCCCAGACAGAGGACGAGAGTGACCGAAAGATCTTTCATGACGCTCCCGACAATACCCGTCAGAAATATCATCGGAGCGAACACACTGACGGATGTCGTCGTGGAAGCGATTACGGCGCCGGACACCGAGGACGCCCCTTCCCTGGCCGCAGTATCCGCCTCCTCTCCGGCCAATCGCCTTCGATGGATGTTTTCCAGAATCACGATGGACGCGTCCACCACCATACCCAGCGACACCGTCATCCCCGCCATGGTCAGGACGTTGATAGACTGTCCGGCCAGCCTCATACCGGCAAATGTGATGACAAGACTGACAGGCAATGAAACCGCAATCACCAAAGTGGATCGCCAATTTCGGAGGAACAGCCAAATCAGCCCCACCGCCATCGTGATGCCGCTAAAGGCCGAATTGAGTACCGTCTTCAACGAATTCTTCAGCGTTTCGCTGTCGTCGTGCAGGAGGATGAACCGATATCCGAGATTTTCGTTTTCCAGTCGGGTCATCAGACGGCGAATTTCCCGACTCATGGAAATGGCGTTTCCGTCCTCTCTCTTGGTAACCTGGACCACAATCAAGTCGGATCCGGAAGATCTGATAATCTCATTGGGCTTGCGATAGCGTTCACTTATACGGGCGACATCACCCAGTCTGATGGGAGAGACCTCCGACGAACCGACAGTCAGGCTTTCCAGTTTGGAAAAGTCGTTGAGCTCACCGGAAACACCGAAGGCCCATTCTCCTTCATTCCACTCTACCAGTCCCGCGGGCCGGGATGTATTTCGACTCTGTATTGCACCCAATACGTCGATGGCCGTTCCACCGGCAAGAGAATCGAGGTTCAAGCGGATTTCCATTCCAATTCGCCTGTCGCCCATCTGTATGGCCTCGGCAACACCATTTACCTTGTAGAGCTCGGGAACGACAACATCGTCGACATACCGCGATATCCGATCCGGTTCCCAGGGGCCCGAAACAGCGAAGCTCATCACCGGAAGATCGGATGCTCCCCAGGAGGACACGATCGGCCGTCCTTGAAGATTCTCCGGCAGATCCGCCGTCGCGGTATCCACTCTGCCCCGGATTTCCTGTACCGAGGTATCTATAGCCGTGTCTTCGTTGAATTGTATCTGTATGATGCTGAGCCCCTCCCGGCTTTCGGAGGAGAGGTTTTCCAAACCGGTCAGCGTGGCAAATGAGTCTTCCAGAACAGATGTGACTTCCCGTTCCACATCTTCCGCGCCCACACCCGGCCAAAGTGTCACCACCGTTGCGGTCGGCATCACGATCGGCGGGATGAATTCGCGATTGAGATCGGTGAGGGCGATGATGCCGAGCAAAACAGCCCCGGCGGTAACAACGGCGACCGGTATCGGGTGGCGCAGTGCCCATGCGCTCAGTCCCATATTATGTGTCCGTTCCGTAGCTGATGACCGGTTGTCCGTCATGAAGGCGATGATGTCCTTCCAGAACATAATCCCCGTCAGGCCAAGACTCGGGAAGCGCCAGTCTGTTCCCGTCACGGTACAGTTCTGAGGCATCAAGACGTTGGACTGTTCCTTCCCCGGGACGGACCAGCCAGATATATTCATCACCGTCCAGAGCATTCAGCGGGAGAGACCTCGAATTTTTCCGGGGATCGAGGGTGAATTCCACCGTGAGATGAGTACCCAGGGGCCAGGATGCGGCATTGTTTTCATCTCCGGACCGACGATCTGTGCCGGGAATTGAAACCGACGGAGAGCATATCACTTCAAACGTCCCGCCCAGGGAATCTATCACCGGTGAAACCCGGATTATTCTCGCGTCTCTGACCTCACGGATATCGGAATCCGGCCGAGACACATGAACGTTTATACTATCCGCCGAAGCAAATTGATCCCAGTATTTCTCCGGTACTTGAGCCGCAATACGGAGTTCTTTCACATCCACGATGGTAAACAGAGGAACCTCCGTCGAGGCCGAATTGCCCGAATCGGCAAATCTTCGCAGAATCATTCCGCTCATAGGAGCCCTGATTTCGGCATAATCCAGCTTCATCTGGGCCAGTTTGTAGGACGCATACGCGGCATCTCGGGATGTTTGTGCTTCATCCAGCCGCTGCAGACTGGCGCCCGCACCGTCATGAAGACTGCGGATACGGGTCAAACCGCTCTCTGAGAGCAGCCATGCCGATTCGGCGGCGCGAAAATCCAATTCGTAGGGCTCAGAATCCACCTTGGCCAGGACGTCGCCCTTGGAGATCCTATCACCTTCTTCGACATAGACTTCAAGAAGTCTGCCGCCGACCCGGGGAACCACCGTCACCGTTTTTTCCGTCTCCAGAATCGCCGGCACGACAACCCGATGGCCAAGATCGGCTTCCGAGGGCCGGATTGTCACCACAGGTACAGGCCGCGGGGGTGCCTTTTCATCGGATTTCAATCTTGATGAGAGCCATAAACCTATCATCCCGGCAAGGAGAATCCCTGCGGCACAGAGTAAAATGATTTTGTCCCGTGATCTCCCGGATCCCATGATATTCAGGATAATTTTCCGCCGTTTCACAAGCCAGATGTTGATTCTCCAGATCGACTGTGCGGTTCCTCATCAATCTTTCAGCGGTTCGTCACGTCGGGAAAGACATACCGCAGCTGTCTGATCAAGCGAATTTCAAATCGATTATATTCCGTCGTATGAATATAATATAAAATATATTAACTGCCTTTATTGAATAGAATTAAATATTATCGATTGACCATGAACAGTAGAGTGAAATATTCTAGGAAAAAGGAGATAATTCCAGTGAATACTAAAAAATTAGGCTTTGCGTTAATTGCAGTCATCGTTCTTACCGTTGTGGCCGTCGCCGGCTGCAGCAAACCCGCACCGGCGGCCGTGGCCGAGGCTCCCGCCGTAACCGCCCCCGTTTCCGACGGCAGTGAGGATTTGAAGATCGACTACCGTTTGAATGTCGCCGCGCCGGATTCGGAGAACTATTTCAGCTTCTCGGGCAATATGAGGTACTTGGCCGTGGATAAGGACCAGCCGGATGAAACCACCGGTGCTTCCGCTCAGGGCTCCACCCAAGTCTTTCATGCTTATTTGTATGATGTGGAAGGAAAAACCACCCTTTCAGCCGGTCTCCGCGGTCTCTTCCTCTATGCCGTAAATCCTTATGAAGCCGTCGAAGAGGATGCTTTGGATGTGTCTAAGGCCTCGGACGGTACCATCACCATGCAGTTTGCTCACCGCGGCTCCGCCTATCGCATCGTAACCGACAAGAACGGCAAACTGACATTCCCCGACGGTCAGTATGAACGCCGAAACATCGGCTACATCCAGGGCGGCGGACCCCAAGTGCTCAGCACCGATTTCTCCGCCGACGGCACCGCAGCCACGGTAGATTGGGACAAAGTCTGGGACAGCGGCATCGCCGGCGGCAAAATCGTCACCGAGGGTGTGGACAGGAAGACCGGTGATATCGTCCCCTACGGCGCTCAGCCCGATTCCCTGTATTACTTCGACGGAACACTGGATGCCTCTCTTGAGAACGACATCCTCACCATCAACGGTGCTTTGACAGCGGTACCCCGACGCTAGTCTGGGTTTTCAAGAAACAGTGATTTTAGGGCCGCCGGTTTCGGCGGCCCTTTTTTCTGAGAAGTTTTGTTGAGAATCTTCACAAGGCGGTTATTCCGAACCCGCTGTGCCGCCGGGCTCCCCATTATATAATCTATTCATGCAACGACGATTTGACTGGATTCTCTTCGACGCCGACGGAACACTGCTTGATTATGATGCGGCGGAATCCCATTCCCTCGCCGTATCCGCCGATTCCTTCGGTATCTCTTTGTCTCCTGAAATGCACCACGCGTATCGGGAAATCAATTCGGCACTCTGGAGGCAATTCGAGCTTGGTCAAGTCAGCTCGGAGAAACTCCGCGTGCGGCGTTTCAACGAATTGGCCGCGTTATTCGGCTTGGAGATGTCCGGATCGGATTTCAGTGACGCCTACCTTTCCGCGCTGGCCCGGAGCGGGCACATGATGGACGGCGCCCGGGAGATGCTGGATTCCCTTCCTCGGGATTATCGGCTGGCCGTCATTACCAACGGTATACGGGATGTTCAATACGGGCGATTGCGTGCGGCGGGAATCCTGGAAAAATTTGAATACGTCATCATTTCCGAGGATGCCGGTGCGGCGAAACCGTCGCCGGACTTCTTCAAATATATGTGCCGAAAACTGGATGAGAGGCGAAAGGACCGGATGCTTGTCGTCGGAGATTCGGTCAGTTCGGATATCGCCGGCGGTGTGGGTTACGGCATACCTTCGGTTTGGTTCAATCCCGAATCGATTCCCAACAAGAGTGACGTTCAGCCTGATTGGGAAATTCGGGATTGGGTTGATTTGGAGCGAATTCTCACCGGGACCCTCTGAGACACAGTATCGTCGGCCGACAGGTTTTGCCGCCGGCCATATTGCTCGTTATATCACTACTGGTGTAGTAATATGCTTGTGCAGTGTGGCTGAGCCGGACTATAATTCCACCATGTCCGATACTTCATTTGCCGTTCATTCCGAAATCGGCCCGCTGGAAACCGTTCTTCTTCATCGTCCAGGCCGGGAGCTTGAGACCCTCACTCCGCAGTTTCTCGAAGAATTGCTGTTTGACGACATTCCCTGGGTGGACCGTATACAGGAAGAGCATGATCTCTTCGCCGAGTCCCTCAGGGCAAGGGGATGTGAGATTCTTTACTATGGGGAACTCCTCCAGGATGTGCTGGCCGTCACGGAAGTTCGTCAAAGTATTACCGATAAAGTGCTGCAGAACAGCCGGATTCCCGACGAGCGTCTCCGGGACGATATTCGGATGCTTCTGACCGGCAAGTCGGAAGCTCAGCTCTCGGAGATTCTCATCGGCGGCCTGCGCAAGGAAGAAGTCCCCCACACAGAAGATGAGAAACGGCTCTCCTATTACATCAAGGATGATTTTCCCTACTACATCAATCCGCTGCCGAACCTCTATTTCACCCGGGATCCCGGTGCCATGATCGGTGACGGAATCGCGGTGAATGCCATGAAGACAGCCGCGCGGTCCAGAGAAACCTTGATCCTGGACGCCCTCAGACGGCACCATCCAAGATTCTCCGGGGTGAAAGACCGGGCATGGTATTCACCCGACGATCTGGACAGCATTGAAGGCGGTGATATTCTGGTTCTTTCACCGACTGTGTTGGCCGTGGGCTGCAGCGCCAGAACCTCCAGTGAAGGCATCGAGAAGCTTGCCGGCCGTCTATTTCAATCCGATTCCGGATTCCGGGAAGTCCTGGTTATCCAGATACCCAATGCCCGGGCATATATGCACCTGGACACGGTGTTTACGATGTTGGATACGGATAAATTCACCATATTCCCGGGTATTAAGGAAAGCGTCAAAGTGTTCCGCCTGTCACCGGGGAAAGGTGAAAATCTTCGTATCGACTCCGAACCCAGTCTGGGCGATGCTCTTAAAGACGTTCTGGGACTGCCTTCCGTTGACTTGATACAGAGCGGAGGCGAAGACAGCTTTACCGCCGCCCGGGAACAGTGGAACGACAGCACCAACACCTTAGCCCTCGCTCCGGGTCTTGTGGTCACCTATAAGAGAAACTTTCACTCCAATGAAACCCTCAGACGGCACGGTGTTGAGGTGGTGGAAATCGAGGGTTCGGAGTTGGTGCGGGGCCGCGGCGGCCCACGGTGCATGAGCATGCCTTTGAAACGGCGTCCATTAGTTTGACCGAATCGCGAGTAATTTGTTTTGGAATGTATTAGGATAGCGTCATGGATATTGCCGGTATTTCAACAGGAATGAGTCAGTCCTCCCTTATGCAGGAGGCGAGTATGAAAGTTCAGAAGATGTCCTTGCACAATGCGGATGTTCAGGCTCAGGCCCTGGATAAGCTGTTTGCCAGTGCCCAGATGATAACCGATCCGGCTCTGGGCCGGAATATCGATATTCTCGCTTAGAAGCATGTCGGGCCGAAATGTGTCGGGATCGTTCCTCGCTTCGCTGCGGTACGACCCTGGGTCTCATTTGGCCCAGTGGTTGAGTATTTTCTTTCCAAACGCCGTACCCACATATCTGCGCAGAGCCGCCGCGTCATCGGCATTCACGACGGGAAGCGAGCCTGAGATGTCCATGCCCCTCAAGACGCCGCTGCGGGCGGCAAGTTCCATAGCCAGATAAGTTTCCCTCTTTGTCAATCCTTCGTTCCCGCCGTCGGTGACCGCGGCGTCGTATCTGAGAATCACCCCTCCGGTTCCCGAAGAGGCTTTTTCCAGGGCGCTTCTCATCACCTGACGCAGTCCCAGAAGGTCTATATCCTCCATCGTTTTGACTCCGATCCCCCTGGATTCGATCAGACCCATGGTCTTCGGTCCGGCTTCTCTCAATCCAATCAATATAGTGTTCTCCGGAGTGAATATTTCGGGCTGCATGAACGTTTCCAGCAGTGGGCTGAGTTCCGGTGTCTGGGTGAACCAAATCAGCCCCAGAGGACCGGTGGCCGCCGGAGATTTCGCCAATAGCCCGGGCAGGCTTCCGTCGGGACCGCAACAGAGTATGAGCCCGCTGAATTCCGAAACATCGTCGGTGTCGGATACGCGAACAACATCAGTGACGGCCTCCAAAGATATGAGGTCTTCGGTGAGGATGTCGGCGATATCCGACGAGGTTTCCCCGAAAACGGCGATTGAGAGTCCCCTCTTCTCCAGCGGAGCCCCGGACCGATGGGGTTCCTTCCGGACGTAGGATGAGGTCATAGCGGCCAGGAGCGCACCGTAATCCGGCAGGAAACTCACCTCGTCACCGACCTTCCTCGGCACCGTGACTGAGGTGAGATCCACCAGGAGATGGTCGCTGGAGGAGCCGATCACCTCCACTTTGTCGTCCAGAGGCGTCAGCCCGTTGGTTTTCACATCTTCCCTCCCGATATTGAGGATTCCACGAATCATCGGACCCTTGTCCCGAAACACCGGCTTTTCACCGAAGGCGTCCAGGCCCGTCTCGCCGACGGGTACCGACGGTTTTTTCTTCACTTCGATGAGTTCGGCACCCAGGATGAAGGCATCCCTTCTGGCACCGGGCCAGAGTGTCTGATTGGCGGTCTCGAGTCCCAGCATCAAGGATTCTCCCAGACGCAGGTTGTTGACCTCCGAAGGAATGCCGTCGCGTCTAAGCAGATCCAGCGAACTGGAGTTGCCGCCGGAGAGAATGTCCAAACGAATACCGAAGGCATCTTCCACAGCCTTCTGGTAGGCCACGAGGCGATTCATATTCTTCCTGGTGGGGAGAACGCCGCCGTAGCAGGTCAGGTTGGTGCCCAGTCCTCTCAAGCGTACCCCCGGCAAGTCCCTCACTTCGCCGACCACGGTCATTAAGTCATCGGGCCAGATGCCCTCCCGGAGGTCTCCCAAATCCACCATCAGAATGATGTCATGAACCAGATCGCGCTCTTGGGCCGCCGCCGACAAACCGCGGATGACGCCCATTTCCGAATTGAGACTGACATTCACCGACGTGACGATTTCATCCACCGCCGAGAGGGGAGGGATGCGCAGGAGCCAGAACGGCGTGGTGATTCCGTCGGCCCGCATGCGGTGGATATTCTCCAGCCTGGACTCACCGATGGCCGTCACACCGCCCCGGATGAGAGCCCTCGCCACGGCGGGCATGCCGCAGGTGACTTTGGTGACGCCGGTGACTTCAATGCCGTGTTCGGCGCAGAAGCCGACGATGGTCCGGGCGTTTTCTTCAATCGCGTCCAGATCGATGCGCATGACAGGTCCGCTCATAAGGGAGCCTCTAAACCTAAGGATTTCATCAGGATGGTGAAGGCGGCATCGGGCCACGTTCTCGAGAGCACTCCGCAGGCCGACATCAGATAGTCGTCGTCAAAGGCGATATCCACCTCGGCCGGCGGAGAGAGCACATCTCTCCGCATCGCCGAGAGAACCCGGCGCAGGCGCCCGATCCTGTCGGGCAGCCGCACCAGTGCCCCGCCTGTGGCGATCAGCAGAGTGATGCCGGTGAGGTCCTTACCTTCGGCTGTCCGGACTTTACCACCCGGACCGTAGAGTGTGCGGATACGCCCGGAATGACGCTCCAGAGCGATTCGGGCGGCCTCTTCGGCCAGAGCGCCGGCCAGGGCCGATTCGGCGGGGGTTCGGGGTATGGGCGGAAGGTGCTCGACGGCCCAGACCAACTCCTC
>JARGFR010000096.1 GCA_029210985.1 Spirochaetaceae bacterium | reverse complement strand
CCGGCGAACTGCTCGGACTGGGGGTCCATCGGTTCCTCGTCCTCACCCATGGGAGGCAGGGCGATGATGAGATTTCGTCCCTCCTGGAAGGGGATGAACGGTGCATCCTCCGGCTGAACCCCCGCCGGAAGATCGGCGATGACACCGCCGAAACGGATACCGAGATCCACCTCGTTATTCACCTGCTCTACAACCACGTTATCGAGTCCGGGTATGTTTTCGGGATCAAAGGGTGCGTCCTCCAGGTCGAATATTTCATCGGTATCGGTGGGCTCCCCGCCCATGGCATCCATGGATTCCACCATGGCCTTGCTCATGGTGAGACGCACGAACGTCTTCGTCTTGCCGTCTTCACTTTGGGAGACTTCCTGGAATACCCCGAGACAGCCGGTAAGCAGCAGAGTGAAAATCGCCGCCGCAGTAAAGAAAGCGTGAGTAAATCTTTGTTTGTTTGTCATGTTCATGACTCAAAATTGTTATTGATGGATCTCCGGATTTCCAGTCCGGCGGAAATCCGGACGGGTCTCCTTCATGAAGCGGGCCATCACGGCCGCCCCGGCGAGACCCATGGTGCCGATGAGCAGAGGAGCCGCACCGAAGCCGGCAATACCGATGGCCCATGCCGCCAAGGCGGGGCCGCCGAACCCCGCTGCTCCCATGGAAAATCTCCAGAAACTCAAAAAGGCGGCAGGAGAATAGGAGGGCGCCAAATCTCCGCTGATGGTGAGATTGATACCGGCGCCCATGGCATTTCCAAAACCGGCCAGCAGGGACAGCAGGAGCAGCCCCGGCAGTCCTTGAGCTGCCGGGAGGAATATCAGTGCCGTGGTCAGTATGGCGGTGCATGCCACAGCGGCGGTCTTTCGGCCGGATCGCGTCATCACAATGCCGGAGATCCAGAAGAGTCCCGCGTCTAAGGCCGCTCCGGCAAAGAGTATCAGGCCGATTTGACTCTCGCCCAAGTCCAGGGCGTCTCCCCGAAGGGAAATCAGGATGGGACGGGCGGAGCGGAGAATCGTCAGCCCGGAAATGCCTGCGGCAGCGGCGATAATGGACCTTCTGCCGGTTCGCCAGGCGACGAGAGCGGAGTCAATGGAAAGAGAATAGGGATGCCCGTCATTGGAAGATTTGGGCAGAAACATCATAAACATGACGAGAGCCGCGGCGTTCAGCAGACCCTGAACCATAAACAGCGATCGGTATCCCAACCCTTCGGCGACAAATCCGCCCACAAGCGGGCCGAGGATAGCGGCGACACGAAGAGATCCGCCGACATACGACATGACGTATCCGCGTTTGTCGGGATCGATGGTCCGCTTCAGCCAGGACATGCGGGAAATCCAGACGAACGATGTTCCGATTCCATAGAGAAGGACGGACAGTGCCAATCCGGCAATGCCTTGGGTCCAGTATCGCCAAATCATCGCCAAGAGGCTCAGTGCCGCACCGACGCACATGATTCGCTTTTCCCCGAACCGGTGAACCAACCAACCCCCGGGAAGATCGGCGAAGGCTTGGCCGAGGTACATGAGCGCGGCTACGAACGCCGATATCGATACTGGAGCACCGAGCTGCTTAGCATACAGGGGCACGAAAGCCATGCCGGCCGTACTGCCGAATTGAATGAGTATCGTCGGAATGAAAAGGACCGGGACCAGAGCGAAGCGCTTTCTCATCGCGCCCTGAGTGTAGCCCGGAAACGGCTTTCAACGAAGACACTGTTGCGAAACCAATGCAACCTAACTATAATAGTCAAGTATAACTTGCAACGAGAGAGGTCCAAATGATCGTAGCCGTCCCACGGGAGACCGATGATACCCGGTCCGCCCTTATCCCAGATGCGGTGAAGAAGCTGTGCGCCCTGGAAGGCGTCGATGTGATCGTCGAGTCCGGTCTGAGCAAACATTGGCCGGATTCGGATTTCGAGGCCGCCGGAGCCTCCGTGATGAGCGATCGCCCGGCGATGCTGGGTCGGGCGGATGTTGTCCTGAGAATCCATCCCACCGATTCTGTTGAGATTGGAACACTGAAAAAGGGCGCCCTGCATATCAGTATGCTGGATCCGTATAACAACAAAAACCTCGTTGAGGCCTATGCCTCGGCCGGCGTGGATGCCGTCAGTCTGGAAATGATTCCGCGGACGACATTGGCTCAGAAGATGGATGTCTTGAGTTCTCAAGCATCCCTGGCCGGATATGTCGCGGTCATCAAGGCCGCCGATCGGCTGGATAGAATACTCCCCATGATGATGACCCCGGCAGGAACACTGTCACCGGCCAAAGTCTTCGTTATCGGAGCCGGTGTGGCCGGACTTCAGGCCATAGCGACGGCCAAACGTCTGGGCGCCCGGGTCGAAGCATTCGATACCCGCCCGGTAGTGGAGGAGCAGGTCCAGTCCCTGGGAGCAAAGTTTCTCAAGGTGGATTTGGGTGAAACCGGACAAACTAAGGACGGATATGCCAAAGCCCTGACAGAAGAACAGCTGGCCAAACAGAGGGAAGCCATGGCCAAAGCCGTCGCATCGGCGGACATCACAATCACCACCGCCAAACTGTTCGGCCGTAAGGCCCCGATTATCGTGACGGCCGACATGCTTAAAGGCGTTCAAAAAGGATCCGTCATCGTCGATCTGGCCGCCGGAAGCGGAGGTAACGTGGAAGGTGTGGTTGTTGACGAAGAAACCATCATCGACGGTGTCCACATCATCGGCATCGACAACCTTCCCGGAGAAGTCGGGGTCCATGCTTCTCAGATGCTCTCATCAAATATGGTGAACCTTTTTACTCATCTATACGATTCGGAATCCGGCACCCTAAAGCTCGGAGGCGAGGGATCGGTGGATGAAATCGCCGCCGGGTGCGTCGTCGTCCGGGGGGGCGCTGTCGTCCATCCCGGCATCCTCGATCACTACAAGAAATAAGGAATCGTTCATGTTGAACATCCGCGCTCTTCGGAACGGGTTTTTGTCCCGTATCGAATCATCCCGAACTCAACGTCAATAAAGGAGACAACTCCATGGGAATCATGCTCGTCTTCGTTCTCGTCCTGGCCACCTTCCTGGGATTCGAACTCATTTCAAAAGTACCGAGTCAGCTGCATACTCCGCTGATGTCCGGATCCAACGCCATCAGCGGCATCACCATTGTCGGGGCCCTCATCAGCCTGTTGGGAACCTGGAACGTCCAGGACGATATTCTGCGAACCGTTCTGGGTACTCTGGCCGTCATGTTCGCCACCATCAATGTGGTGGGGGGGTATCTGGTCACCGACCGAATGCTCGGCATGTTCACCGGAGGGAAGAAGTAAATGCCCGAAACACTTGTCAATCTGCTCTATATCATTTCAGCCATGCTTTTTGTCTTCGGCTTGAAGAGACTCGGCAGGGCGGATACGGCCCGAAAGGGTAATATGATTTCGGCTATCGGAATGCTCTTGGCCATTGTGACCGCTCTGGCATCGGACAACCTGATCCACTGGCCTTGGATTGTTGTCGGACTTGTCTCCGGTTCGGTGATCGGAGCCTTGGCCGCCAGACTTGTGGCCATGACATCCATGCCCGAGATGGTGGCCCTCTTCAACGGATTCGGGGGAATCGCCAGCCTCCTGGTAGGATGGGTGGAGTTCCAGCGTCTCTATTCCGCCGGTCTGCTGGCCTCGGCCCCCTGGAACGAACTGATTATCATCGGCATCACCGTTCTCATCGGCGGGGTGACCTTTACCGGATCGGTGATTGCCTGGGGCAAACTTTCCGAGAAGCTCTCCTCCAAACCTGTCCTCTACGGAGGTCAGCAGATCGTCAACGGCCTTGTGGTGATTCTGATTCTGGCATCCATCCTGCTGGTGTCGTTGGGACGTCCGCTTCTCGGGCCTGATGCTTTGCTGCCGTTCCTCACCCCCTATACGGTACTCATCGTCCTTGGCGGTTTGAGCCTGATATTAGGCGTTATGGTGGTCATCCCCATCGGCGGCGGCGATATGCCTGTTGTGATTTCTCTGCTGAACTCATACAGCGGAATGGCGGCCTGTGCGGCCGGTTTTGTTATCAAGAACAACGTTCTTATCGTGTCGGGTGCCTTGGTCGGTTCCAGCGGAATTATCCTCACCAACATCATGTGCAAAGCCATGAACCGCTCTCTCTCCAATGTCCTGTTCAGCGGATTCGGAGCCGGGGGCGGCAGTGTCAAAGCGGGCGCCGGATTTACCGGAGAAGCCAAACCGGTCTCGGTGGAAGATGCCTATCCCATCCTGGAAGCCGCTCAGAATGTGCTCATTGTACCCGGGTACGGAATGGCCGTGGCCCAGGCTCAGCATGCCGTACAGGAGCTGGCCTCGTTGATGGAAGAGAACGGCACTGAGGTGAATTTCGGCATCCATCCGGTGGCCGGCCGAATGCCCGGACATATGAATGTTCTCCTTGCCGAAGCCAACGTTCCGTATGATCAGCTCAAAGAAATGGACGATGTGAATCCGACAATTGAAATGGTCGATGTAGCGTTGGTGATCGGAGCCAACGATGTCGTGAATCCGGCCGCCAGGAGCGATGAGGGCTCCCCTCTCTTCGGTATGCCGGTTATCAACGTCGATAAAGCGCGGACGGTCATCGTGTTTAAGCGGTCCCTGAACCCGGGATTCGCCGGTGTGGATAATCCCCTGTTCTTCGGAGACAACACCCGAATGCTTTTTGGTGATGCCAAGGCGTCGATTCAGGGGCTGGTGGCCGAGTTCAAGAATTAGGTTTGCCCTGCGGCTGTTCCGCCTTGGGCGGTGCGGCCGCAGGTGGTCTAATAGAAATGCAAAGGCTGCGTGTTGGTTACAGCTCTTGAATCGCATCAATATATGATAAAAAACGTAATATATATTATGAAGGTTGAAGATGATGAATCAGAAGCTCCGCAGTATTGTTGTGCAGACCGGCATATTTCGAGTTGTTGTATTGCTCACCTCCTTCTATATTGCATGCTCAATTACCATGACCTGGGTTCTCCAGAAAATGATGGGCCGATCATTCGGGTGGGAGGGTGTCTTTATGGCCGTGGTAGTTCCTCTGCTGATTGTGCCGCCCGTCGTCTTTGTCAATATGAAATTAGTTATCGGCTTACACGATCTGGAGACTCGAACCAGGAAGCTGGCGGCCATCGATTCTTTGACGGATTTGTATAATCGCCGTGCCTTCCTGGAAATGGCGGTATCCCTGATGAATTTCGGCAGAAGAAACGATCTTGTCATGACCGTCGCCTATATCGATATCGATCGTTTTAAGAGGATCAATGATTCCTGGGGCCACCGTGTCGGGGATCGGGTTCTGGAGTCTTTTGGGCATCTTCTGACTGCTCAAATCCGGGTCAGTGACATTGTAGGGCGTATCGGGGGAGAGGAATTCGCAATTCTTATGACCAACACGGATACGGCCGGTGCGGTTGGAGTCGCAGAGAAGATTCGTGTCGCCGCGGAGAATCATGCTGTGACAACAGAGGATGGATCAATTCATTACACCGTGAGCATCGGACTGGCGACGTCCGGTCCCGAAGACAATGAATCCCTTGACGATCTACTGGCCAGAGCCGACGCTGCACTTTACGGGGCCAAGCAGTCCGGGAGGAATCGTGTGATGACAGACTTGGATGCCGAGTCTGCCCGTTATTTCCGGGAGACAACTGCCTGAAGCCGGTACTCTTCCTCGTTCGTACTTGACTTGAAGTGACAGTCAGACAATTCTGGACAGGTGAAGCGATCAGTCATAAGGCCATCTTCGTCATTGAGACGGCAATTCATCAAAATCGTTATTCTCTCTACCGTTCCGCTCTTCCTGTTGTTGGTTTTTTCCAACATCGTCTTGTACCTCGTTACAGGAAATTACATGTCAAAGCAGGTGGAGAACTCCACATACACACTACAGCAGACAATCGAACTTCAGCTTGAGAACAGTATTCGGGCCTATCTCCGTTCCAAAGTGGAAATGGCGACTCAGATTATCGGCGACGCAATTGATGATGAAAGTGAAGAACACCTCGAGAGTTCAGTTGACATATTGCAGAAACTCATCGTTGGACGAACTGGGTATTTCTATGCCGTTGACAGTTCCGGGAAAGTCGTCTTCCACCCCGACGAATCTATAGTCGGTACCAACCAGAGCGGCAAGGAGCCTGTGGACCAACAGGTCTCTCTGAAATCGGGTTATCTCGAATACATGTGGCAGAACAGCGATGAATCCGAGTCTCTCCCAAAAGCACTCTATATGGAGTACATCCCCGAGCTGGATTGGATTGTCACGGCCACCTCCTACCGAAATGAGTTCACAACCATGGTGGATATCGAGTCTATTCAGCAGATAGTGGCGGAATCTTCCGTGGGTATTGCCGGCTATTCTTATGTCATTGACCAGAGCGGGCGCATGATAGCTCATCCGTATTTTTCCGATTACGGTGAAATGGGGACCCTCGTCTCCCGAGATGAGTACAACACGATGATCGAACAGCTGTTTGAACAGAAAAACGGGTATGCTGGTTATCGCTGGAGAGACGGACCGTTGGAGGCCAAGCGGGAGAAAGTGGTTTATCTTAAATATCTGCCGGACTTCGACTGGGTGGTCGGTACGGCGATTTCACGTTCCGAAATGACTCGATCCACTCTTCTGTTTGTGATTCTGGACATCTCTGTCGCTCTGGTGTTGGGGCTTCTATTGGCTTACACCATCAGCAAGGCGAATGGAAGCATTGAACATCAATTAAAGAAGATCACCGATGTTCTTAAACAAGGCCGGAGGGGAGATCTGTCGGTTCGGGTGGAAGAGGCCGGACCGGACGAACTCGTCGAACTTTCTCGTCATGTCAACTATTTCCTGGAGTCCCTCCAGAATCTGAATATCTCTTTGGAAAATCGGATCGAAAAGAGAACCGAGGAGCTCACACAGGCGTCAAATCAATTGATGGAGGCGGAGAAACTGGCTCTGACATCCCGTCTGGTGACCGGGGTTGCCCATGAAATCAATAATCCGGTGGGCATTGCTATGACGGGAGTCAGCTATGTTGTCGACACCCTGGGTAAGCTCAATGCCATTTGGCCTGAAGAGAAACAGGTGAACAACGACGTTACGGAGATGCTGGAATCGAGTCTCGAATCGGCACGAATCTCGATGAAGAACCTTCAGAGGGCCGGTGATCTGGTGGCGAGCTTTAAAAGTGTATCATCAGATCAGCTTGGTCTTAACAGGCGCATATTCCGCCTTGTGGACGTCGTGAATGATGTTCTTCTGTCGATGCAGCCTTCGTTGAGGCTGAAGACCTTGGATATCAATATTGATGTGCCGGACCTGGTGCTCGATTCCTATCCGGGTGTTTTCGTTCACCTGCTGGTGAATCTTATTACAAACTCCCTGGTTCATGGATTCCACAACCGACAGGAAGGCGCGATTTTGATTCGTGCAATCGAAGCGGATGGAATTGTCACGATGGAGTACAGGGATGACGGTGCCGGGATCAGTCCTGAGATAATCCCGACGGTCTTCGATCCGTTCTTTACGACGCGGAGAAACGACGGGAGCATCGGTCTGGGTCTCAACATCGTCTTTAACCTGGTAAAGGAAAAACTCGGAGGAACGATGGATGTGAACAGCCGCGTCGGTGAATATTCACTGTTCGTTGTGAAATTTCCCCGAGAAATTTAATGTCATTTATGAGGAGAGTGCCATGGATATGATGAGGGCTGTCGTGACGACCGGAACCGGAGGGCTTGATAAGCTGGAATATAAAAGTGTTCCGGTTCCTGTTCCCGAGAAAGGGGAAGTGCTAATCCGAGTACTCGCCGCCGGAGTCAATAATACAGAAATCAACACACGGCTGGGATGGTACTCCTCTTCGATTACCGACGGTACCGAGGCCGCTTCCGGTACGGCGGACAGTCGGGATGCCGTTACGGACGGCGGTTGGAATGCCGTGACGCCCTTCCCCTTTATACAGGGAACTGATTGCTGCGGCCGTGTCGCTTCCCTCGGACCCGGCGGAGATGAAAGCCTTGTGGGGCGTCGGGTTTTAATCAGACCCTGTCTGGGGGATGTGTGGATGGGTTCGGATTTCGACGGGGCCTTTGCCCAATATGTGAAGGTTCCCTCCTCGGAAGTTTTTCCCTTGGACTCGGATTGGAGCGACGCCGAATTGGCGACGCTGCCATGCGCCTACGGTACGGCGGAGAATATGCTGGAGAGAGCGAACTTGAAATCCGGTGAAACCGTATTGGTTGTCGGGGCGTCCGGAGGAGTGGGATCGGCCGCCGTTCAGTTGGCTAAACGTCGGGGTGCTGAGGTGATCGCCATTACCTCGGCGGCAAAAACCGAAGCCGTCAAGGCCGTTGGTGCCGATAGAGTGGTGGAGAGGGGTAAAAATCTCATAGATTCCATCGGTGAAGAGTCTGTGGATCTGGCGGTGGATAACGTGGCGGGGGAAGGGTTCCCCGGCGTATTAGCCGCCATAAAGCGAGGCGGGCGGTACGTCACTTCGGGAGCCATCGGCGGCCCTATCGTTCAGCTGGACATGCGTCAGATGTATTTGAAGGATATCACACTTATTGGCTGCACGGCATGGGATGAACCGGTCTTCTGTCATCTGGTGAAATACATTGAACGAGATGAAATTCGGCCGTTACTGGCGGGAATATTTCCTCTGCGTGACATCGCGAAGGTTCAGGAAATGTTCCTGAAGAAACAACATGTCGGGAAATTTGTTCTAATACCGGAATAAAAATTCATCGACGCCGACTACCGACCCGCCAATAAGAGCGGGTGCGGCAATGCCGGCGAAATCAATTGGACTTTTTGTCGTTTTTACTGACAGACACACTGTGGGTGAGCCTGTCGATGATAATAGCCAGGAATACGATGCTGATACCGGCTTCGAATCCTCGTCCGACTTCGATGCGGTTGATGGAGAGAAGAACTTCCATTCCCAATCCCTTGGCGCCGATCATGGATCCGATCACCACCATGGCCAGAGCCATCATCGTTGTCTGGTTTATTCCCACCATGATGGAGGGTTTGGCCAAGGGCAGCTGGACGTCCCAAAGTACTTGCTTCTTTTTTGCACCGAATGCCAAAGCCGCTTCCACCACCTCGGCGTCTACGGTTCGAATCCCGACGTTGGTGAGTCGGATAACCGGGGGAACGGCATAGATGATGGTGGCTATCACGGCCGGAACACGGCCTAAACCGAAGAACATCAGCGCCGGGATCAGGTAGACAAAGCTGGGCATTGTCTGCATGCCGTCTAAGATCGGCTTTAGAATCGATTCACTGCGATCACTCTGGGCCATGGATATGCCCAGGGGTATGCCGATGGCCAGTGAGAATACCACGGATGCCGATACCAGACTTAAGGTCAGCATGGCCATCTCCCAATAACTGAAGGCGCCGATGAGGAACAGCATCAGGGACATGACAATGCCTGCTTTGATACTTCTCATCATTTTCCAACCGGCAAAAAATACCAGTGGAATCATGACGAACCATGGGATAAAGGTGAATACGGCTTCGAAAGCGAGCATCACATTGAGAATCACCAATCCAATGGCATCGAATAAACCATCCAGATTCGTCAGCAGCCAGCTCATGATGGCGTCAACGCCGTCTCTAACAGGGATTCGGATTGCTTCCGGAAAATCAAACATCGTCTTCTCCTCCATCAGGGCTGATTGTTTCGAATATATCGTCGGTTTTCACAACACCGAGAAGTTTATTGTCCTCGCTTGTGACCGGTATGGGGTATGGGTTGGCCGATACCATGCTGAAAAGTTCTTCAATGATGGTTTCCTCCGTCACCGATGGGATCGGTCTGACAACCGATGAGGATATCTTGGACTCGTCCACATCGATTCGGCCTTTCAAGTATTTTTCAAGTCGGTCGACGTTGGCCAAACCAAGAAGCTTGTGTCCCTTATCGACAACGAATGCTCCGCGCCTCTTCTCTCTTTGGAGTATGGTTAGAGCCGTTTTGGGACCCTCCCATGCGTAAAGAAGGACTTCCGGTTCTCTCATGATGGTACCGGCGGTGACGACTTTGGCCGGGGACGCGTCCTGAACGAATTCCCGGACGTAGTCATTGGCCGGTTGAGTCACAATTTCTTCCGGTGTGCCGATCTGAACCACTTCACCGTTTCGCATGATGGCGATTTTGTCACCCAGTTTGAGCGCTTCATGAAGATCGTGGGTGACAAACACAATGGTTTTCTTGAGTTTGTCCTGGAGATCAACAAACTCATCCTGCATCTGTCGGCGAATCAGGGGATCCAGGCCGCTGAACGGCTCATCCATCAGCAGGATGTCCGGGTCGTTGGCCAGTGCCCTGGCCAGGCCCACACGCTGCTGCATACCCCCGGACAAGTTGCCGGGATAGTAGTCTTCCCAGCCCTTGAGGCCGACGGTTTCCAGAGCCTTCATGGCTTTGGCCAGCTGTTCGCCCTTGGGCAGTCCGCGGACTTTCAGGCCGTAAGCGGCGTTGTCCAGAATGGTCATATGGGGCATGAGACCGTAGTGCTGGAAGACCATACCGTATGTTGTCTTCCGGAAATCCAGCAGTTCGTCTTCTTTCATCTTGGTGACGTCGCGGCCTTTGACAGTGATTTTGCCAGCTGTGGGATTCACTAACCGGATAAGATTTCTTACCAATGTGGACTTGCCGCTGCCGGAAAGGCCCATGATGATATAAAACTCACCCTTTTTAATTTTCAGATTCACTTCACGCATGGCGACGATGTTTCCGGTCTTCTCCTGGATATCGTCCTTATGGAGTTTCCGGTACTTGTCGGTCAAAATGCGTTTTGGATCGCGACCATAGACCTTCCAGAGGTCTTTAACTTCGATAATCGTATCTGACGAAGAAGGAGCGGCGGAGGCCGCACCTTCTTCGTTCTTTTGAACATCGCTCAATTGACTACATCTCCGCCAATGCGGCTTTCACTTTATCGGCAACATCATCAGACACCCACTCTGTCCAGAGATCTTCTTTCTCTTTGAGGAACCAGATAGCGGCATCTTCGGCGTCCCAATCCATCTCTTCCATCTTGGCCAGGAATTCGTTGTTGGTGTCCACTGAGGTGGCGTAATCCTTCAAGAATTCAACGACATCGGGAGCACGTTCGATGACGCTCTTGTTGACGATGATGTTGACGTCGGCAGGTTCGAACTCGGAGCCTTTCAACCGAACCATGTCCAGACGGCCCAGAACGGCGGTGGGGGCCCAATAATATCCGACCCACGGTTCGCGTTTCTCGTAAGCGCCAACCATGGTCGCCGCCAGCGCGGCACCGGAGCCCGGCGCAGCCTGGTTGAAGTTTTCGCCTAATCCATATTCTTCAAAAATGCCTTCGGAAATTTCGGTGGCGGTCCAGCCGGCCGTACCCGTGTAGAGGATGCCCTTTGACGGGTCTTCTGGATCTTTGAAAAGTTCCCAGTACTTGTTGAGATCTTCTACGCCATCCAGATCGGGGGCAAGAGCGTCGTCCCCTTCGATGAGATAACGGGGAACCCACCAGCCCTGAGGAGCATCGGGCATATTCTTACCCAAGTCGACGATGTCCCCTGATGCGATGCCTTTGTCATAAACATCCCGGAAGTTTGAGTGCCAGGACTCCATATCGACATCAATATCTCCCTGGACGACACCGTTGATGGTGACCAGTGTATCGGCTGCGGTATATTCGATTTCATATCCGCCGATTCCGTTTTCGATGATGAAAGCGGCGATTCTGTTATGAACCTGGACGCTGTTCCAGGAAAGATCGCCGAAAACAAGGGTTTCGGTTTTGTCTTCTTTACCCTGGCAGCCGGTAAAGAGTACCGCGCCAACGGCAAGAGCATATAATAAAGCGATGGGAACGAATTTTTTCACTAGAGTCTCCTTGGTTATTTTTCTATATTTGATATAACACTATATATATCTCATCACAAAGTCAAGCCTGCGAAAAAAAATGAAATTCTTTACAGCGAATGAAATATACGTAAAATGCCGATGGAAAGCACTTATGATGAGGAAAAAATTCATTTTATATACCTAAAAAATATTCGTATACTAAATATTAGGAATGTAATATTCCCTCTTTGGTGCAACTCACTGTAGAATGGGTGAAAAATAGGAGCGGAAGTGGATCAACACAGCGACCAGATATTGGCCACCCTCAGACAAATCATCCGTGCCATCGATTTGCATTCCAAGAGCCTGACAAAGCGATACGGCCTCACAGGCCCGCAGCTTATGATACTCAAGGAACTCCGACGTCATGAGAATTTAACCATCGGACGGCTGGCGAAGAACGTCAGTCTCAGCCAGGCCACGGTCACGACGATATTGGATCGACTCGAAAAGTTGGATTTCCTCAGGAGGATTCGAAATACCGAGGATAAGAGGAAGGTGAATATTCAACTGACACAGAAAGCCGAAGAGGTCATCGACACCGATCCGAGTCTTCTGCAGGAGGAGTTCATCCACCGCTTCGAGAAACTGGAAGAATGGGAAAAGACTCTGCTTCTTTCGTCACTTCAGCGAATCGCGACGATGATGAATGCCGAGGGAATCAGATCCCAGCCTGTGTTGGACAGCGGTCCACTGGAAACCAACGACCGGGAATTCGCGCAATATCTTGAAGATTCCGAGTAGGGTCGTTCCTCTTTTCCTTTTACTATATGCCGTCAATGATCCTGTTGAAGACTTCACAGGGTCGCATCACCGCATCGGCCTTGGCTTTTTCGGGGCGGTAATACCCTCCGATAACCGCCGGTG
>JARGFR010000095.1 GCA_029210985.1 Spirochaetaceae bacterium | reverse complement strand
GTGAGGGCTATTCCATCAGCTCTTTTCCCTTACGGCATTCCAAAGTTTGCGTCGGCTACAGCTTGGTGGAAGAACCGCGGCCGGGCGTGTTCTATCCGGAAAAAGCCGTGGAAGCCGGAGTTCCCAGGGGACCGATGTGGGGGCTACTGCAAAGCGGACAAGAGGTTTCTCTGGAGAACGGAACGTTGGTGACGCCCGACATGGTGATGGGTGATCAGCGGTCCGGCAGAAAAGTCAGTTATGTCACCGATACGACGTGGAGGGATTCCATCCCGGGGGAAGTCGCGGACTCCGATCTGCTCATCTGCGAAGCCATGTTTGGTGAGAATCTGGCCGAATCGGCTAAAGAGAAGAAACATCTGACGGCAAAACAGGCCGGCCGTCTTGCCAAAGAGGCCGGGGGAGTCAGAAAAATGGGTCTCATCCATTACAGTCCCCGATATATCAATCGGGAGCTGAAAATGCTCCGGGATGAGTGCCGGGAATATTTCCCCGATGCATTTCTCTGCAGAGACCGGATGGTGATTGAAATCCCCCATCGGGAGGAAGAAAAGAGCTGAGACGGCATAAATTTCGTTCGGCGGCCGGAATATTTCGAATAGCCCTCCTTGCGGTGATGGCCGTTCCGGCTTTCACATCTTGTTTCCGTACCGATGTTGTCGTTCCGCCGATTATTCCCTCTGTAATGGCGGGTTTCGATGATTCGGTCCGGTTCACCTGGTATCTGTCTGGGGAGTTGAATCGATCAAAATCTCTCAAGGCGGCGGATCAGTTCATGTCTGCGGCGGTGGACGAGGCTCGGGATATGCCTGGAAGTGAATTGGTTTTTTCCGCCGTTGTTCGTGAACCGCTTCCGGGAGAACGTCGTCCGCCATCCGTACTGCCCATACCGGCCGGCGACGGAAGGGGCAGGATCATTCCTCTCTGGTCGTCTTTGGTATTGGACTATTGTGAAACACGAATTGTCATCCCCGATGTCTGGGATGTGGATTGGTTTCAGGTGGATCTGGCCCGTGCCCTTCTGGATCTTCATAAGGGAAGCTCTTTCGCCGTGGGATATTTTGACGGAGCCGGAAACACCCGGCCGGACGCTATCCCCGCCGAACTTCCGGATGGTCGATGGCGGATGGACGAATGGACCCCCGGAGTCGAATCGCCATTCAGTTTCGATGTCCTGATGATTCGCGACGGACAGAATTGGGACGAGGCTGCGGTTATCAGGGAACTGGAATCATACGTCGAAGGCGGCGGCGGTATCCTTTTCGCACCCTCGACCATCGCAGGTCCGTCATCGAAGGTTGGATTCTGGGCCGAAAAGCAATCTGAGAAATCCCTGCCCCGGGACGGCGGTGGAACGGTCCTCTACCTCGACGACCCGGAGTTTCTCGGGACAACAGCGTATGAGCAGGGTCATCTAACCCTCAGAGACCTGGATACGGCGCTTCTGATTGCCGCGGGAAGAACGGATCTGGTCGCCCTGGCCTCAAACGTGTCGCGGACACCCCGGACGACCTCTTCCGGATTCGGGAGAGTCGGATCGAGGCTGATGCGTCGCAGCGATGAGATTTCCGCAGTTCGTCGGGGGGGGGCACGACGGGATTTTATCGAGGCGGAAGCCATCACCATGACTCGGGATGATGCCGGTGAAGGTGATTCTTTTCGCCTCGAGCGTCGAACGGACGGATGGGTTGTCGCATCCGGGGATTGGATTCTTCCGGCTCGGGGAGACCGGGTCGAAGCGTTCCTCCGACGTATGGATGAGGCTTCCAGGACCCGATGGCGGGTATCGGAAACCGCCGCGTTCTTATCGGAGCCGAACGTCACAAATTTTCTCATGGATCATACCGGTCCGGCCGGGAATGAGCGGATTCGCTTTCTGGGTACCCGACAACAGGGAGGCGGCGCCTATGTTCGGATGGAGGATGGAGTGGAACTCTGGCCGAATCTGGGGGGCGTCGAGCTCTCGGGAGACGCACGGCATTGGATGGAGCGCCGGCTTTTTCACAATGCCGAGGGAGTCATTCGAGTCGAATTGTTCACCGACGACACATTATATTGGAGAATTCATGAGCGTGACGGCTCTTGGATTCTCACCGATAGAACCGGAAACGAAACACGTCTCAATAAAGAGGCCGCCTCCGGCTATATTTCCAGACTGATACGGATCGAGTCACTCACTTTAGCGCCGACACCGGAGTCGGAAAATTCGAGTCTGGTCCTTATGCTGGAAGACAACAGGGGACGGCGTTTTGAGTACCGTCTTCGTGATTCACCCACCGGCAGGGTCGCGGCCGCCTCAACCGACGGATTCGATCATCTCCTGGATGAGGCCGCTGTTTCCCTGATACTCAACGGTCCCTAGTCTCCTATGCTCCCAGTATCCGGACTTCCGTTTCTTCCCTGAACTGCCGGGTGTAAAGCGACCAGTATCGTCCCCGGAGTGCCATCAATTCCCGGTGGGTTCCTTGCTCCACCACGACTCCGGCCGACAGGACCATGATGCGGTCCGCCTCCCGAACAGTTGAAAGACGGTGTGCGATGAGAAAACTCGTTCGGCCTTTCAGCACACGGTGAATGGCCGTTCTGATGCGCTCTTCGGTTTCGGTGTCGACGCTGCTGGTGGCCTCATCCAGAACGAATATGGCCGGGTTCGCGAGAATGGCTCGGGCAAACGAAATCAGCTGCTTCTCCCCGACGCTGAGCTTACCGCCGCCTGATCCCACTTCGGTATCATATCCGTGTTCCAGGCCGATAATAAAATCATGAGCGCCTACCGTCATCGCGGCTTGTTCCACCTCCTCGTCGTCGGCATCCAGCCGCCCGTAGCGGATATTTTCCCGCACCGTGCCCGTGAACAGATGAGGCGATTGCAGAACATAACCCAACCGGGACTGCAGCCATTCCTGGCTTGATTCCCGATAATCGACACCGTCCACAAGAATACGGCCCGAGGTGGGCTCATAGAACCGGCAGGCCAGGTTCACAATGGTGCTCTTTCCCGATCCCGTCTCGCCCACCAAAGCAATAGACTCCCCCGGTGCGACGTCCAGATTGAAATCTTTTAGGATCATTTCACCCTTTCCATAGTGAAAGTCCACCGATTCGAACTTCAGCCCGCCGGAAATTTTCCGTAGCGAATCGGCATTCGCTTCCGGAGGGTCGATGATGTCGGGAGTCTCGCGCAGCAGCGACAGCACTCTTTCCGCCGATGCCTGGGCGTATTGGAGATCGGCGAAGACGCGGCTGAGTTCCAGTACGGGATCGAAGAATCCGGCGGTGGCGAAGATGAAAGACACCAGGACGCCGTAGGTGAGCCCTGTTCCGGCGATGACCCCCGTCCCGCCTCGCCAGAACGCCAAGGCGGTTCCCACGGCCCCTAAAGTCAGCACCGCAGGCATGAACAGAGCCGAAATTGTGGCCGTCTTCACGGCATGAGTCCGCATCGACCGGGTAAGTTCGCCGAACTCATTCGAGTTCGCCACCTCTCGAACCAGGGTTTTTGATGTCCTGGCGCCTGTGATTCCTTCGTTGTATGAGCCGGTAATCCGCGAATTGATCCGCCTGACATTTCTATATCCGTTCAGGATTTTCTTCTGGAACCAAAGTGCCGTCACCATGAGGATCGGCAGGACGGCCAGGCTAACCAGGGCGAGTCTCCAATTCACCGCGAACATGGTGATGCCCATGATGAGCATGTAGGCGGCGCCCCAGGATATGTCGATCAAACTCCAGGCAATCACGTCTCCGAGTTTCTGGGCGTCCGATGTCATCCTCGCCATGATCCACCCCGTCGGGGTTTTGTCAAAATAGGAGAATGTCAGCTCCTGAAGCCGGTGGAATCCCTCTTTTCGAATATCGTAGCAGATGCCCATATCCACCTTTCCCGCGATCGCGATAAACGTGAATATGTTGGCGGCCTGAACCAGCCCCAGACCCGCGAAAACTGCGATGAATGCCCCGAGTCGCTCGGTATTCTCCGGGATAATAATTGTATCCACCAGCCAGCCGGTGATAAAGGGCTGAACCACATCGATGGACGCCACCAATATCATCAGCACCACCATGACGGTCATCCGTCCTCTGTGAGTCCCGACATAGCGGAGAAGTTCTTTCCAAGTTATCCAGTCGAAGCGTTTTGTGTATTCCCGTTCCTTGTATCCGTTCATGAGGCGACTCCTTCGCCCTCGGCGCTCTGAATGTCCCAGATACGCTTATACAATCCATCCAGAGCTATAAGTTCGTCATGTCGACCCTGCTGGGAAATGCAGCCGTCTTCCAGCACAAGAATGCGATCGGCTTCCTTCAGCGTGCCGGCGCGATGCGCGATGATGAACACCGTCACACCACCGAATCGCTTTTTCAGATTTTCCCTGATGCACCGATCCGTTTCGGCATCCACGGCGCTTAATGAGTCGTCGAGGATGATGATCCTGGGATTCCTGATCAGTGTTCTGGCCAATGCGACTCTTTGTTTCTGACCTCCGGACAACGTCACACCGCCTTCACCCACGACAGTGTCGTAGCCGTCCTCGAAACTCTCAATTACCTCGTGCAGGGAAGAATCTTCGGTGGAGGCAAAGACATCCTCGTCATCGGCACCGGGAACCGCCAGCGCCACATTGTCCCTGACCGTCCTGTTGAACAGGAACGGCTCCTGTAGGACGATGCAGATCTGCCTTCTGAGATGCCGCTGGTCCCAGTTCGTCGTAGGGACGCCGTCGATGAAAATTTCTCCCTCGCTGGGATCGTAGAGCCGGGGAATCAGATGCGCCAAGGTGCTTTTACCCGAACCTGTGGCTCCCAGGAGTGCGACAATTTCCCCGGGCTCCACCCGGAAACTCAGGTTTCTGAGAACGGGACGTTCGTTGCCATAGCGGAATCCGACCCCGCGAAACTCCACGGCTCCGGTCACATCGCCGCGGAACCCTCCCGTTTTCAGTTCAGGGGGAGTATCCAGCACCTCCTGGATTCGCCTGAGTGCCACCGTTGACTTGCCCATTTCGGTGAGAATACGCCCCATCTGACGAACCGGCCACAGGAGCCGTCCGACGTATGTGAAGAACACCACCGCGGTGCCCAGGCTGAGCCGGCCCTGGGCGGCCCATAGGCCGCCCACCGACATCACCAGGCCGATCTGTGTGAAGCACAACAGGTCGGAAATCGACCAATACCATGCCAGCAGGCGAATCAGGCGGTATGTTTTATCTCTGAAATCCCTGTTGTTTTCGTCAAACTTCGCCATTTCATGGTCTTTGCGTGCAAACGCCCGAACCACTCTGATTCCGGTGATATTTTCCTGAAGAGATGCGCTCATACGTCCTTCCGACTCATCGGATTCTCCGAAGACGTGTTTCACTCTCAGGAAGAAGACATAGCCGAATCCGAAAATCGCCGGGAAAACGGACATCGAAACCCAAGTCAGCGGATCGTTGAGAGAAGACATCAGCGACGCGGTCATTGCCACCAGGAAAACACCTCGTCCAATTTCCACGGCTTGAGTGGCCAGGAAACTTCGAACTGTCTCAACATCGCTGGTGCATCGCTGGATCAAATCACCGGTATTGGCTTTCACATGGTATTCGTAATCCATGTTTTGGAGATGGCTATAAAGTCTGTCCCTCATTCGCCTGGCGGTGTCTTCGGCCGCCGCGGCCGACCACCGGCCTTTGAGGTAGAGAAATACTCCGCTGAGAGCCATCAGAAGAACCGATAACCCGGCGGCCGGCAGAATGAGATCTTTGACGCCCTTCGACCCTCCCACCGAATCGATAAATCGGCCGACCAGCGGATTTCCTGTCCATTCCTCTCCGCCTATCCCCACATCCAGCACCACCCGGATAATCTGGGGCTGCAGGAGAGAGAAGAAAGCCGAGACGGCGATGGCGATCCAAGACGCGGCGTATAGACCGCGGCTGCCTTTCATATGAATGTTCAAAAGCTGATATGTGTTCATGAAACTTTCCAAGTCCGTGCCGATTGTTTCGGCGTCGAGTGAAGAGAATCCGAGAAAATGACTCGGACGGATTCTCCGGTAAAACCGAATCTCGGGAGGTCGCAGGCTCGCATCACTGCGGAAAACGCTCCATCTCAGATCGGGGCGACCGTTATCTTCTAGAGTGTGACGGCGATATATTGACTGGTGTGTATCATCGGGGGACCTCTTCGATCATCGGTGATGATTCCGGAAGTCCTCCCAGGGGGAGGTTCGGAATCCCGTATCAGTGCGCGCTTAAAACGGCGACACTATCGACTGCAGGGGAGATTAGTGCTGTTATCACGATCATATTCATCCTCCGTCGATACGGGTTTGGTTGTTTTTCCGACAAGAATGTCGAAATCTGACAAAAACATTAGCGGCCTTGCGTTCATACGTCAATCCCTTATGATGATAAACATGAGAGAACCCTCGCTATTGGTTCCTTATCCGGGACCGGACCCATCAGGACGGACTATTGATGTCTATGTCTATCTCAGGCCGGAAACCAACGGCGTACTCACCGAAAGCGTCCTCATGAAAACAATCGTGGGCGACATGCGGTGGAAGAACGGGGTCAAGTTGGTCTATTTGGCCAATTACCCCGGTGATTTTATCCAAACACGTCATGTCATCGAACACCATTACCGGGTGAAGATCGCCTTCGCCCGACACGGAGGCAGAATCGTCACCCCGGGGATGCGTAGGGAATTCGAAAAAAAGTTCCAATCTCCGTTCAATCCGGATTTGGTTCTCGGTGCTTTCGACGCGTTGAAAGCAACCGGACTGAATGAGGAAGAGATGTTCGCCTACAGAGTGGATGATAAGGATATGCTGGTTTCCCTCGGACAGAACATCAAACGCCGCGGGGATATCTGGATCGTGAATTACGACATACCGGCCATACTCCATCGCAACACATTCAAAACCGATATCGCCGTGATGGTGTTCCGCGTCGCCCTGCCATGGGGGGATTTCGAGGAGCTGGTGGAGCTGATGACCGAGCATTTAATCGCCGCCGAAATCCTGGATGCGCAGACCGCACCGAGTCGGGCTTTTCACCACTCCAAGAGTCCTTGGGAGCAGCTTCTGGACGGTATCGATTTTCTTTGGGGAGTCGATATATCCGACGGCGGAGCAGAAGACGATATCTCCTTCGGTGCCTATCTGATGTCCAAGGGGTTCTGTAGAGAAGATTTTGGGGATGTCGTCCGTTGTCCCCTGGTTGTCTATCGGGACGATGACGGTGCGCTAAAAGAAGGGAATATCTTTGATATGAGTGCCGGTATGAATTATCAAGAGGCTGAACAGATCTGGAGGCGCGTGGACCATGCTTTGGAGCTTCCTGAAGATTAGGAGTCCGATATGCCTGGAATCATTCACTTTTGAGAGCGGTTTCTTATTTGTGTTGACCTCCGGATGAACGACGACGTTGCCACCGGCGGAATGGTTTCCCTCCTGGCCGACGAGCACGGTTTTCGATACACGGCGCCTGAGTCGCTGAGGATGAAAAAACACTGTCCCGTGGGCTTATTGGGCCTACTTCGATTCCATTTTGTAGACACCGTCCCAATTTGCCGGGGGCGGATTCTTTCTGTATTTCGCGCAGCGTTCGATAAAGACCTTGGACGGACCGTCGTCAGGCAGTTTTCCCAGAACGCGCTTGAAGAGTTTTTCGGCCTCGTCCCACTTCTTGTCCTGGAAGAAATTGAACGCATCCCGATAGTAGTTGAAGCATTCTCTCTCGACATCGGAAAAATCATCGGGAAACTCTTTGGAATAACTCAATTCGTACATGGATACCGGTGTATCCCTGCCCATGACGCGGATGCGGTCCAGTCGGCGGGTGATGAACTCGGTGTGGATAATTTTCTCCGTTGCTCCGCTGATAGCCACCTGGGTGCCATAAAGTTTGTTCACGCCTTCGAGTCGGGCAGCGAGATTCATATCGTCTCCCAGGGCCGTATAGTCCTTCCTGCGCTCGGTTCCGATGAATCCGACGTTGTTGTTGCCGGTATTGATGCCGATTCGGGTAAACAGCCGGCCATGGGGCAATTTCGAGAGAATCTCTTCGTCAAGGAATCCCTGCCGCACCAGATCATCGTTTATTTCCTTCTCCAGCCTGGCCATGCGCATGGCGCACCGGCAGGCCCTATGGGCATGGTCTTCCTGATCGGTCGGCGCGTTCCAGAACGCGATAATGGCGTCTCCTTCGTATTTGTCGATGGTGCCGTGCTCCTCAAGGATGAGGTCGCTCATCGGCGTCAGGTATCGCTGCAGGAATTCGAAGAGCTTTTCGGTCGATCCCAGGTGCTCGGTAACGGTGGAGAATTTTTCGATGTCGCTGAACATGGCCGTGATAGGCCGGGTTTGGCCTTTGATGCTGAGCATCTCCGGATTCTTCTCAATTTCCTTCACCACATCAGGGGAGATAATCTGACCGAAAGCATTCTGAATGAACGCTCTTTCCTTGGAGGCCAACAGGTAGTTTGAAGCCTGGGAAATGATGTATGTGGTAAACAGTATGAGGAGCAGAGGCAGCATGTTGATATAAAAACCGGTGAAGACAAACACAGATCCTCCGGCGGCCAGGGTTAGAACAACAAAGACGACGCCGATGGTCGTGTTCAAACTTGAGCGTTCCGAGGCCACAAGACCCAGCAGAGCGACGGCTAATCCCGCAATAAGGCAAATTACGGCGGTCATCCAGAGGGGACTTTCGGCCAGAAAGTCTTCTTGAAGCAGAGAATTATAAATCGCGCCATAGATACCCATGTTCATATAGCGTTTCTCAAAGGGGTTGGCTCCGTAGTCTGTCGTACTGGTGCCGGTATAACCGACAACGATGGTGGAGCCGCCGATCCGCTTGCCGAGTTCCGATCGGACGGTTTGGAGCTCGTCGACCCGCCATGCGATCTCGTCAAAGATAACCGGAACCCGTTGTATCAGGTATGCATAGTCCGCGGCGGATTCCGCCGGCAGTTCGGGATCCGACATGGCGTCGTTCAGCTCATCCAGAATGATATCCAGACTGCCTTCGGAGAAAAAGGAGGCTACAGCTTCCAGATACTCGTCTCGATAGCCCCGATATTCTCCTGACCGGCTGCCGTCGCCTCCGGACATCATGGTCTCAAGCATACCGTCCAAGTCGGCGGCGAATCTGCTCAGAGGCTGTGATGTCTCACCGAAGACATCCGAAGTAATACCGTATGACTCGAGTTCACCGATGAAAAGACTCAAATCGTCCATTAAAATGTCATGGCGGTAAAGTTCATAGAACGAAAGCCGATGAGTCGCCATGTTCGGATCGAAATTCTCCGCCGCCGCGCGACTTAGCGGGGTTCCGTCGAACAGCCTCTTCGGCCAGTTGATCAGCATTTTTCCGTCTCGATCAAGAGGTATAAACACATCTCCGGCGGTGATGCCCCGATTGGTGACCGTCAACGGTGGACGTCCGGCTCGAAACCACCATGTACCGAAGCCCATGTGGGTATAGTATTTGCCGTTGTTCTCATAAAGCACGTCCACACGGCGTCGAACGCCGTCCGGATCGATGTGCATTCTCGGAAACCCGGCCCAGGCGGCGGGCTCGGTGACAGGCCGGATCGAGGGCAGGATATCCGCCGCACTTTCGAAATTTGAAAATTCGATGGTCAACTCATCATTCACCGACAGGCGTTCCTCGGCCAGCTTCCTCAAGTCCTCGGGGACAGTCGTGTCGACATCCTCGGTCATATTGAGAGTCACCGAAACATCACTCAGGTAATCCACCGCCGATCCGAGATAGACATCCTTGTCCATGGCCACTAATCGAACCGCTTCATAGAGGCGCTCACTTTCCTCACTGCTTTGGGCGTAGAGGTCATCCAGATAGTCCAGCGCGGCTTCCCGGCCGATACTTCCGGCCAGTATCCCTTCCACCAAATCGGCATTGTTGTTCATCAGCGAGTTCATTGAGTCGTAGACGGCGTTGGGCAGTACATAATCGAGATAATCCAAGTTGATGCCCGCGGGACTTCTATCGACAAACTCAATATCCAGAATCGTCCAACCCGGCTCGAACTCCTTCAGCAGAATCAGACCGTCGGCGAATATATCCCGGCTGAGAGGATACATGTTCACTTCCGATATCGTTTGGTCATCCACTTCCACAAGCAGGATGCTGTCATCTTCCTGAATACCGGGTTTGATTCGTATCAGAAGATCGTAAAACCTGCTGTCCAGGCTCCGGTAGAAATCGACATACAGAAGTCCGGTAAAAAGGAGAGTGCCGAGAATTACCGCCGCCAGGGGGACGATCAAGCGTTTCATCAATGATTACCTCCGACTTCCATTATATGGGCGAAAAAAAACAGATGCTCTCCACTGAGCCGAATTTATCTGCGGATTGGCTGAAAATATGGGCTGTTCAGGTGTCGGTGAGTAAGTTCCGGACCGCGGAGAGAGCTTTTTTGGCGTCGATGATCCGGCCCCGCCATACAGGCGGATTTCCGCCGCCCTTACCGCCGGTGGATTCGAAAACTGTTTCTTTGAACCGACTGAAAAAATTCGGATCAGGATTCCTGCGGTACAGAATCCAGGGAAAATCACCGTTCGGAGTCGTCCCACCGACGAAAAACACCGATGACGCCCCGCGGCATGCCGCCGCGTCTGCCGCCGCGTTCAGTCTTTCCATACCGCCGCCGATCTGAAGGACGGGATTTTCCGAATCAAGAGAGATTTTTTCTCCGTAGAGCCGACCCATCTCCTGCTCCGAGTCGATAAGAGACGTTCTGCAGACCTTCAGCTCTTCCAGGATGCTCCCTGCCCGTTCCACAACTTCCGAATCTTCACAGGAGAGCAGGCGATTCAGCCGGTCCTGCCTATCCGAGGCGCTCCGGGCTCTCGTTACGGCTCGGTCTCCGATAATCCACTTAAGGCGGATTCGTCCCCGGATACGTTCGGCGCCCTCGAAGAGGATAAACCTCAATTGGCCGGTGCGACTCAGATGCACTCCTCCGCATCCGGTGACATCCACGTCTTCGATGTCCACCACCCGCACCGGCCCCGTACCTCCCTCAACCTTTTTCTTCGACGGGCGGCGCAGCGGGAGTTCTTCGACTTCCTTTTGACTCAGATACCGGCTTCTTACCGGTCTGTCTTCCTGTATCCATTCGTCGCTCCTGGATAGAACCCTGTCGATGATACGGTTCTCCACATCGACCGCATCCACTTCAATACCGCAGTACTCATTCCCGAGGTGTACCGAAACCGTAGCGATGCCGTATTCAGCCAGGGCCGCCGAAATCAGGTGCTGCCCGGTGTGCTGCTGACGGGAATCCCGGCGAAAGTCCATGTCTACGGTGCATTCGACTTCCTCTCCCCCGGCCAGATTTTCACCTCCGGTGATTCTATGGCCGATCAGGTTGTCGACCCGGCTGATTCCGCCGATTTCAAATCCGGCTATCGTACCTCGATCCGCCGGCTGTCCGCCTCCACCGGGGAAAAAAGGGCTGTTCTCCAGAACAAGGAAGCACTCACGGCCGTTCTCTTGTTCCGATGGTGATATCGGGAGAATTTCGACGATCCGGGTTTTAATGAGACCGATTTCAGGATCAGTCCAATAAATCGGCAAGTCGCTGTGATTCATGACACGAGTATATATCAAGTCGGCCTTGTGTCTTCCGATGATGAAAGAGAAGACCATCGATCCGGGAGGGATGAATGATCAGAGGACTATATACCGCTTCCAGCGGTATGAGGGCGCAGGAGCATCGCCTGGACGCCATTTCGAACAATCTGGCGAACGTCGACTTGAACGGCTACAAGAGGGACACGTCGGTGCATAAGGCATTTCCCGAACTGTTGATCCGTCGTTTTGATGACGACGGCATGTTCCGCTTTCCCATGGGAAGTGTGGATACGGCGCCTACAGTGGGGAGACTGGGGACCGGCGTGGAGTACAACGAATCCTTTACGGTGTTTGAGCAGGGCTCGCTGAAGCCGACGGAGAACACCTTCGATCTGGCTCTGGAAGACGGTGGGTTTTTTACCGTCGATACGCCTCAGGGTGTCCGCTATACCAGAAACGGTTCATTCTGGCTGGGTAAGGAACAGATTCTGGAAACCAAGGACGGTTTTCCCGTCATGGGTGAGAACGGCCTCATCCGCATCACCCAGGACCATGTCACTATCGATAAACTGGGCCGTGTCTGGCAGCAGGAAACCATCGAATCCGACCCCGAACTGGTGGACACCATCAAAGTTGTCGGTTTTGCCCGAGACCGGTTTCTCCAGAAGCAGGGAAGCAGCTTCTGGAGCGAAAACGAACACTCAGGCCCGGCAACCGATCTGGCGGGTCTGGATAGACCCGGAGTCATTCAGGGCTTCTTGGAGGGATCCAACGTCAATCCGGTGACGGAAATGGTGAACATGATCGAAGTGAACCGCGCCTACGAAGCCAATCAAAAAGTCATCGGCACCCACGATTCGCTGCTCAACCGGCTGATCAACCAGGCCGCCAAGTACTAGGAGGAATTTGAAATATGATGCGTTCATTATGGACGGCCGCGACGGGGATGCACGGTCAGCAGTTCAACATCGATACCATTTCCAATAATCTTTCCAACGTCAATACGACCGGGTACAAACAGGT
Source organism: Spirochaetaceae bacterium (assembly GCA_029210985.1). Classification (GTDB taxonomy): domain Bacteria; phylum Spirochaetota; class Spirochaetia; order DSM-2461; family DSM-2461; genus UBA2779. The sequence continues at coordinate 207 of JARGFR010000095.1, read as the reverse complement.
TCGGGCCGACTTTGAAGATCTTATTTATCTGAATTCCCGTATCGCCGGAACGCCCGCGACCGAGAGAACCGTCACGCCGACGGGTATACAGGTGGGGCATGGTGTGAAAGTCGGCGCCTCCCAGCGCATATTCAGTCAGGGAAGCCTGAAACAGACCGACGCGCTGGGGGACATGGCCATTATGGGCGAAGGATTCTTCCGGGTGCT
>JARGFR010000094.1 GCA_029210985.1 Spirochaetaceae bacterium | reverse complement strand
CAGCCTTTTCGAGCTGAGATTTCGAAATATGGAGGACCGGGACTGTTCGATGAAATCGTCGAACTGAAGCCCAGGTCAAATCATGGAGCAAGGGAATGAAGACCATCCTGACAATCAATCCGGGATCCACAAGTACCAAAGTGGCTCTTTATAAAGCATCCGACTCCTGGGAAGTTGAAGAATGGAAAACCGCCGCGGTGAAGCATGACCCCGATCAGCTCGCCGCCCATCCCGAGCCGGCGGATCAGTTGGAATTCCGAAGCCTGGCCATCGAGGAATTCCTGAAAGAGGCCGAATGTCCGAATCTGGACGCCATCGCGGGCCGAGGGGGTCTCACACGCCCATTGGAAGCGGGTTCCTACCGAATCGACAAGGTGATGATAGACGATATGCTCTCTTCCCGATACGGAAGTCATGCTTCGAACCTGGGCGCGCTCATCGCAGAGGAACTGGCATCCCGACGGAAAATCCCCAGCTTGATTGCCGATCCTGTCGGTGTTGACCAGTTTGAACCCCTGGCCAGATACTCCGGACATCCTGATATGCCCAGAAGATGCCAGCTCCACGCCTTGAACATGCGTGCCGTGGCCAGGGAAGCCGCCCATGAAATGTCCGGAGAGATGGAGGATTTCCGCTTCATCATCGCCCATCTCGGCGGAGGCATCTCCGTCAGTCCGATGAAAAGCGGTCGACTCATTGATGTGAATCACGCCATGGACGACGGACCGTTTTCTCCACAGAGAAGCGGTGGATTGCCTCTGATTCCTCTCGTAGACATGTGCTTCTCGGGACGCTGGAAAGATGCAGGGGAAGCCAAGGCGGAACTCACCCGACAATCCGGGTTTCTGGCCTATCTCGGCACCGACGACGGCAAAGAGATTGAACGTCGAGCCGTCGCGGGCGAACAGCCATGGCGGGAAACCTACGAAGCGATGGCATATCAGGTGGCCAAGGAAATCGGCGCCATGGCAACAGTGCTTGAAGGCCGGGTGGATTCGATTATTCTTACCGGAGGTCTTCCTCATCCGCCGTTGTCGGACTGGATCATTGAAAGAGTCGGATGGATTGCACCGGTCCGCATCCTGGCTGGAGAAAGGGAGATGCAGGCCCTGGCCCGTGCCGCGGCGAGATACCTCTTCGGAGAAGACGAACTGCTCATATACGGAGAGGCCTAGCCCGGGAAGATAAAGGTTTGATTGAATGGTGAGATCCTTCATCTATTGGCTGAATTTCCTACTCGTGGGAGTCGCCGTCATCTCGGTGCTCAAGTCGCGAAAAACACCAACCTCGACTTTGGCGTGGATTCTGTCACTGGTCTTCATCCCCGGACTGGGCCTCGTGTCCTACATTCTCCTGGGCATCGATTGGAAAAAAAGACGGCTGGTCACCATGGTGCCCGAAGAGGTGTTTTCCACCTTTCTCGCCGATTCCCTTTCCAAGCAGGATTCATTGATAAAAACCATGATCGAAGCATCTGAAACACGGTATCGGAGAATGGCCCGCAGCATCAGGCTCATCATGAGGGCCGCTTCCGCACCGGTAACCGGCGGAAATGAGGCGACGGCATTCTTCACAGGAAAGGACAAGTTCGATTCCCTTATCAGCGATCTGGAATCGGCCCGGGATTCCATACATATGGAATACTACATCTGGCGTTCCGATGAACTTGGACGGCGAATCCTGGAGGTGCTGAAAAGAAAAGCCGACGAAGGGGTAATGATTCGCTTGATTTTTGACGGCTGGGGCTCCTTTGGGACCGTGTCTTTCGCCTATAGACGAGCCCTGAAAGCGGCCGGAATCGAATATGCGTATTTCCTGGATCTCACCAACCCACTGGCCAGGCTCAAGATCAACTATCGAAACCATCGGAAGATTGCGGTCATCGACGGCCGCACTGCCTATACCGGCGGAATGAACGTCGGACAGGAGTACATCACCGGCGGCCGGAAATTTCCCAAATGGAGGGATACTCATCTGAGGCTGGAGGGACCGGTGGTTGCCATGCTGCAGGCCATATTCCTGGTCGACTGGCAAAACAGCGGCCATGAGCTGCTGATTCGGGAGTCGATGTTCCCCGCGATAAGGCCCGAAACCATCGACACCGGTATTCCGGTGCAGATTGCCAGCAGCGGTCCCGATTCGAAATGGGAAGGAATTCGGCTCCATTTTCTGGAACTCCTCAACGGCGCCCGGGATGAAGTATTGATACAGACACCATATTTCATTCCGGGAGAAGCGGTGGAGCAGGCCATGATCGCTTCCGCTCTCCGAGGCGTCAGAGTGATGCTCATGACCGTCGGACGTCCCGATAAACGCATACCCTTTTGGGCCTCCCAAACCTATTTCGGCCATCTTCTTGAGGCCGGAGTGGAGATTTATCGATATGAAGCGGGATTTCTCCATTCCAAGGTGATGATCCAAGATCGGATGATTGCGTCAATCGGAACCTGCAATCTCGATCTACGCAGCTTTTTGCTGGATTATGAGGTGAATGCGGTACTCTATTCGCCTATCCACGCGAAAATTCATGCAGAACGGTTCATCAAAGATCTCGATTACTGCCGCAGGATCACAAAAGAGGATATCGAAAATCTTCCCCAGCCGGCCAGGCTGCGGAATGCCGCCGTCAGACTTCTGTCCCCTCTCATATAATCACAACCCAAATCGATCAATTGCCGTCCGACGAGGTGTGCCGCTCCGGGGCTCCCGGGGTTTCCCTTGTAATCCGAAAACTCAATTTGCAGCGCCGGAACCCCTTCAGTTTGTATTTCGACATCAGATTCAGCACACCGGGAATACTGCCTCCGACACCTCTCTGCCCTCCGTCCAAATGGACGTGGAGGTGCTGAGATTTTTCAATTTCATGGGGATGATCAGCGGCGGCAACAGCCTCCCTGGAAGCAAATCGGGCGGAGAAATTGAGATGGTGGTCATCAATCGAGCGGAAAGCCACCGCTGAGCCGCCGTCGGAGAAGGAAATTCTGCGTATTCCCATTCGATTACCGCTCTCTTGAGGGTTCAGATAATCAAAAGTCAGATTATCGGCATCGAATTCGTAAAGACCGACATGAGCGCCGGACTGCCGGTCGACATAACATTCCTGAGGACCCTTACCATACCATTGAACCCGACGATAACGACCGTCCAGAGCCATCCGGGTACCGAATCGAACCATTTCTTTTGTCGGAATACCTGATAATCGGACGTGCAATCCTCCATCGGCCCTGAACTCCAGTATTTCCTTAAACCGTCCTAAAAAGCCCGGAACCTTCAGGTAGAGAGTGATTTTCGGCCCCTGGGGCAAATACTGAATTTTCCATCGGGAAAGACATCGCTCCCGGGAGGCCGACTCCCATCGATGTCCGTATTTCCGATGGGCCAGATCTCTGGCTATCCGATACAGTTTCTCAGAGAAATGAGATATGAAACCGGCATATCCGTCTTGTTCATTGTCGGTGGGCGCCCGAAAGAAATCGGGCTCCAGAGCCTCTTTGAGAACATTTCCCATTCCGAAGTCCAAGGCATCCAACGCTCCGTTGGAAAGTCGAATACGCGCCCCGATTCCGGCGCCCGCAATCATCAGATGATCCGAAATCTCCTCACAACGCCATTCCGGGGTCTCAACGACGGTTTCCACCTTGTTCGCATCAATCTGTTGGCCGGGACTGTCTTCCGATTGCTGATAGCTCAAGTCCAGATGATGAAAAATCGAATCTTTCATCACTCCTGACGATTCAAGCTGCGGAACCGTCAGTTGAAGCCTGGCCAATTCATATCCGGCCTCGGCCCAGGGACAATCTTCCTTAAGTTTAACGGAAAAATCGAGATAGCCCTCCCCTCGGACCGGAAATGCACTCAAGTCACGATAGAGGTGTACGGTCCGTTCGGCCCCGGGAGGGATATCCGGCTGACGCAAGGTTCCCTCGGCCACTTCAACGCCGTCCCGATGAAGTGTCCAGGTGATTTCAAACGCTTTCAGATCGGCAAAGGACTGTCGGTTGTATATTCGGACGACTCCCCCCATAGGATCCACCATTTCCGCCGATATGGGAGCATAGAGGGCCTTCACCTCGGCCAATTCCGGTTGAGGTTTCCTGTCCGCTGTGACAATGCCGTTGGCGCAGAATATTCCGTCATGGGGAGATTCTCCGAACTCTCCTCCGTATGCCAGGTATTCTACACCTTGCTCATCTTTTCTAAAGAGAGCCTGATCGGCGAAATCCCAAATAAAGCCCCCGGCGATGTTGGGGTATTTTTCGATGACTTCCATATAATCGGAGAAATTGCCGAGGCTGTTGCCCATCGCATGGGCGAATTCACAAAGAATGAAGGGTTTGTGGCGATAACGGCGGTGTCCGACCGACCATCCCAGAGGACGCCCTTGCTCACCAACGGCCACTCTGACCCGACGACCTTTGCCGATACGTTCCACGATGCCAACGTCGGCATACATCAGGCTGAAGACATCCGAAGTATCCAGGACATGATCGCCTTCGTAGTGAATGGGCCGGGTTTGATCCAAACGGAGGGCGGCGTCTTTCATTTTTCGGAAGTTCGCACCATGACCGGCCTCATTTCCCAGAGACCACATGATGATGCAGGGATGGTTACGATGAGTAAGAACCATCCGTTCCATCCTTTCGATACAGTTCGCCGTCCATTCAGGCCGTGAAGTCGGAAGTCGATGCCGCAATCCATGACTCTCGACATTGGCCTCGTCGATGACATAGAGACCCAGGCGATCCGCAATCTCATAAAGTGCTTCCGGATTGGGATAATGACTGCATCGGACGGCGTTGATGTTGTTCTGCTTCATCAGGATGAGATCGGATTCAATCACATGCCGAGGAACGGCCTGGCCATAGCGGGGATGGATATCATGACGATTCACTCCCCGGAGTTTAACCGGCTTCCCATTGACCCTCAGTACCCCACCCGTCCGACCGGTCGTGATATCCACTTGGCGGAATCCCCAGTCCAGAACCCTGACATCCACAATTGAACCGTCGTCTTCGGACAGCAGGACGACAAGCTTGTAGAGGTGAGGATTTTCCGCACTCCATTGGACAGGTTCGGATACCGGAACCGATGTTTTTATGAAAACCCTCCCGGATCCCTGATACACCACATGGTCCGGTCCGAATGATGCATAAATGTCCTCACCGTCCGGTGAGTATAGATACCAGCTCAACGTCCGTCCCGTCGGTCTACCCTCCTCCGGCATATCAAGCTCCACAGAAACATTCATTTCCGCGTGCTTGTAGATGGCGTCGAAACGGCAAGCGGCGAACACATCAAATATTCCGCCGTGAGGCGGAGCAATAAGGCTGACCGAACGAACAATTCCTCCCATTCGCCACATATCCTGGTCTTCCAGATAAGATCCGGCACACCACTTATGCACTTTGACGGTCAATTGGTTCTCTCCGGCTCTCACATACCGCCCGATCCGAAACTCGGCCGGGGAGTATGTATCCTGGGTGTATCCAAGTTCCTCGCCGTTCAGCCACACAACGGCAGCGGATCTGATACCCTCGAATCTCAACACGATTTCCCCGATTCGCGGCGTCCAGTCTTCGGGAATTGTAAAAGATCGTCGATAGACACCTGTCGGATTGTCATTCGGATCGATAGCGGGAGGATGCGCCGTATCATGACTGTAGGGATACACGATGTTGGTATATTGAGGCGTTCCATATCCATGCATTTCCCAGTTGGCCGGAACCGGTAGTTTCGCCCAGGATGTGTCGTCAAAATCCGCATTGTTCACATGGTCATCAACCTCGGAAGGAGAGGGATACCACGCAAACTTCCAATCCCCGTCCAGGCTCATGGTCCAGGGACTCGTCCCTCCGGGAGCTGCCTCGGCAATTTGAGAGAACGGTACACCCGTGAAGCGGCCGGGGAGTTTATTCCGACCCGTCATTTCCGGGTTCTGCCATTCATCATCGGGCTTTGAAGCACCTCTGTATATGTATCGGGACTGCTCAATTCCCATGCCGTCACCACCCTTCTGTTGATTGTGCGAGAGGATATCATGAGGAAGGGGGTTTTCAAAGATCATGCGGCTGTACAATAGAGGTGACAGCCGCTAGTCTTATCCACGAACAAAAGGAGTAAGAATATGGCTCTTGAATGGAAGAATCTTGATGAAACCGATGCCTATCCCCGGCTGAGACAAACCGATACCTTGGTGAGTTTTGCTGACGATCTCAGTGAGAACCGAGTCCGATCCTGGGACATCCCGACAGGCGCGGGGTTGAACTTCAATTTTGCCGCATCATCCGTGACGGAAACAGACCTGAAGAGGCTTCAGGTTCTGGCGGACGAACAGCAGGTTATTGAAAAATACACCACCCTTCTTTCAGGCGAACGGATAAATACCGGAGAAGACAGACGTGTGCTCCATCATCTTACCAGAGGGCAGCTGGGAGAGGATGTGGTGGAAAACGGCACGAATCTTCGGGAATTCTACCAGGAGCAGAACCGCCGCATCAGTGACTTCGGCGCAAAGATCCATGCAGGCACAATAACAGGTTCGACCGGTCGGAAGTTCGACACGGTTGTCCAGATCGGCATCGGTGGATCCGACCTGGGACCCCGAGCCCTTTATCTGGCTCTGAAATCCGCTTATACCCCCAAGATGAAAGCTCTTTTTATCTCAAATGTGGATCCTGATGATGCGGCGGAAGTGATCTCGCAAGTGAACCCGGAAACCACACTCTTCATCATCGTGTCCAAGAGTGGAACAACCCAGGAGACCCTGGCCAATCGGGATCTGATTCTTGAAAAGGTGAAGTCTTCCGGAATCGCCGGTTATGACCCCTCCAAACATCTGGTGGCGGTAACCAGCAAAACAAGTCCGCTGGCCGACTCGGATTCCGTGCTGGATTCCTTTTATATCGATGACTATATCGGCGGGAGATATTCCTCCACCAGCGCCGTAGGCGGAGTTGTACTCACCTTAGCTCTGGGGGCCGATGTGTTTACCAGCCTTTTGTCCGGTGCCCATCAGGTAGACAAAGCCTCGTTGGAACCCGACATCAGAAAGAACGCGGTGTTGCTGGATGCCATGATCGGTATCTTCAACCGAAATGTTCTGGGGCTCCCCTGTACAGCTGTGCTCCCCTACAGTCAGGCACTTTCCCGATTCCCGGCGCATCTCCAGCAGCTCGATATGGAATCCAACGGTAAGAGCGTCAACAGGAGCGGTAAAGAAGTGGCGTATCAGACCGGGCCGATTGTATTCGGCGAACCCGGTACCAACGGCCAGCATTCCTTTTACCAATTGCTTCATCAAGGGACAGATATCGTACCCCTTCAATTCGTCGGATTCCGCAAATCCCAGGCCGGAGAAGATGTCGTCACCGACGGATCGACCAGTCAATCCAAGCTAAACGCCAATCTTGCCGCTCAAATTATCGCGTTCGCCAAAGGCAGCAAAAATGAAAATCCCAATAAGAATTTCATGGGAATGAGACCCAGTACACTTCTTTACGGAGAGAGGCTGGATGCAGCGGCACTGAGCGGCCTCCTGGCTCATTTCGAGAATAAGGTGATGTTCCAGGGTTTCTGCTGGAACCTGAACTCCTTCGATCAGGAAGGTGTGCAGCTCGGTAAGATCCTGGCGAAGTCGGTCCTGGACGGCAGCACCGACGACGGCGCTCTGAAAGCCTATTCGGCGATTCTCGGCGTAGATTGAGATCAGAAGGATATCCCCATCCTGATGTTACGATCTCACCGCATTTTTTTCACCAGTCTATTGATGGCCGCGACCTTGTCCGTGCCGTATGTCGTCACCGCAGAATCCAGTCGTGCTGTCGCGGGGGCGGTGGAACCTCTGCGAGACGCGGTCTACGGACACACCCTTGATGAAACTCAGATCCGGGCTCTGCACAAGGTCACCTTGGAACGTATTTCGATTGAAATAGAAGAAACCGAAAACGGCTGCTATGCCCGAGCTTTGGCCAATTACTTTCTGGGCCGTTTCTATCAGGCCTTGAAAACCCGCGGTGAGATGGCTGCTTACGCCGCGGAATTGAGGGCCGGACGATATCTGGCTCTAAAGGGTTACTATCACGAACGGGATTCGGCGATGGCGGCCTACCGCGCAGCCAAAAAAGACGCCGAATGCTATGTGGAACTTGCACCCGGAGCCGAAGCACACCGTCTATACGGCGAAATCCTCGGACAGATGCTCTTTCTGGGTGATATTGGCGACATTATCGGGATCGGGACCAAAGCGAGGAAGAATGTCCAGATCGCACTGGAAATCGATCCGTCTCTGACGAAAGCCCGGATACAAGAGGCCTCGAGGCTGGCCTATTCGCCGACCCGGTATGGAGGAGATCCCGATGAGGCTAGGAACATGTATCGAAGTATTCTCCGTGACGGCGGGGTCGACAGAGAAGATCTATTCAACATCTATGGAGGATTTGCCATGGCGTCATTTATGGAGGAAGAGGATGAAGAAGCGTTGTCCTGGTTTGAGGAAGCACTCGATATCTATCCCGGAAATATTTTCTCCGCCGGAATGGCTGATTTTCTCAGAGGAGAATTGAAATGACCTCCGGAGGTGATATCTATGCATGGCTGGCCGTTGCCACCGGAACGTATATGCTTCTGTTTTCCCTGGCCAATGTTCTGTACCTGAAATGGGTCTCTCGGAAGTCCGGAGTACAAGACGGTCCATTGGTGTCCGTTCTGATACCGGCCCGTAATGAAGCCGATCGGATCGGGCCGACTCTCAAGGGGCTGGCCGGTCAGGATTATGCCAATTTCGAGGTGATTATTCTGGATGACAATTCGGACGACGGTACCTGGGAATTGGTCAACAAAACCATTGCCGGCGATAATCGGTTTCAGGTGGTGCGAGGAGAAAAGCTGCCGGAGGACTGGAAAGGCAAACCCTACGCCATGCAGCAGCTATATCATGCCGCCAAAGGAGAAATCTGCCTCTTTCTTGACGCGGATATGCGCCCGAATCCCAATCTGATCAGCTGGACCGTGACCAACATGGAATATCATGACGTCCAATTCCTCTCGGGATACCCCAGACATACCACACCGGTTAATCTTGAATACTTGCTGTTCCCGGTGATGTATATGGCCACAGCGTGCCTTCTTCCCCTATGGCTCTTCCGGAAGTCAAAAACCTATATGTTCTCCCATGCAATTGGACAATTCTTCTGCGTTCGCACCAAAGTGCTGAATGAAATAGACGGTTTTAAGCCGGTGAGGAACAAAATCAACGAGGACATACAAATGGCCCGTTTCCTGAAAGGAGCGGGGTATAACCAAGTATTCCTGGATGCCAAGGAGCATTTATCGGGCAATATGTACGACTCCATGGACCATGCACGAATGGGCATTATGCGCGTGGTATACGAATATTTTGACAATCTGGTGTATCCGTTTATCTTCATGGGCTTCGTTATGGCGGCCTTCCTGATCGCACCCTTTCCAATGGTGATCCTCGCGGCCGTGTTAGGTCTGGCGTGGGCGACGCCGCTGGCATTGAGTATCGTATTGGTGCTTACCGCTTGGATGTTGACCTTGATAGACAGGAAGATGCCTTGGTATGTGGCCCTGCTCTATCCGGTGAATTTCGGCTGGACCATTGTTCTATCCATCCAATCCATCATTCTCTCCAAAAAAGGCAAGGGTTATCAATGGAAGGGCCGTACCGTCCTTTAACCGAGGAAACCAAGCTGCACCGCCTTCTCATTTCGGCAGCGTACCGACTGGCCTACCCGCTTTTATGGTTGGTGATTGTCCCGTTTTATCGTCTCAAAGTCACGGGACGGCGCCAAATCAGGAATATCGGAGGGGCCGTCACAGTGATGAACCATTGTCTTTACATGGAATGGTTATTCGTTTGCCGTGCGGCTTGGCCCAGACAGCCCAGGTTCTCCATGGAAGAAGCCAATATTCGCCGTAAAGATGTTGGCTGGGCCAATCGCCTCATGGGCGGATTCGGCATTCCCGACGACCATCCAATGGCCGTTGCACCGAAAATCCGTGTCTTGTTGGAAAAAGGTGAATTGGTCCATTTCTTCCCCGAAGGGTATTTAAAATTCCGCAGCCAGACACCCTCGGAATTCCTTCCCGGAGCGGCTTGGTTCGCATGTATGAACAATGTTCCGATTATCCCCATAGCCGAAGTGCTGCTCAGCCGCGGCATACACCGCGCGGCGCCATGGTGGCCGCCCAGAGTTCGTCTGGTGATCGGCTCACCGCTCTATCCGGCCGACTATCAAACAGCGGGTACACGGCTTAGAGACCGAGCCGCGCGTATGACCGAGGATTGCGAGAGATTTATCCGAGAAACCATCGCCCGGGAAGGCGGGGATTATAATTGGCCTTCAGACAGATAACTTGCAGAAATGAAGAAGCCCGCTATTTCGTTATCATGGAAATCGGCTGACGTGTGGATTCCAGGACATCCCTCCAGAGCGGACCCTCATTGTCCACCTGCTTGCGCTTGTAGGTGGCCATCCGTATCGGAACATGAACCAGAGAGTTATTCCATTGACCGATTATGCAGCCGGTTCGGCCGGTCATGGCTGCATGGACGGCATTCGCTCCCAAGCGAGCACAGTAGTGGGAGTCCACCGGTGCCGCCGCTGCGGCTCGAATGATATAGCTCGGGTCGATGTATTTGATATTGGCCTCGCGGCCGCGGCTTTTCAGGTACTCTTTTATAGAGTCTCTTAAAAATGGGCCTATATCTCCGTAAGATGCGTTTCCCGAGGCATCTTTAGTATCCTTTCTATCGATTAGCAATTCCTGTCCGGCTCCTTCGGCCACGACAATTACGGCGTGTTTACGACGATCTAGACGAGCTTCGAGACTTTTTAGAAGACCGTTTTCCCCGTCCAGCTGGAAGGGGATCTCCGGAATGAGACAAAAATTGACATCGCTGGTGGAAAGCGTTGTGTGGGCTGCGATAAATCCCGAATCCCGGCCCATCAGCTTCACAAGTCCGATACCGTCAGGAGCACTTTTGGCCTCGACATGGGCTGCTCCGACGGCTTCGACAGCCTTGGCCACCGCCGTGTCGAAGCCAAAGGATTTCTGAACGAACATCACGTCGTTGTCGATAGTTTTTGGGATACCGATACAAGCGATCTTGAGACCGCGCTTCTCGATTTCCTCGGAAATCTCCAAACTTCCCCGCTGAGTGCCGTCTCCGCCGATTGTGAAGAGCATGCTGATGTTCATCCTCTCAAGAGCGTCGACGATGGGTTCCACCTCACCGTATCCTCTGGACGATCCAAGGATGGATCCGCCGAGATTGTGGATGTCGTCCACGATGTCCGGATCGAGTTTCATTGGAGTGAGATTGAACTCGGACCGGAAACCTCGATAGCCGAACCGAATACCGAAAATGCGCTCGACACCGTAAAAGTACCATAGGGTTCTGGTAATGGCTCTGATGACGTCATTGAGACCCGGGCACAAACCACCGCAAGTAACGATGGCGGCATTCACATGACTCGGGGCAAAATAAATTTTTTCTCGGGGACCGGCTTCTTCAAGCATCCAAGCCGGATCATAATCGGGGCCGACAGTCGAAGCATCCACCGTATTGGACCTGAGAATATACTGGTCGTCCCGAGTGTAGTTCGCCATGGCGTCCCCAAGCTTCGTGGAATAGGGTTTGGGTGAGGGGACTTTGCAGGCACCCAGATTCTTCACTCGAAAATCATACTTAAAATCGCTGGCCATGGATTGAATCCTCCGGAGACTTAGTGGTTGCGCATTAATAGTGCCGATCTGATGACTTCTGCGCAAGTAATTTACACCTTCCCACACTCCCCGGCGTAATGATAACGTTTTCAAAACTTGGGAGGTGAGCATGAGAGTACTTATTGTCGGTGGAGCGGGTTACATCGGAAGCCATGTCTGCCATGCATTCGCCGATCGGGGCGATTCGGTTGCGGTTCTTGACAATTTCTCTTCGGGAAGCCGAATCAATATGCCTGAGGAAGTGGAAGTCTTCGAAGGCGATATCATGGATAAATCGTTCCTGGGCCGCGCACTGTCCATCGGATGGGACGGTGTTGTTCATTTGGCGGCATTCAAAGCTGCCGGTGAATCCATGACCGATCCCGGCAAGTATGCTGTCAACAACATATGCGGCACGATCAATCTGCTGAACGCCATCGTCAATGCCGGCGCTCCGCCGCTGGTATTCTCTTCCTCGGCCGCCGTATTCGGTGAACCGGTGCGACTGCCCATCGATGAAGATCATCCAAAAGCACCGGAAAATTTCTACGGGTACACCAAACTGGAGATTGAAAACCTGCTGGATTGGTTCGACAAACTCAAAGATCTCAAATTCGCCGCCTTAAGATATTTTAATGCGGCCGGATACGATAGCAAAGGTCGTGTGAGGGAACCCGAAAAAGACCCGCAGAATCTCCTGCCCGTTATCATGGAAGCCGCCGCCGGCATTCGTGAGAACCTGATAATACACGGAGACGACTACGACACCCGAGACGGGACCTGCATCAGAGATTACGTCCATGTTTCCGATCTGGCGCGAGCCCATGTCCAGGCCATGGATTATCTGGTTGCTGAAAAAAAGAGCCTCAAGGTCAACCTGGGAAGCGAGTCCGGCATCAGCGTCGCCGAAATGGTCAAAGAAGCCGTTGCAATCACGGGCGTGGATTTCCCACGGGTGAAAGGCCCCAGACGCCCGGGAGATCCGGCGAAACTGGTGGCATCCTCATCTCTTGCCAGGAATCTTCTGGGTTGGGAGACCACCCAGAGCGATGCCGCTTCCCTGATATCCAGCACTTGGTCCTTATACCGACGCTATATAGAATGCCCAAAAGCTTAGTTCTTTGTTGGACCTCTAAAA
>JARGFR010000093.1 GCA_029210985.1 Spirochaetaceae bacterium | reverse complement strand
GTTGTATTCGGTGGGGGTATCCAGCATCGTGGCGACAATATCTGTCGCATTCCACCCGGTCACCCGGCGCATCACCTCCCCGCCGACAACCAGGGCGACATCCGCCAGCCCCGAAGCGATGGCCATATAGCCGATCTTGACGGCGCTGGCACCGGAAGCCGGACCGTTCTCAATCAGTTCGGCCGGTACCGGTTCCATATCCATTCTGCTGATCAACGCCGAGGCAACGGCACTTTGGTGACACAGCATTCCCGAAGCCATGTTGGCCACAAGGACCTGATCAATTTCCTTTCTTCGGTCCAGGAAACCCGCGTCCTGGAGGGCGTCGGTGGCCGCGTAGGCCATGACGTCCGCCAGGTCGTATTCAGACAAGTTGCCGAACACCGTATGCCCGACTCCGACGATTCCGACTCTGGCGGCCATATTCTACCTCTTGAAGCCGGGAATCTGCACGTATTCCGTCGGCATGGTCAGTTTTTCAGCGGACTTCAGATCTTCGTCCGAAACCGGCCGGGTACCGGTACACTTATCATCCCGCACAGCGTTCCAGAGATCCCGGGTGAGAACATAGGTGGGGACACCGCCCAGTTCATGCCGGACATCCGGATACTGTGATGAGCGGTCTTCCAGCTGATACTCGATCATCCACCGCTTGAAACCGATGGGGCTTTCCGCCACCACCCATACCTCGTCCTCTCCGAGAACCTCGATATGGTGTTCCATCTTCGCGGCAAACAGCTGTGCGCCGATGCGCAGACCGCGACGGATCGTCAGGGTGTGAAGGCTCATGCCCAGCTTGGGTGAGACCTGCCGGCTGTTTACCAGCCCGGCAATCTCACCATTGATGGAGCCGACAAGAACAAATTCATTGGCGACACGGTACCGATACCAGCCCAGGAGTTCGGCGTACATTCGGGCCGCAACGACATCGTAGAAATCTTTGGGAACGCCCATGAGGGGATGCACGGTGCCGAGAAGGACACCGATTTCTTCCCGTTTTGCTTCCCTCACAACCATCTTTTCTCCCGAGGCCAGTGTGATGACCTTGGAAGGGTAGGGTTTGAGATCGTCTGCCGGGGGTCTGAGGCCTTTTTCCATTTCATCAATTGCCATCTTTTTTATCCTTTGACTTTACGGGCTTCTTCATGAAGCCAGTCGTTCTTGGCGCCGGCCACGTCCCCGAACTTTGTGAGCTCGGCCTTGGCCTTTTTCTTCATCAGCTCCTCAAAGCGGTCATCTTCGACATGGGCCACAATTCTGGCAATGGAGGACTCACCGTCGACGAAACGCCAGGGATAACAGCCGATCACCGCCCGCTGGTTGAGCAGGAGATCGATGTCGCCGCCGACGCATTCGGCGTGAATGATGCCATGGTTAAACATTTCAAGATGCATTAGCTGGTACTTGTCTTCGGCGAACATCTCATCGAGGGTTTTCCCATATTTCTCCTGGAAATGGGTGTCGCATTGTGCGGCTTCCTTGGGCATCCAATCCCGGATCTTAGTGTTCATGGGATGGTCGGCCGAGCCGCAGTCTACACCGATCCACCGGAGTTTTTTCTTCTTGGCCCATTCGGCGAATTCCCGGTCCGGACCGGGGTGCTTGATCATGTACTTGATTTCATCGCCTGTGGGCTGATCCCATCCGTAATGATGGTATCCTGTATGGATGAGGAGGATGTCTCCTTCTTTCACCTGGACGCGCTCTTCCACCATTTTCGAGGTGTAGACATCGTACTCCCCGACAGCATCGGAAAGGTCGACAATGGCCCCGTCATGAACCAGGAAATCCATCTCCAGGCTGGCGATGTCCTTACCCGGAGTATAAAAATGAATTTCACCGTCCAGATGGGTTCCGACATGGTTCGAGTGAGTGACGACTTGCCCGTTGGCTCCGTTGGGAGCCAGACGTTTGAAATACTGCACCTGCAGCGGGATGTAAGTTGGCCAGGGCGGGGTCCCGATGCCGAGGGGTACGGTCAAATCAATGTTCTTCAATCAATTACCTCCTGAATATGGAACACGCGGCTGCCTGCCGCGGGTACTTCCTCAACCGTAATGTTCGGCAAACGCCTTCAAGGCGTCGGCAAAACAGTTTTCCGGCGGCTTCACCAGTCCGGCGCCCACCATGCCCACTCCGGGTTCCTTATGGGCTATTCCAGTGTTGATGACCGGATAGATGGCCTTATCCACGACTTTCATCAAATCGATACCTGTCGGAGTACCCCGGAAGTCCAGAACCGGGATTTTGTAGAAATCGCTTTCGGAAAGAGTGATCTCATACATTTTCTCGGTGAACGCAATAGCGTCCGCCGGCGAGCCGCCGACGAACTTCACGATGGCAGGGGCTGCGGCCATGGCGAATCCGCCGATTCCCGCCGTCTCGGTAATCACCGAGTCTCCGATATCCGGGGCGGCATCCTCGGCCGTAAAACCCGGGAGATAGAGACCGTCCACGATGCCCGCTGGTCTGGTAAACCACTGATCGGCCAGACCTGAAATACGAATGCCGAAATCCGTACCGTTCCGGGCCATCGCTGTGATGACGGTGCTTCCTTCGATTCCGGCGGCGGCATCGACGACACTCTTTGAAGCCGGCATGGTGAGATTCAAAAAGAAATGGTCATTTGAGTTCAGAAACGAGAGCACTTCGGCGATCTGTTCACGACTGTCGTCCAACATGACGAGGTGGGGGGCCAGTTCCCGGATGACGATGGAAGTGCCCGCGCGATTCCGATTATGACCTTCATCCCCCATCTGGAGAATTTGAGCGATGATGCCCCGCATATCGATCGGCCCGTGAAGAGTGATCGCTTTGTTGAGAATCGGCGCCAGCACGTCTTCCATCCACCGCAGTCTGTCCAGGACTTCGTCGGAGAACGCGCCATATCGAAGCACCTTGCCCAAACCCTCATTGAGTGTCGCATAGGCTTTATTGCCGTAGGTTTGATTCTCAACGATCCAGACCGGCATTCGGGAGGTCATGATTCCGGCCATGGGTCCGACGGCGGCGTGATGATGGCAGGGTTCGAAATCGATTTTTCCCGACGCGGCCAAATCCTCCGCTTCTTTTCGACCGGCGGCCAAACCTTCATAGATGAGACCGCCGATGACGGCACCCCGCATGGGGCCGCACATTCTATCCCAAGTGACAGGCGGACCGGCATGGAGAATGAGGTTTTCCCGCATGCCGGGAACCACATCCAGAGCCTTGCCGATTCCGACAACCACCGGTTTGCCTTTCAAAATACGGTCCACCGCCTCGGCATTGGCCGCTTCAACGTCCACCTTTGTTGTTTTTTCGATACGATCAAGGGCATTGATAAGATCGGGATCTCCGCCGGCCGGCGGCCGCCAATCCACCTGGACTGTCGGAACCTGTTCTTTCAGAAGTGTCTCGGCGAATGATTCCAGGCCCATGTTGACGGCTTTGAGTTCCGAATTGAAAAGCTCCAGAACGGCTTTGGGTTCGCTCATCGGGTACCTACCTTTTCCATAATTTTGACCGCCAACATGGACGCTTGGTAGTTGGACGGCATGACGACGACACCGGCGTCTTCCAGCTTGGCCTTCTGTGCGGCCATGTTCTGGAAGTCTCCAGGTGTTCCGGTGATTGAGGCGACAACCGACAAGTACCCGCCCCGATCCAATGCGGCTTTCTTCGCTTCAGTCAGAGACGGAATCAAGGCTCCGGCGGGATCCGAATGAGAACCGTAACCCAGCACGACATCCACCAGCATGACGGCAATCTCTCCATCGTTCTTTTCCGCGTCAATCCGGTCGGTTCGTGTGCTCGGATCGATCATGGGGTGGGGACGGCCTACGGTAAAAACATCATCACCCAGGTCGATGACGGTGTGGCCCACGGACTGATGAGGATCCGACGGCATGAACTCAGGATCGGTTTGATTGTTCGACCATACCGCTCCGGTCAGATCGTGGAGGAGAATCCAGGCCTCGTCGGCCAGCGTGCCTCCTGTGTAATACCCCCGTATCCATTTCTGACCCGGCGCCATCTTGGAGGTTTCCTTGTCTACGAGCTTATCGATCTGATCCGTGGGAAGATCGAAGAATCCGGGCGTAAAGGTATCGCCGGACGCAAGGGCGGCGCCCATGGCGGCGGCTTCCTCCAGATTCGCCGCCCAGCGGACATTCTTTGACGCCGGAGCGTTGGAATCCGGCTTCAGACCGATGAAATGGACGACGGCCGGTTTGCAGGCGGCTTCCAGGGCGGCGATGACTTTGTCCGCCACCGAACGTGCCGGGGGTTTGGAGACGATGACAATCACGTCGGTACCGGGATCTGCCGACAGCGCTTCGATTCCCGTCAGCATGGTCAGGCCGCCGACCTTCTCGTTCTTCAAATCCCGTCCGCCTGTGCCGATGGCCTGACTTGTGCCGGCGCCGAATCGATCCAGAAGACAGGTGACTTCCTGCAGACCGGTTCCGGAAGCGGCGACAACACCGACTTTCCCTCGCTTGACGACATTGGCGAAGCAGAGCGGTACACCGTTGATGATGGCGGTTCCGCAGTCCGGGCCCATCAGAAGGAGTCCCTTTTCCCGTGCTTCGGTTTTCAGCGCAATCTCATCCTCGAGACTGACGTTGTCGGAGAAGAGCATCACATGTAGACCGCTTTCCAGCGCCTTGCGTGCCTCCCGGGCTGCGTATGTTCCGGGAAGGGATATCAACGCCAGATTGGCTTCGGGCAGGAGTTCCAGCGCGCCGGAGAGCGAACGAGGATTGGCCTTCTCGCCGGCGCCGGCTGCGGTGGGGCCGCCCTTTTTACTCAACAGCGAGTCTGCGAGTTCCATGGCCTGGTCGATGGCCTCATCACCTTCGCAATCCACGGCGATAATCAGATCGTTCGGGCCGGCCGATCCGTAATCCTCATTCGGATATCCCGAATCACCAAGAAGTTCCAGATTCATTGGAGTTCCCATGGCCACGACGGCGTCGTTCATCACCGGAAGTTCATTCAGCTGTTTACTCAGGAGCATCAGGAAAACGGAATCGAAATACGAGTCCTTCTTTATTATGACTTTCTTCACGTAACGCCTCTTGAAAATACGTATTCTTTATCATGTACCATATTGTATACAAGTCAAGCTTTTTCTGCTTAGAGCCGCGGGGATTGTGAATCCATGAAGGTCAGGCGGATCAGTTCGTGTACGGATCAGTTCCGGTCGATGCTCTTGCCGGACGGGATATCATGGTATAACGTTCCTCAGAGGCGTATTTATGTGGAACAGCATCAACCGAGACAATGCACTATTTCTTCTCATCGATTTTCAGGAGAAGTTTTTCAAGATATTGAATCAGGATCATGTGGATTCGGTTCGTCGGAACATTCTGCTTTTAGTGAAGATGTTCGATCGTCTGGGAATCCCGATGATCGGAACCGAGCATTATGTGAAAGGCCTGGGCCACACCGATTCACAGGTACTGGATCACTGGAAAGGGGAGCCGTTCTCCGACAAAGTCATTTTCAGCTGCTGCGGAGACCCGGAATTCCGACAGGGCATTCAGAATCAGAAGAAACCGATGGTTATCGTTGCCGGTTTGGAGACGCATATCTGCGTACTCCAGACGGTGCTGGATCTGATCGCCGACGGATATGAAGTGGTGGTGTTGATGGATGCCTGCTTGTCCTCCACGACTCTGCGCTGGAAGAATGGTTTGGATCTGATGAAGGAAGCCGGTGCATCGGTGATCAACACGGAAACCCTGCTGTTCCATCTCCTGGAACGCGCCGCAACGCCCGACTTCAAATATATGGTGGGACTGCTGAAGGAACTGGCATAGTCGAACCAAGGCCGAGAAGAAGGAGTAACACATGTCACGGGAAAAAGTCAGAGAAATAATCCAGAGTGCAGGTCACTGTCATATGGCGACGTGCGTCGACGGTCAGCCCCGGGTTCGTCCGATGAAGTTCGTCGTCACCGACGACTTCCGATTCTGGTGCTCAACAGTTGATGTCAGCGGTAAAGTGAAGGAGTTCCGGCAAAACGCTAAAGTGGAGCTCTGCTGGGTAGATGAACACCGCAATCATCTCAGGGTGGAAGGCATCGTTGATATCTCCGGCGGAGCGGAAGAGAAACGAAAACTTCTGGAACTGCATCCCGGAGCCAAAGGTCTGTTCAAAGACGAGAACGACCCACGTCTCGTTCATGTTGAAGTGCGCCCAACCCTTGTGAGATGGAAGAAGCATTCTTTCGGGGAATACAACGTCGTCGAATAAGTGGCGTCGCCTCTCCGTATCTTGTGAGAATAACCCTACGCATCGGAGGCTGAGGTGGCTGATTCAAATAACAAACCCTTTTCCATTCAAGAAATTATCGGGCTTCAACAAGCCCTGGCCGATCATCTCTGGTCTTTGACGATGGAGTCGGGACTGTCGGCTGATTTTTTCCAGGAAACACTGAAATCGAATTCGGCAAATCTCGATTCTACGCAGTCCATCGATAAGGAACTGGACGCATTGCGTTCGAGCTCTGTTGCCATTTCGGATTCGGCAGCGAAAGCCGAGTCCAGATTGTCTGAGTCCGACGAATCCTCACGGAAGTCCCTGCATGCGATTGAGTCGGGCAGCCGAGCTCTCCAGGAGATGGACGAACGATTTACCGGATTCTCATCCATGTTTCGACGGCTGACGGAAGCTGTGGACCAGATTGACGTCACCTTCAAAGCCATTGAAGAAATCTCCGAACTGACCAATCTTCTGGCCCTGAATGCGGCCATCGAAGCAGCCCGGGCCGGGGTTCACGGCAAGGGGTTTAAGGTGGTGGCCGACGAGGTGAAGAAACTGGCCGAGAAAAGTAAGAACCTGACCGATTCCGCTTCATCACTGATAAAAGATCTTCGATCGGGTATGTCCGATACGACCATCGGATTACAGACCTTCGAAAAAAGTCAGAAAGATCTGACCGAGCGCATGGGTGTTTCACGGGACGAACAGGAACACAGTACGACTCTGATGGAAGGTGTCTCCGGTGATATGAGTGATATCAGTGAATCGCTTCGGATACAGACCCGGAGCGTCGATTCCATTTCTGCGGCGATGTCCAAGCTGACCGAGGCCATGAATCTGCTGACCGAGAGTTCCGGGTTGATTGACGGCAACTTGAGCCGACAGCGTCAATCCTCCGAGGAGGTGCTTCGTTCTTCCGGTCAACTCAAAACGGCTCTTGTGAATCTGCAGTACCGAACCGAAACTGAAAAGAACGGTGACACCGATGCCGTTCTCATCGGCCACGATGTCTCCTACCCTCCGTGGGTTTATATCGAAGACGGCCGTCCCTCCGGTATTTCCATCGATATCGCCGGCCGATTTGCCCGGGATAACGGAATGTCACCGGAGTTCAAACCGAACCAATTCGCGGATGCACTGAATGAGCTGCTTTCCGGATCAATCAGAGTTCTCGCCAACGTCGGATGGCCGAACGATTTCTTTTCCGATAAGCCGGTTATACCGACCCGGCCCGTCGCGAAATTCAAGCCTTCAATCTTTGCCCACATATCTCGGGCCGAATCTCTAACGGACATGAACCACCTCCGGGATGTTCGCGTTGCGGCACAGAGAGGATCCTATGTCGTGGATTGTCTTAAGGGAACTGATTGTGAAATCGTCCTCACCAACAACGACCTGGAGGCATTCGCTGCCGTCATCTGGAAACGAGCCGATTGTGCCGTCACCGAACGGCTCGTGGGAACTTTCCTCTCCGAAAACTACTTTTCCGGCAAACTCGTTCCCTGCATGGAAACCGGTGATGAAATGAGCGTCATCTTCCTTCTTCGGGATGATGATGCCGATCTCCGGGATTCCATGGACAGGTGGCTGGAACTGGCAGAATCGAAAAAATTGATCGATCGCCTTGTGAATCACCGTTGATTTATCAATGATTGATTCCGGAAGAAGTCTTACGGCTCCCATGTTTTTGTTCTGGCTAAGTTAAGGCGCATGTATTAGGTTTTCTTACACCATGAGCGACAAAGCTCTCAACTGCCGTGGCCGAGAAGCCTTAGAAATCCTCCTCCTCGCCCCTGATATGGTGGCGATATTTGATCAGGACTCGGGCGCCGTTGTCGAAGTGAACGATATGTTCCTTTCCCTCTCCGGATATACAAGGGAGGATTTGATCGGCAGAACGATGTCGGAACTCAATATCTGGGTCGACAATCAAGATCGTGCTGCCGTCAAAGAGGCTTTGGGCAGTCGCGGCTATCTCTATGACAAGGCTCTGCCCTTGAAAATGTCCAACGGTGAGGTTCGCACATTCCGACTCTCAGTGAATGTCATCTCCATCGAAGAACGTCCTCACAGCATTGGGTTTTTCCATGACATAAGCGACCGGATCCAAGCTGAAGGTGAACTGAAGAAGGCTCGTCTCCTGCTCGAAAGGGCGGAAGAAATGGCCCGAATCGGCAGCTGGGAGTTTAATTTCATCACCGGGGATGTCATTGGATCTCCTGGGGCGCATAAGATTTACGGTGTTCCGCAGAACACCTTAAGCGTGGAGGTGGCCGAATCCGTTCCGCTTCCCGAATATCGTCCCCTTCTCGATCAATCCCGTGACGACCTCATCCGCGAAGGCAAGCCTTATGATCTTGAATTCAAAATAAAGAGAATCTCCGACGGTGCGATACTGGACGTTCATTCGAAGGCCGTCTGGGACGATAAATCCAAAATCTTGTTCGGGATAATCCGCGATATCACCGAGGAAAAGCGAGCTCGAGAAATCCTTGAGTCCCTGAACACCGACTTGAGGCGCGAGGTTGGGGTGACGATGGGTCAGCTCGAAGACGCACGGCGTGCCCAGCTGAGGGCGGAAACAGTTGCGCGTCTCAACTCCCTTGTGGCCCATCTCGCCCATGAAATCAATACGCCGTTGGGAATCGCTTTAACCGCTTCATCCCATATAACCGAACGCTGGGGAGGCGAAGAGGAGCTTGGTTCAACGGCACAACTCGTTGAGAACTCGGTCCGTAAAATATCGAACCTCGTCCGTCAGTTCAAGAGACTCGGCCTGACCAGTCTCCCTGATCAACAGAGCATAGGCCCCCAGGAGCTTCCTGGTTTTCTTGAGCTTCTTGTCGGCAGTATCGATGCCGCTGTGAATCCCGGTCGATCGATTTCGGTGGTCTGCGATGACGAACCATGGACAGACACATTCGATTTCTTCTCCGTGGCGGAAGCGGTCTCAGAACTCGTCAAGAATGCGGTGATCCACAATCACGGCGATGTCGATGTTACCATCACTCCCCGCAGAAATGGAGACTGGTTGGAGTTTATCGTCTCGGACAACGGCCTGGGCATCAAGGAATTGATTCGGGAAACCTTGTTCGAACCCTTCGTCACTACCGCTCATTCCTCCGGCAGGCCCGGACTCGGCCTCTCTGTCATTCATAATCTGATTGTCGACCGCAACGACGGAAATCTCCTGCTGGTTGACAATTCCGGGCCGGGAGCCGAGTTCATACTGCGTGTCCCAATCATCCAAAATCCGGGTAAGAATGAGTGACTCGATCCAATGGAAACTATTCTATCTCCGCCATCGGAGCGTTGGAGATACTATCATCCCACTCATTCTCTTTCTCCAATGATATTTGAAGCAGTCGCGGTCCTCCCAGCCTGATGCCGACGAGCCCCAGAGGGGCGGTGAAAATAATGGCCACGACGGCGTATGCCAGGATCAGTTCGCCGTTCACCACTCCCTCCTGCAGAGGAACCGCCCCCAAAGCCGCCTGGACGGTGGCTTTGGGCAGATACGCAATGACCGCGAACAGCTTTTCCTTGTGGTTGAGATTGGATCCGGCGGTGGCGACCAGAACCCCAATGGAGCGGGCTGCCAGACCGCCGGTTATCATCAAAAGTGCCAGCGGACCGGCCTTGAGCGCCACTTCTATTTGGACCGACATCCCGATAAGGACAAACAGAACGATTTCACTGAACACCCACATTTTGTTCAATTTACGGGACAGCTCTCCGGCGACGCGATCGGCTTTGGCCAGCAGGATGAATCCGATGGTCATGACGCCGAGCAATGCGGAGGTCTGTGTCCAGTCTCCCACCTGGACGAGAACGACGCTGATGCCCAAGAGAAGAAGCACCTTTTCGGTTGCCCTGATTTTTTCGTAGAAACGCCTGAAGAACCAGACCAAAAAGAAGCCGAGAACTATACCGGGCAGAATTCCCAGCAGGATCGACCATGGAACAATGAGAACGGTTCGAATGAAGTTCAGCTCCTCACCTCGTGAGAGTCCCAGAAACAGCGTGAACATGGTGATGACCGCGATGTTGTCCAGGCTGGCGCCGGCCAGCATCATCGTCGGAACATCCTTATCGTGTCCGTATCCCTCATCTTTCAGGGTGAGCATTGACGGCACGACAGCGGCGGGCGATACGGCGGACAGCAATGCGGCGGCCAATGCGGCTACAATCCAGTCGAATCCCAGCACGTAGTGAAACAGCAGAACCAGGGCCGATGCTTCGCAGAGAGCCGGGATGAACGCCATCTTCACCGCAACCAAACCGACTTTTCTGAGGGAGGTGATATTGATGCCCAATCCGGCTCGGAGCAGAATGACAATGAGGGCAAGGGATTTGAGGAAGGGCGCCAGATTCCATAATTCCGGAGGAATGAAATCCCCCCACAAGCTACCGATGAGGACGCCCCATATGGTCATGCCCAGAACACTCGGCAGACCGATTCGGGACGCCAGACGGCCGAAGAGCCAGCCGCCAATCAGGATTAATACAATGATAAGCTGCAGAGTCACGGCGTTTTCCTTTCAGTTGAACGGATTGTAGAACCGCCCATGGTTCACAAATACGGCGACGCCGATTGCCCCGGCTACAGTCATCAGACAGATCGCCAAGGCGATAAAATCCACACTCTTCAGTGGGCGAAACGTGTACCAGGTTCGCCTGCTGTGCTTGGAAAAACCTCTCAGATGCATAGCGTTGGTGATGACGTCTATACGTGCCAGGGATGAGAAGATCAGGGGTACCATGGTGGCCACCGCATTGCCGAAACGATGCCGGAATGATGTCCGGCGGGAGATATCCAGGCCCCGGGCCTGCTGGGCCTTGGAAATGGTGGTGTATTCTTTCTGGACATCGGGGAAGTGACGCAGCGTCAAGGCCACCGCATAAGTGATTTTATAAGGAATAAAGATGGCGTTCAGGCTGGAGGCGAATTCACTGGGATCTGTGGTGAAGAGAAAAAGGATGCCCAGGGGAATCACCGAACTGTATTTGAAGAGCTTGGAGACCTGATAGAAGAGCTGCTCCCGAGTGACAACGTATCTCCCGGCTATCGGGAATATCACTGTGGACGAGCCATAGGTCTTTGGTCCGAAGTTCGGATCGAAGACAAAAGAGAGAACGAAATTGATGGCCAGGAAGATGCCCACGTAGATGAATATCAGCCGCAGACTCTTGATGGATATATGGGCGATGCGAAGAATCGTGAATGAGAAGATGAGAATGAATGCAAAGATTCGAATGTCGTAGGTGTACATCACGATTCCGGTGAGCATCATGAAGCACAGAAGCTTGGTGAGTCCTGACAGTCGGTGAATGATGGTGTCTTCATAGCTGTAATTGAAGAGCTTCATCTTCGCCTCACCGCCTCGAATTGTATGAACCGATCCACCAAAGATTTGGGATCGTCGATGCCGACCCTTTCGGCCAGATGGAAAAGGGAGGTTTCCTTCAAACTTGCCCGTTCGACCAGATCGGGGCTGGTCAGCACATCGCTGGAGTCGGTATCGGCGATGATGCGACCGCCGTCGATCACCAGCGAACGCCGGGTGTATTCCAGCATCAGATGCATGTCATGGGTAATCATCACGATCGTCACACCCAGGTCGTTTATCTTCTTCAAGAAGCGCATGATTTCGGTGTAGTGGCGGTAGTCCTGCCCGGCGGTCGGCTCGTCCAGGATAATCACCTTGGGATCCAATATCAGGATGGAGGCGATGGTCACCCGTTTCTTCTGGCCGTAGCTCAAGGCGGAAATGGGCCACTTCTTGAAACGCTCCAATCCGCAGACGGCCAGAACTTTGTCCACACGCTGGTCAATTTCGTTTTTATTGACCTTCCGCAGCCGAAGGCCCGAGGCGATCTCGTCATAGACTTGAGTCTGGGTGATCATCTGATTGGGATTCTGCATGATGAAGCCCACAAAGGACGCTCTGTCGGTTATGGTGAGTTCGGCCGCATCTTCGCCCCGGAAATAGACCGTCGCGGCGGGGTGTTCTTCAAACCGGCAGATGATTTTAGCCAGGGTGGACTTCCCTGCGCCGTTGGTGCCCACGATGGAGACCATTTCTCCGGCGCCGATAGTGAAGTTTATGCCTGATAGAACCGGTTGATTCGGATAATATTCAAAGTCCAGGCCGCGAATGGTGAGCACCTCGTCCCCGGATGCCGGGGGGGGTGCGTCTTCCGCCGAATCATACCAGGAGTTGAGGCGGTCCCGTGCACCATCAAAATCGACGGTGTGCAGGTAGGCGGGACGCATCCCCGCCGTCACGGTCACTCCGGCGTGTCGGAGGGCGGTGACGTATAAAGGTTCCCGCAGGCCGTGTTCGATCAGCAGCCCCGAAGCCACCATCTCGTGGGGGGGAAGGTCGGCCACGATGCGGCCGTCGTCCACCAGAAGGATCCGATCGACTTCCCGGTGGAGCACATCTTCAATTCGATGTTCGATGATGATGGTGGTCCGACGATCATCTTCCCGCTTGTGTTCCCCGGCGTCCAGCCGCCGTCCGCGGTGTATTTCGTCGATGAGCTCGATGGCGTACTTTCCCGTTTGGGGATCGAGGTTGGCCAGCGGCTCGTCGAAGAGAAGCACGTCCACATCGTCCACCAGAATGCCCGCCAGAGATGTGCGCTGTTTCTGACCTCCCGAAAGCTCCTGGGGCGACTGCTTCAGAAGACCGTCAACTCCTACGAGTTTCGCCACTTCGGCCACCCGTCGTTTCATATGGTCTTGAGGGACCAGATCGTTCTCCAGAGCGAAAGCGATGTCTTCCCCCACAGAAAGAGCG
>JARGFR010000092.1 GCA_029210985.1 Spirochaetaceae bacterium | reverse complement strand
CGACATGCCGGTGAGGGTCTCCCGTGTTCCGCTCATTTCCTTCATAACGTGCCGCCGCCAATACCCCGAAGAGGTCCAGATACTGCTCCGAATTCCCGGTACCTGTCTGTTGCCTTCGCCGTGACATGAGCGGTTCGGCCCTCTCTTTCTTCTTTCGGATGATACTCTGACGAGGCTTGCTCGGCGTTCACTCGCGTTACGGCCCGCTATGTTGCTCCCTCCTGATGAGGCTTTTGTCAGTCCGCTCAGCCATTCGGGTCTCCCCTCATGACCGGACTCAGCTACCGGGCGCTTCGGCGCTTACCCGGACGGGACTCTCAACCGCTGGACGTGTGCAGCTTTCACGGCGCACCATGTCGTTTATTATACAGGAACCGACAGAGAATCTCTCACTATTCCGGGATTTGGCGACGGATCAGTTCTTTTTCATGGCGGAAAGCGCCTTGTTGAGCCCATCGAAGAAATCCTCAAAGCCTGCAGCAGGCACCATGACGGATTCTCGTCTGGATCCCGTGGAATCCTGGCGTTCTTCGGTAATCATCAGAGCCGGCTTTCCTCTCGGCGGCGTGCGGAACGTGTATTCCCTGCGGCCGGCGCCGACCGTGAGCGTTTCCTGGACTGTCGGTTTTCTTGATCGAATCATGTCCGCCGACTTGTTGAGAATGGTCAGGAACTTCGTGAGGTCTTCATTGAACACCACCACGGAAGATCGTTTGAAACCGGAATCTGTCTTTCGACTCTCGACAATATTCAGATAGGAGTCTCGAAATCTGTTTTCCTTGACATTGAAAAAGAAGGTTTTCCGGCCCTCGTCCATATAGACTCGTGTGCTGAATACTTCGCCCCGCTGGCCCATCACGGCCCCCTTGCATCAAACGTGGCGCCATCATAACCAGATGCCGCCCGGGGAGCAAGTCAGCCGGAGAATCTCGTCCCGGCCAGCTCTTCAATATCGTCGATTTTTTTGGAGATCAGCATATAGTTCTTCGGATAACTCCTGCCGAGTTCTCTTATGGAAGACAGCCTTTCTTCAAATTGATCCTGATATTTACGATGCGCCATCTTTCTCATAATCCGAGGAATCTCCTTCACCATGTCCCGACTGTCGTTCGGTGCGGTTTTCCAGAGATCCAGTAAGACATCCACTTCCTCCGCCCGACTTCGACACCGGGCTTCAGTGAGAAGATTTACGAGCATTTCGGTTTCCCGAGGTAAGAGATCACTCAGCTCGGGAAGGTTTTCCAAACGAACGAAGTGACGCGTCCTGATTCGTATTTCCTTTCCGGGAATTGAGGGTATCCAATCCGGACCGTCGGTCTTTCCGCTCTCCTTCAGGATGTCGGGACGATAGACGGCCTTCTTGAGAAGCTGCAGCCGCCGGGCGTTCAGGAGATTGTCCGCCTCGGATCTGTCCCGGCGGCGTGTCGTCGATCCCTTCTCGACGATCATCACGAATTCCAGATTCTGATCCTGCCTGCCGACGCTCTGCCTCCCCCCGCGATAGGTGACATAGGGGTGGGCCGATAATCGAACCCGTCCGTAGGCTTCACATCGCCGTCTGAGCGCCTCAAAGGGAATGATGCCGTCGGTACTGTAGCTTAGGAGTACAACCGGATTACTCAAAGAATCCATAAGATTGGAAAATGCGGTCTCGGCGGATTTTGTGTAACAGTAGTCCGACTTGGTTTTTTTCCAGTCACTGCGGATGCCGGCTTTGCGCTTCAGACGCCCGTCTGATCCCAAAAGAAGAGGCTCGGGCAGACGATCCCAGTGGACCAGTGTGTTCAGCAGGTGGTAGTTGCTGCCGTATTGATGCTGGTTGTAGGGGGGATCCAGATAGACGACGTCAATATTGTCCAGGGCTCCGGAGCCGGCCAGTTCCAGCGCATCGGTGGAATAGACGCGGCCGGGAGGCTTGTCCCGGACCAGAGGGGCCTGAAAACTGATGGGCGACATAATTCGGCCCAGGGCGTCCTTACCATGCCCCCCGAATCCCTTGTGATAGGCCTTGAACACTCCGGATGTATTCACATGTGTCGCCGCCGCATAAATGAGGGGCGCCAGAAGAAGGCTCAGGCGCAGAGCCGCGTCCGGGTCTGCCCCGTGATGTTCCTCGGCCTGCTCAAGATGATTACGGGCCGCATCCAGCTTCAACGCGTTGGAACGGGTGTAGAACAGCCTCTCGGTGCGATAATCCGCTTGATCCGGATCATCCGAGGCCGGTGCATAGTATCGGGCGAGGTATTCTTCGTCGGGAGAAGGTGAAACCAGGTCGTCAAGTTTCGAAATCGCCCTCTCCAACCCGTCGGGGGATCCAAAAATACGCGTGATGTCCTTCGGTGTCGGTTCAAGCCATGCTCTTGCCAGAACTCCGGCATAGGGCTCCCAATCGTTAGCCACAACACTCATACCCAGAAGGCGGGCGTATCGCGAAACGACGCCGCTGCCGCTGAACAGATCCGCAAATCCCAGTCCCGCCTGGGAATGTCCAACGGACATTCCCAATGCTTCACCGATCAGGCCCAGCAGTCGGCGTTTGTTGCCGAGATAGGCAATTACTCCACGGGTGAGGTACGGATCGTCTTCAATTCTCCCCATCGTCAAATACAATCAACTCATCGCCGGCTTTGATGACATCTCCGCTTTCCAGCACGGTATGTTCGAAGGATTTGTTGTTCACCACCAAGCCTTCCCGAGCCGAGGCCCTCCAGCGTCCGTCTTTGCCCTTCTCCACAATGATGGTTCCGCCTGTTTCTCCGACGGACGGTATGTCGCCCTCGGGGGCGATGGTGGTGGCGGCCCCGGAAAGACCCGGTGAAATCACGGTTCTGCCCGCCGACAAGGCCACGGTCGCCGATCCGCCCCCGATGGGACGGAGTCGATCCAGCGACGGAGTGTCGGTGGCCGCGGCGGCCCGGATCCGACTCAGAATCCAGGCTATCAGTACCGCGAAAGGAATGGCAAGAAGGGACAGCAGGGCTTGGTTTCGGGAGGAGGGTGCACCGAACACGAATCCCGATGGATAGGTGAGTTCAGCGGTCCGGGGTCCCTGGGCCAATTCAACTCGTACACGGGTTTCCGCGGCTCCGGTGGGTCGGGGCCGGTAACCGAGGCGATATTCCCGGAGAACCCGCTGCCGTATGGAGGCATATAATCCCGATAGCTCTTCCTCACCGTTCACGTCGAAAACAATACCCCCGGTGGACTGGGCAATCCCTGCCAGTTCGGCATCACGACGGTTGCCGAACCTGACGGCGTACAGTGTTACACCCTCCTGCTGCAGCGCCTCCAGAGCATCCTGCGGCCCATGAACGGCCTCGCCGTAGTCCGGATGGGGTCGACCGGTTCGTTCGTGATACGGATAGTTCTCACCGTCGGAGAACAGGATGACGATCCGGCGGCCTTTCTGATCGCTCAAGGTACCTGCGGCTTCTTCAATCGCCGCATAGAGTTCGGTGTAGGCCTCCTCCGATTCGGGGGGAGAAGAGACGCCCAGGCGGTCGATCAGCGTCGCACGATCTGTCCTCGGTCCGGCGGACACGCGATACCGTGTGCCGAATACGGCCAAGCCCGCCCTGTCCATAGACGTGCCCAGTTCATCCAGAAAGCGGCGCGCCTCACGGCGAGCCAAAGCCGCCCTGGTGCGATCCGGGGAGGGGGACGGCGTACCGTCGGGACCGTCGTACATGCTTCCCGAATCATCAATAAGCATCATGAATACCAGTCCGTCTCGCCTGTCGCCCGCCGGTGAAAAACTCACCACAGGGAGGGGCTCGCCAAATTCCCCGCCGATTTCCGCATCACGGACGATAAAATCACCGGATATGAATCCTTCGATCGGCCGGCCCTCATCATCGGTGACGACGGTATACAGGTTCACCGTACCGGTCACCGCTATCATCCGGGCGTCCACACCGCTGAGCGCGATGTCCTGTGCTCCGAGAACCGCGGCGAAAAGAAGGGTGAGGAGAATGAGAAAAGATATGTTTTTCATCTTTTTGCCTCGTATATCATGGTGAGGTTTCCCACTTTCACAACATCGTCGTACCGCAGTTCGGTTTTGGGAGACACCTCGCCGTTGACTTTCACTTCCGTCCCCTCCCCGGCCTCCAGGACGACGGTGCCCCGCTTCAAGAGAATCTGCGCCCCTTTTCCCGGAGCGGCGCTTTTCGAATCACCGGGAATGGTGAGGTCGGCCCGGGGAGAACCGGTGATACTCAGTGTTTTCTGATTGATGGGATATGAGCGCCCTTTCAACGGACCGGCCAGAACGGTGAGACGTCCCCTGGCCCGCCGGGCTTCCATCCGATCGGCCAGGAACGCCACAGCGATACCCCATATCACCATGCCCGCACCCCGGCCGTAATACCGACTCGTCGCTCCCGTCAGTCCTTCCGAGGCGATGCCGCCCAGCAGGCCGCCGAAAAATCCGCCGATGGCACCGGCGATGACGCGGCGAAAGGAACGGGAACGGATTCCCGACACCGCACCGACGGCGGTTCCGGTGATGACCCACCCGGGGATTCGTGCCATGGCCGCACCTCGAGCCGCCAGACCCGCTCCGGTGACGGCGGCGTTGCCGGCCAGAACCGCGAGTAAGGATTGGCCTGCGGCCATACCCAGGGCACCGGCGATGCCGCCGAAAAGACCTCCGACAGCGATGGCCGTCATCACCTTCCGGGGCTGTGCCTGCCTGAGTCCTTCGGCAGTCGGAGCGACGGCGCCCAGAAGCAAACCTGAGACGGCGCCCAAGGCCAGGGTGAGAATTCGGAGATCGGGGAAACTCGAGGAGAAGTGAAGTATGATTTCAACCCCCGCCCAAGCCGCCGCACCGCCGGCAAGCCCGGTGAGAAGAGAATAAACCGATGCGCGGGACTCTTTCATTCCGACACCTCCAGCCATTGATAGGTTTTATCTTCATTACGGATGAGCCTGTATGCGTCACGGCTTCCCGGCTCAAGCTCGATATCCAAGACCGCTTCGGCATCCCCTCTCCCGGCGGTCATGCGATACCCTCCGGGGGACAGCAGAATTTCCTGCGGCTCGTCTTTCAGTATCGGCAGACGACGAAATCCGCCCTCATCCCCTCCCTGCCGGTAGGTTCGATTCCCGTCCAGCTTAGGCTGCCGGAACGGCAGATCCGAAGAGAGGGCGATGATCGCCGGCTCCGACAGGAGGTCAACAACAATGAAATACC
Organism: Spirochaetaceae bacterium; assembly: GCA_029210985.1. Lineage (GTDB taxonomy): Bacteria > Spirochaetota > Spirochaetia > DSM-2461 > DSM-2461 > UBA2779. The sequence goes on along the minus strand of JARGFR010000092.1, from coordinate 7,963 downwards.
GGGAAATCCCGGACTTGAGCCAGGCCTCGACGACACGGGACGTGTATTGCGGAGCGCTGAACGTGAACTCGTAGAAACGCCCGGAGTTCAGCAGAACCGTTCCTGGAGAAACGGCATAGGAGGCGCCATCTTCGTCCTTGACGTTCACCGTCACGATGTCGTTCAGGGAAGACCCGACACCGGCCTTTTTCACCGACCAAAACACATCCACAGGCCCGATTTTCGGCTCCCAGGGAATCGAGAGGGTGACGGCGGGAGAAATACCCCAGGAACCGGCCATAGTGATGCGCCGATCCCGCAGAGAGGAGACTTGTATCGATTTTGTATGAATATCGTTTCCGATCCTCACCACGGCCTGATAAATCCCCCGTTTGACGATAAGCGGACGAACGGCCAGCATTCGCCGCTCTGCTTCGGCGTTCTGAGGGACGATGCCGAGAGTATCCAGAAGAGCTCTTCTTCCTCTTAATTCCGACTTCACCGGCTCAAGACCCTCCGATCCGACCCGAAAGAGGTCGACGGTGACCAGGGGATCCGGCATGGGTACATCGGGCAAAGGAACTTCGACCCGCAGAGCCCCGAGACGATAGGGAAGAAGAGGACGCGGAACGTAGCCGGAGACCGCCAGTGTCCACCAAAGCAGGGTGATGAGAACAGCGGCACCCAAGCCTGCAGCCGCCGCACCGGAAATTTTCAAAATCCGACGCATTCGACCGCCCCCGGTCCGTTCAACCTGGCGGCGCTCACTCACCAGAGAGGCCAGTTGCCGCCGTAGTGCATCTTCATTGTGTCTGGCCACATAGCGGTCCACCCTCCGTAGCATGCTTTTAGCATCTTTATAGCGCCGTTTCGGTCGGGCTCTGACGGCCTTTCGGACGATGCCGCGGGAGATGATTTTGGATTCCGGCCGGATTTTCCGCAGTTTTTCATACCGGCCTTTCCTGATTCGCTCGAGCATTTCAGGCAGTGAGGGCGCCGCAAAGGGTTTTCGACCGGTCAGGCACTCATAAAGAAGCACACCAGCCGAATAGATATCGGCCCGGGCATCCACGCTTCCGGCATCCCGGAACTGCTCCGGCGCCATATAGGAGGGGGTGCCGAGGGTCATACCTTCTTTGGTGAGACCGTCGGTTTCCACATCCTGGTTGTGTGCGATGCCGAAATCCGTCAACTTCACTTCGCCTTTGGATGAAATCAAGATATTGGCCGGCTTGATGTCCCGGTGAATCACCCCTTTTTCGTGGGCGAAGGCCAGAGCCCTGATGGTGTCCCGGAGTATCAGAAGTGCCTCGTCGTCATCCAGATATCGATGACGCTCCAGCAGCTGGGCCACCGAACAGCCGTCGACGAACTCCATCACCATACAGTAGGAATTCGAGGTTTTGAAGTGATCAAAATAATTGACGATATTCACATGCTGAAAGCCCATCATGATGGTGGCTTCCCTCTGAAACCGCTGGGCGAACTGATCATTGCCCGTCAGGGTGAGCATTTTCAGTACAACAGGCTGGTCGAGAGTGGGATGTTCGGCCTTGTAGATGGCTCCCATCCCTCCCTTGGCCAACAGTACAGCGTTGCGGTATTTACCGATCTTCTTACCTGTTTTTTCTTCGCTCATGCCCGCTCTCCGTCTATCGTCCGGATATCCCTGCCCGGGATCGGATCTCTCCCGCTTTCGAGTACAGCCACCACATGCCGATCCGGATTGTGTATTTGTACATAAATACCCTGAGATCTTAAGCCGTAAAGACCTTGTACCGGCCGATGTCCGCCAAAATATAAGGCTCCCCGTGATGCCTCGCCGATAAATTCATTCAGCATCATTCGGACACTCCCTTCTTCAGCTTCGCCGTTGCCGGTCCATGTAAAGTCGAAAATCAGCTCGTCATCCCCTCGATATCCGATGATGCGCTCTCTTCCATAGGCCCTTCGGGGTTCGGCATGGGAAACCAGGAATCGGTCCCCGACAGCCAGGATTGGCAGATTGAATTCGAACTCCGCCCATTTCTCCAGCATTTTCGTACCGAGAAACTCCAGGAACCAGTCCCTCACCATCTGACCCTCCCAGGCATATTTGCCGAAGGGTCTGTTACCGTTGATATCCGAGTTGGCCACATTTTCGTGATTTCCTTTCAGGAAATGGAAGCTGTCCGGGTAGGATGCTTTGAGAATCATCACCATGGCCATGAGAGACAGACTCTCCCGCATTTCCTCATCCATGGCACGATGTTCCAGAAACCCGTCCCGATACTCCTTCCAGGCTCGGCGCCATCGGTCGGCCCCTCGGCCTTCACTGTGGAAACCGTCGCCGACACACAGGATTTGAAGAGTTCCTTCATCAAGAAATTCCAGAAGCCGGCGCCCATCGAGGTTCATGTCCACCAGAGCGTTCATATAGCCGGTACGTGCGTGAAGGTCGGGAACCAGCACGGTGGTGATGTGAGGATTCAACAGCACCAGGCCGCCGGGTCTGCCGGATTCGTCACGCGGCCTTATCAGAGGGTTCTCATTCGCGAGAGCCCCGAGGGCGGCATCGAGGATTTTTTCGAGGATTTTTCCGTCAGGAAGAGACTTGGCTTCATGGAGATTTCGAAAAACTTCTCGGATCTGTGCGGTATCCGTTCGACCTGTCAAACCTCGTCAAACCTCGTCTCGTCAACGGCCTGAAATTCCTTTGTGAGCGCCAGGGTGGCCTCATCCAATTTTTCATTCTGGTCCGTGAGAGCAAGAGCCGAGGGAAGCAGCGCCAGCAGATACACCGCCGAACTTTGCTTCACCGGTCCCTTGTCAAAGATGATCTCTTTACCCTTGGCCACCTCTCCGGATATTCGGGCATCCTCGGATTCGGCTCTGGCGGGAACATCCCGCCGTCGGTCGATGCTGACATACACCGCCCGCCTCGCGCCGTTGTTGTCCGGGCCGACGGCCACCAGAGAACCGGACTGGGTTAAAGCAAGAAATCCCCGCCGGAGGTCCGTCGCTTCATCCGCCGCTTCCATTCCCATGGTTCCGACCTGTTCGATAAACGCACTCTCTTTCTCCCTCCAGCCCCGAGCCAGAAGCTCAAGAGAGTCATCATCGTCCGGAAGTCCGCTGGATTCTCTGATCATCCTGAGATGGTTTTGAATTGCTGTATCGAGATTCGTAAATATTTTACCCATGTTTTCTCCTTTATGTTCTCACTCACCCAGTATATCGCTCAGCGGATGAATAACTTCATCTCCAAGGAGGCGTAAATAAAATCGTAAATCGAGTCTTTAAAATCCTCACCGAGATTATCGTCGAAAAGGAATACGTGGACCGGATGACCCGCAACAAATCTTGTTATGGTAAAACGCCCCGGAATGACGGCTCTGAACCCCGGCAGGTTCAATTGCATATCATCGACAGTCATATGACCGACATGATCCGGTTCGGGTTTGAAGGTGCAGGAGATTCCCACTACGCTGATATCATGAACAACACCGGCGTATCTCCGCCCGTCATGCTGAAACCCGAAGGTTGCGATGGACGCATAATGATTCCCGAAGCGAACAAAGTGACGATGACCCTTCGCCCCGATCTGATCCAGGAAACCTTCAACGGATTTCCGGAGATCCGCCGGGTTTCCGTCGTATGCGGCCTCAAAACCTTTCGGTCTGTCCGCGGAACCCAAGGCCACCAGAACATGGCCGTTCCCATGGTCTTTCACACCGGCGGCAAAATTCCGCCAGTTCCAGCCCTCATCGTCCCGAGTCCAGAGGAAGAAAATGGAGTCCCTGCGTTTATCGATGTTCGTATCGCCGGTGGAGTTCAACCCGAAAGTCTCATACTCCCCATGCCTGAGAGACCGTACCAGCTGCTCCCTCAGCTCCGCATCCGGATGGACGATGAAGATCTGCTGCCCTCGATAGTCCACAACCACCCTCAGAGTGGAGCTATGCAATAAAAACGATCATGGCCAAAGCGGCGAACAGCCCGGCGGTGATGTATTTGACGGCAGCTCCCTTTGTTTTGAACATGCCCGCCAGTTTGACGGCCGACACCCCCTTATATGATACACCAAATACGATTAGGAGTGGAATGATAAACGCCGTGTTATAGATGGCCAGCCAGAACCAGGGCCGACTCCCCTCGCCACGGGATATCATCCAGGCGATGGTGGGCAGATACACCTGTCCCGTACAGCCCAGCTCGATGAGGGCGACCACAGCTCCCAGGACGAAGGACCCGCCGGCGGCGGCGCCGGAGCGCACGCTGCTGCGGATGATTCCGTGGACCCTTCCCGACAGGTTCTGCGGCAGTTTGAGCAGAAGATCTGTTCGCCCCCGAGACAAGCGAACACCGTCAATAACGCTGAAGAGTGCCAAAAGACTCAGGAATACGCCCAGGATTATCTCCAGCCAGACCCGCAGCCCGGTTGAGACGGCGATTCTTCTGATTCCGCTCAGCAGACCGGCACCCACCAGCGAATAGGTGATGAAGATGCCCAGAGCATAGAAGAGGCCCACCGCCAGCATCGTTCTCCTGGATCTGCCGGCCACCGCGAGAGCCGAGACGAGGAAAACCATCGCCGAGAACGCGCATGGATTCACTCCGTCCAGCAGGCCGGCGAGAAATACGGCACCGGGTTCCCACCGTACTGCGGCTCTCTCCCTGGGGTGCTCCGCCGGCATCTCACCGGACATCGAGGCTTCCAGACCCTCTTTAATCTCCTGGTCTCCCTGGAAAACCTCATCGCCGACAATCATCACGGGCAGAACACGCATCGGAACGCCCAACCCGTCCAGCTCATCGACGAGAGCTTCGAAATCACCCGGCTCGCCGGTGTTCCGTTCGCGAATTTCGACCCGGGTTCCCGTCCGCCTCTCCATCTCAGGCACATCGTTCCAGAGAAAATCCTCACAGTCCCGACAGCCGTAGGGATACCAATAAGTGACCTCCAAAGGCTCGCCGCCTAACTCGGCCGAACTCGGAACATCCTTTCCCGCCGCGGCCAGGGCCCGGGCCACCAGATCGTCCATGTAGGCCTCGCCCAGTTCCAATACGGCCGAGGATTCCGGCGCTTCGCCCCGGGTCAGGGTTCGTATTTCCACCCCGGCGTCTCTGCCCCGATTCAGCCTCACCTTCGCCAGGCCGTTGCCCCGGGGAGCCAGGGAGAACCACGGAATACGATTTCCGCCGCTCTCCAGGACGCCGGCTGTTCCTCCGCCCTCCAAGAGCGCGCCGGGGGAGTCTTCCCCGGTGAATACCACCAGATCCGCCAAGGCCGCGAGGCGGGGATCTAGGGCGATCAGAGTCCGCCAGTCGTCCTCGGATCCCCGTACGGCGATGATGCGATATGCCGCATCAGAGTCTACGACCCTCTGAATGAAGGATTGCGCCGGAGCCGCATTGATGCGCCCGCCCAGAGCGGCCAGGCGCGTTCGTTCCATCTGACCCAGCCAGGAAAAAACGGCGGCCTCAGTGCCGCCTGAGGTGATGAGGAGGCTTTCGCGTTCCCCCGGCAGCCGTGAGAGCATACTGTGGTCCGAGGCTCCGGACGCGACGCCTACGGGCAGATTTTTACTCCGTTTCTTCAGGACGCCCGGGCCGTCACGCAGATCACCGTATACCGCCGTCATCGCCGAATAGTCCAGCATTCCGGCGGCGATATCCATATAACCTTCCAGGAGATTGTCGGACCGATCGGGCTCGTAGAATCCCCCGACATCAATGAGCGGTTCGTTTTCCCTGTCACGCTCCTCAAATTCTACGGCGAGGGCGGAGAGGCCTGCCGAATCTCCCGAGGGACAGTCGCATCCCACCAGGTAGCCCTGGATGTCGGCTGTCACCCAGAGAACCAGATCGTCGGCGGCGGCAGGCAGAACCCCGGCGATCAATAGAAGTAAGGTTGTCAAATACCGAGTGGTTGTGTTCATTATCAGACAGGATAGACGGAAGTCGACCGGGAGGCAAAGACGCCTTTTGGAACAAATCGCAGGAAGAAAAAAAAGGCGACCCTTTCGGATCACCTTGTCGTGGGCGGCACTGGATTCGCCCTCCGATACTCAGCATCCTGCTTCGCATCTTCAGGCCGCTGGTTCGTCCTGCCGGCGCCGTCCTGGCGCCTGTTCCTCGCTATCGCTCGGCGGACTCACCCTTCGAATCCAGTGTAAGGGCTTTTTTACAAAAAAAAGGCGACCCTTTCGGATCACCTTGTCGTGGGCGGCACTGGATTCGAACCAGTGACCCCGTGCATGTCAAGCACGTACTCTAACCAACTGAGCTAGCCGCCCGACGAGGCACAATTCTACCGAAAGTCACCGAAGTGTCAACTAGCGGTGAACAAAAATGTGCGGCGAGGTCAGCCTTTGAGAACACTCACCACCCTTTCGAGAACTTTCTTCCGATCCAAAGGCTTGATGATATAATTTTTCGCGCCGATAAGAAGGGACTTCTTCACAAGATCCTGCTTACCGAGAGCGCTGATCATCACCACCTTGGCGTCCTTGTCGAACTCGATGATTTTTTCCAACGCCGTGACACCGTCCATCCTGGGCATCGTGATGTCCATGGTCACCAAATCCACGTTCGGATACAGCTCCTTGTACTTCTCCACCCCATCGATGCCGTCCCCTGCCGTACCGACAACATCGAAGCCCTCTGAGGTCAGAATCTGACCAATCTGTTTTGTGACAAACATGGAATCATCAACAACCAGGACTCTGAATCCTTGGCCGTCGTCACGTTTACCTTCCGGAGTTCGCTCATTGATATTCGGGAAATCATTCGTCGTTTTCAAGGCTCAATCCCCCCTTACATGCGTTCTCTGATAGCTACGTTGATTTCCACCAGACCATGCGGCATTTCGAGAGGCACGATGAGTGCTTCCACATCGCCGCTGGATACCTGCATGTTTTCTCCTGTGATAATGGATGGCGGCGTCAGATCAAATTTAAAACCCAAATCAAAGAGTTTGGTGACAGCCTGGGCTGTGATCATATTGGCCAACTCCGTTATGGTGGCCTTCACCAGATCGTCGATCTCGGTGAGTTCCTCATCGTTCATGGTCGATGCGATCTTAATCGCGGTCTGCTGACTCATGTCGATGAGTACTCTACCCTCCACGTCCCCGGCCAGCCCGACAAGGGCGGCAACACCCATCACAGGCTGGGATGTCTTCTTCAGATAAAGATCCTTACGATCCACTTCAGTCTGCAGGACTTCCACCATAATACTGTAAGCGGACTCGACGAACGGATTGATGTATTCGACCCTCATGACGCACTCCTCTGTCTATTTCTTCTTATATGCTACGACGCCGTCTTTTTCAATTCGATCCCAAGCGCCGGGATTAATAGGTTGTTCGTTCACACCGAGAATGAGCAGGCTGCCCGGTTTCATCACCTCGTCCAAGAGCTCAAAAGTCCGTCCCTGACTCTCAGGCGCCAGGTAGGACAAGGTGTCCCTCATCACAACAAGATCCAGTTTGGGCAGTGTGTTGTCATGAGTGATGTCATGATACTCGAAGAGAATGGAGTCTTTGATTTCCTTTGAAAACTGCATTCCTCTGGCACCTTCGGTGAGGAACTGTTCATAAGGAGGTTTGACAATGCCTTGATCGACCGACAAACCCGGCGCAGTCGATATTCGGATCAGATCGCTGTCATGGGCGATGATTTTCAAATTGACCGAAGGCATGGCTTTCTTGATCGTCACCGCCGTCGAGTAACTCTCATGGCCGCTTCCGCAGCCGGGATTCCACACATAGTAGTTGCCGTTGTGTGACGAAGGCAGCAGCGCGGCCACTTTGTCGAGATAATCCACACTCCAGAAATTTCCCGTGAACGGCGACCAGAACGGGGATAGGAATGCCTCGGCATCCTGTATATTGGTCAGCTGAACCTCATCACCGCGCTGTTTTTTCCAAGTGGAGAATCTGCCGCGGATCCAATCCTGATTGATCGGGCTGGAATAGAACGACAGAAAGGTCACCAAGGTT
>JARGFR010000091.1 GCA_029210985.1 Spirochaetaceae bacterium | reverse complement strand
ATAGGCCGTTCCCCTGGAACTGTTTGACCATCACGTCCCGACCGCCCACAACCGCTCGATTGACGCCTTCGGTATTCACGTCCTTAAAAATGGCATTGAACTCATCCAAAGCCTTCAAACCGTCCTGTTCGCTCTTTCCGATGGAATTCAGGAAAGCCTGGGCCGTCACCAATTCTCTGTTCCGGGCCACGCGTTCCGCAGTGGCTCCGTCGGCCAGCGCAATAATGAAAACGAACACGAACGCGACGATAAACGTGAATATCACGACATAGAGGAAAGACTCTTTATTCATGAGACACCTCCTGCCGCGGCGGGCGCCGTGTCGGTTTTTTTCGCCGGCGTCTTCTTGGCTTTTTTCTTGGCCGCCGGAAACCACTCGTCTAAGAGACTGGCGAAGGTGTTGCCCAGAAGGACACCGAAACTCACGCCCTCCGGGAAAAGGGAGAATATTCTTATGGCCGCAGTCACCCCGCCGATGAGAAAGCCGTATGCCCATTGGGAGCCCGGCTTTTTGGGAGCCGAGACCGGGTCGGTGACCATAAAGACAACAATGTAGAGAATACTTCCGGAGAAAAGAGATTCAAAAAGCCCGATGGGTACGGTACCGCCGTTGGGAACAACACCAGCAAACCATAGCCCTGAAATAACCGCGCTGAAACTCACCAGAGTAGAGAGCATAATCTTCCAGTTCGCGGTATTGGTGGAAATCAGATAGATACCCGCCAGAACAATCAGAATCACCGAACTCTCACCCATGGAACCGATCCGGAACCCGAGAATATGGTCCATGAGATCCGGCATGATGCCGTCTTTCATCGTCATCAGCGGTGTGGCTGCGGTTCCGGCATCAGCGGTAACCTCGAAACCGAATCGCCAGGGCGAACCGGGAGTCCAAGGCTGCAGGAAGCTACGCTGAAGTCCGTCAGGGAAGGCCACATAGACAAACAACCGTGCGGCGATGGCCGGATTGAAGATGTTTCGGCCGAATCCGCCGTAAATGTTTTTCGCGAAAACCACTCCGAAAACGATTCCAACGGCGGCGATCCACAATGGAACGGCCGGAGGCAGGGATAGCGCATATAGAGCGCAGGTCACCAGGACAGCCTCGCTGACTTTCTTGCCTTTCTGCTTGGTGAAAACATATTCGGCCAAAACTCCAAAAAGAAAGACTGTCAGTGTCAGGACAATGCTTCTCCAGCCGTAAAGCAGGACCGAAAAGGCGAAAATGGGAAGGAGGGAATACACAACCCTTCTCATCATCAATTGTTTTTGAAACACTCAAAGACCCCTTGATCAATTCATTATTGACGAAACCCAATTCTAAGTATCCCTGATCAACAGAGACCTTTCTACCCTATTGTCGATATTTCGATAAATTATTATATTTTTAGTCATATTTCAAGATATACTTCTATTTTTCTCGATATCATTGGTATTCTATACGAGGAGCATCACATGAACAGAAAAGCGATTGTCGCCGGCATCGGCGAAAAGTGGGTTGATTTACTCACCCTCGACGAAGTCGAACGGGCTCATGAGGAATCCTGCGGAACCGGAGCAAGCTGCGGTTCGTCCGGATGCGGCTGCCGAGTGAGCGGACTGCCTTTTCGAGCGGCAAAACCAAAAAATATCACAGTACGTCCCGGAGACACGGTCTCCGTATCCACTCCGACGAGCAGGGCGCTCGGTGCGTCCCTTGCCGTCATGGGCATACCGATCATAGCCGGAGCGGCGGGCTGGTTTATTGCATCCGGTCTGTTTCCCAACGCCGCGGAAGCCGCTCGTGCCGGCCTCGCCGCAGTCGGACTGGTGGCGGCCGCAGGAATCATCGTCGCGCTGGGGGGGAAGAATCGTGAGGAGAGGCTCCCGGAAATCACCGCTGTTGTGGGATAGACTGACATCAATGAAAACCATCAGACCGAAGTTTCGAATCACCAGGGCGCGGGCGTCGGGGGCCGGCATTTTACTTCCGGCTTTGGTGGTGTTGGTTCTGACTTTACCGATTCAGCCATATAATCTAGGAGCCGAGCCGGTCACCGATATACTCGGGCGCGCCTCATCACTTCTGGGGACGCCCTACAGATCCGGCGGGATACAGCCCGGCGGATTTGACTGCTCCGGTTTCGTCAGCTATCTCATACGCCCCGCCGTGCCGGGTCTTCCTCGAATTTCCCGGGACATGGCCAGGACCGGGAACTCTGTCGGTTATGGGGAATGGAAGCCCGGCGACCTGTTGTTTTATGCCACCGGTACCGACCCTTCGCAGATTAACCATGTCGCAATCTGGTATGGAAACGGGGCGGTGATTCACAGCATTTCTGACGGTCCGGAAACAGGTGTGGTGCTCACGCCGGCGGAAGCCCGGTACTGGAAACAGCGCTACGTGAGCGCTCGCAGGGTGCTGCCGGATCAAGGTACTGCAATCCCCGAGACTCCCGGCCCGACCGATCCGTCACCGGCCGATATTCCGAAACCTCCCGCGGTCGAAGAATCGCCATGGAACGATTTCGAGGGCTATTTGCGAGGGGATTTTGACGCTTGGAGACAAGCCGATCAGGATGCGTTTGAGGCTTATAGGAAACAGAACGGATGATGACTCGTCCAGGAAACGTTTAATCCCAAGCCAGCCAGTCGAGTGAGGGTTTCTTCCATGAATGGTGACGGAACTCTCCGGTACAGGGATCGAACCGATAGTCTTCCGCCCGTTTGTCGGCGTTCTCAAGGGTCTCATCCAGGGCATCCATCACGTATTCCAACTCGGCATCGGTCATTGTCGGATGCAGAGAAAGGCGTACCCACCCCGGTTTATGGGTGAGGTCGCCGAGATCGATTTCCCGGGTAATCGACGATGAAATTTTATGGGTGACATCCAGAAGATAATGACCGTATGTTCCGGCACAGGAACATCCTCCCCGAACCTGTATCCCGTAGTGATCGTTCAGAAGCCGCACCAGCAGATTGTGATGGATGCCCTCTGCGTAGAATGAGAGGACACCGATGCGCTTCTGCGGCCCGTCGGCCAGAATATGGAGTCGATTGTTGGACCGCATACGCACCATGGCCGCAGAAAGAAGCTCCTCCTCACGTACCGCCATCGCCTCGGTTCCCATCTGATCCTTGAGCCGGACGCTCATGGCGGCGCGGATTGCCTGCAGGAATCCCGGCGTGCCGCCGTCCTCACGAGCCTCGATGTCGGTGACATAGCTCCGCTCGTTCCATCGGTTGGTCCAAGTGACGGTTCCGCCTCCGGGATGGTCGGGAACCAGATTGTTGTACAGGGCTCTATTGAATACCACGACGCCGGAACTTCCCGGGCCGCCGAGAAATTTATGCGGAGAAAAATAGACTGCGTCCAGATAACCCTCCGGATCGTCATGAGGGTGCATATCGATGTTCACGTAGGGTGCCGACGCCGCATAGTCGATAAATGCCAGGCCGCCGTAGCGATGCATGATGCGGGAAAGTTCCCGGAAGTCGGGGAACAGCCCGCTGACGTTGGATGCGGCCGTAAAGGCGCCGATCTTGAGCTTACGATCCGCATACTTCGCCACTTCGGCTTCCAGGTGGGACGGATCCACAAGATTGTCCCGACCCGGTGGGATGACGATGACGTCCGCAATGGTCTCCAGCCAGGAGATATGGTTGGAATGGTGCTCCATGTGGGTCACAAAAACCACGGGACAGTCCTCGTCGCAGGCCCCTTCCTCCCGACGCACCGGGAGTCCCAGGGAAAAATCCTGACTTCGTTCCGGGACTCTGATTCCCATCATGCGCTGAAGTTTGTTTACGACGGTGGTCATACCGAAACCGGCGGTGATGATGACATCCTGGGGATCGGCATTGACATGAGCTTTGATTTCCCGGTGAGCGGCGTGATAAGCCTCGGTCATGGCAAGTCCGGTAGAAGACGATTCGGAATGAGTATTCCCCACCATCGGACCAATCACCTCAATGATATGTTTCTCTATGGGTGCGTAAAGCCGTCCGGATGCGATCCAATCCGCATAAACCAGGGGTTTGCGGCCGAAAGGCGTGGTCAGTTCCGCGTCGATTCCGATGATGTTGTTCCGGAAGGGGGCGAAATGCTTTTCCAAGCTGCTCATTTGAATCCTCTATATTACATTGATACCATATGGAGCGAGTCTGGAAGATTACTCCCTCGGCGGATTCGGGTCAATGTCGACAATGTGACGCTCAGCAGCCGCTCTGATAACCGGTGAAATCGATCCAGTCCACGCCCAATGCCGATTTAGGCATGGACCCCCTGCGATAGAGAAAGAGTTCGTCCTGGTTCACGACTTCCTCCAGGACTTTCCAGGCCAGTTCCGTTTCCTGAGCGCTGACATAGAGTGTTCTATCCCCATCAAGTGCATCCATCAGGAGACGCTGGTAAGCGTCCTCGACAACCGGCGGTCCGAAGGCGTCGGACAGACAGAAATCCAACTGACTTTGAGCGATGGTTCGATCCGTACCGGGGACTTTGACGGTGTGGTCGATGACGATGCCGGTGGTGGGCTGAATCTGGAATATGATTCGATTGGGTTCCAGGTTTCCGTCATGGTTGTAGAGCAGCTTGGGCAGTTTTTTAAATCGGATGCCGATCTCCGTCCCTTTTCGACCCAGGGCCTTGCCGGTCCGGATGTAGACGGGTACGCCTTCCCAGCGAAAATTGCGGATACGCAGTTCCAATTCGGCATATGTTTCGGTGGTGGAATCCGGATCCACCATCGGTTCGGATCGGTAGCCTTCATATTGGCCCCGGGCAAATCGAACCACTTCCAGAGCTTTGAGAACATTCACCTTCTGAACTCGGATATCTTCGGACTCCAAGGTCACCGGGGCTTCCATGGTCATAAGTGAAAGCATCTGCATGAGGTGATTCTGCACCATATCCCGTAAGACGCCTGCCCCGTCGAAATAGGAGCCTCTGGATTCCACTCCCAATTCCTCTGAAGCGTTGATTTGAATGGATTCGATATACCCGGAATTCCATGTCGGATAAAAAAGACTGTTGGCGAATCGGAATACCAGGATGTTCTGAACAGCCTCTTTCGCCAGGTAATGGTCGATCCGATAAATGTTGACCTCCGGAAAATGCTCGGCGAGCCGTCTGTTGAGCTCCCGTGAACTCTCGACGTCATATCCGAAGGGTTTTTCAACGATAATTCGGGTCTCCTCGCCAAAACCCTCTTCTTCCAGTGCCGCGGCCGTATCGGCGTACACTTTCGGAGGTAGAGAGAAAAAGACGATGACGGTCTCGAACCGGCCGAGACCGCCGAGATAAGCCTTGAGACCCGGTATGCCCGCATGATAGTGAAGCAAGGGGGCGATTGCCGGTGAAGCATCGACGTGGCTTCGGAACTCTTCGTCTGAGAATTCTTTCCGCCCAGAACCCACGACGACACAGTTCTCCCCGATTCGACCGGACTGTTTAAGAGAGTCCAGAGCCGGAATGAGCTTGCGCCGGGCCAAATCCCCGGATGCACCGAGAATGACGATGGCCGAATGATCAACAGATTTCATGTACATATCCTTATCAAGCACCGCTGCAATTGCGGCCGCTCATGCTCAAAGGTCGGAGATTTTCCGGAGGAAGGCAAGAGGGAGCGGATTTCCGAGGGCTGTGGAGGCCGATTCCTCATCTCAACCTGGACTCCCACCTCCCGGCATGGTTATTTTGAATGAGGTGAAAAACAACCCACGGAGGAAAACATGAAATCGTTGAAAGGGAAAAGTTTCCAAACGATCGCCCTGATATCCATTGCCGTGCTGCCGCTGCTGTTGAGCGGCTGCGGCTACAACCGAATGGTGACCCTGGAGGAAGGAGTGGACGCGACATGGGCCCAAGTCGAGAATGTCTATCAGCGCCGCATGGATCTGATTCCAAACCTTGTGGAGACGGTAAAAGGGTATGCCGCTCAGGAACAGGAAACCCTCACCGCCGTCACCGAGGCGCGATCCCGGGCCGGGGGCGTGATGCAGATGGACGAGAGTCTTCTCAACGATCCCGAAGCCTTCGAACGCTTCCAGGCCGCTCAAGACGGTCTGGGTTCCGCCCTGCAGCGCCTCCTTGTGGTGACGGAAAACTATCCCGACCTGAAATCCAATCAGAATTTCCTGGCCCTTCAGGATCAGCTGGAAGGAACGGAAAATCGTATCGCCGTGGAACGCATGAGATTCAATGAAGCCGTTCGCGCCTACAACACCTTAATCCGCCGTTTTCCCCAGGTTTTTGTGGCGAATATCACCGGATTTGAACCCAAGCCGTATTTCCAATCCTCGGACGGAGCGGAAACGGCGCCTAAGGTGGAATTTTAACCATGTCGATATTCACATCCGAAGAGAATGATCGCATCAGCCGTGCGATTGCCGAAGCGGAATCCTCCACCGGCGGAGAAATTGTCACCGCGGTTATTCCCGAGAGCGACGATTATGCCTATCGTGAGCTCCTGTTCGGCGTGATGGTGGGGAGCCTGGTGTTCATCGCCGTCTCGCTGTTCGCCCCGTTCTTTCAGTCTGTTCTGGATCGGCTGTTCTGGGTGGAAGGCGCGGCCTTCCTGCCGATGACCCTTGGGCTGATCGCCTTTGCCGCAGGGAATATCGCCTACATCATCGTACAGATACCGGCGATCGACCGTATGGTGATCGGCAAGGCGCTCATGGCCGAAGCGGTACGCCGCCGGGCCCTCAGACATTTCATGGAAAGCGGATGCTCGGATACCATCGACAGAACCGGCGTCCTGCTCTTCATCTCCATACTCGAAAGACGTGTGGAACTCGTTGCCGACAAGGGGATCAACGATGTCGTCGCTCCGGATACGTGGGACCGCATCGTCTCATCTCTTGTCCGGGGCATAAAGGACAACAAAACAGCGGATGCCCTCTCGACCGCAATCGGAGAAATCGGCGCCGTCCTTGCCGAACACGTACCGCCGAGAAAGGACGATGAAAACGAACTGGCGGACGGACCGAAGGAATTGGGGAAGGGATCGTGATGGTGAAACCGAATATGTCAAGAATCCTCATTGTGCTCGTCGTTCTTCTCACCTCAGCCACCGTTCTTTGGAGCGTGGATGTGCCGCCGTTGCGCGGCCGTATCAACGACACGGCCGGTGTCCTTTCCTCCACAGCGGCGAACGATCTGGAAGACTATCTTGCTGCGGTGGAGCGAACTTCCGGCGCACAAATTGCTCTATTAACCGTCGATTCTCTGGACGGAGAACCCATCGAATCGTACGGATTGAGGGTGGCCGACCAATGGAAGCTTGGAACGGCTGAATCGGACAATGGCGCCCTGCTTCTGGTGGCGATGGCGGAAAAGAAAGTGAGGATCGAAGTCGGCTACGGCCTGGAAGGAAACCTCACCGACGCCATGAGCGGCTTTATCATACGCGAGGTGATTGTACCGGAGTTCAAGAGAGGCAGCTTCAACACCGGAATTTCCGAAGGTCTCAAAGCTATGGGTGGTCAGGTGACGGGTGATGCGCCGCTGGATACCCGGAATATCGGAAGCTCGGCACGGGATGATGAGAGCGAAGGAGTACCTCTGTTTTTCCTGGTTTTCCTTTTTGTCTTTATCTTCGGCCGATTGGGACGATACAGACATCTGCGCCGTCGGGGAATGTCCCCCATGAGCGCCTTCTTTCTGGGCTCCATGCTGGGCGGGGCAACCCGCGGCCGGAGCGGATTCGGATCTTCTTCCGGAGGATTCTCCGGCGGAGGATTCTCCGGCGGCGGCGGGGGATTCGGGGGCGGCGGCGCCAGCGGCGGATGGTGATTTTTTGAGTCGTCTGTTATTTATCCGTCATGCCGAGAGTGAAGCGAATGCGGCGAGGATACTGGCCAGTCGGCTGCCCTTCCCTCTAACCGGGGAAGGACGTGCCGACGCCGGAAGAATTGCCCGGGAGCTCCGGGATCTTGTGTCCTTGGATCGAATCATCTCCTCGCCGCTCCGGAGGGCGCAGGAGACTGCGGACGCCTTCGCAAAAGGGTACCGACTCCCGGTGGAATACGATACTCGAATTGCGGAACAGGAATTGGGGAGGTTTTCCGGTATGTCCTACGATTTGGTGCCGAAGGAACCAACCTACGAGGGGAATCCTCTGGCACGGTGGAACTGGGTTCCCGACGGCGGAGGCGAGTCCTACGCCATGGTGGCCGACCGTGTGGTGGATTTTCTGAGTTCCCTGGAAGGCGCGGATGAGAAATCAGCCATCCTCGTCGTCACACATGCGGTGGTGTTCCGACTGTTAAGAGCCGCTTTGGAAGATACACTCCCTGTCTATCCCGAAGCGTTCCCGAACAACGGAGAGATCTGGGATGTGGACTATCGGGGGTTGGGGAATCGGCATCACATCAGGTCGATTTTTCTCGGTGAGAGTCGGAAATTTGTCCATAATCCCTGATATAACCCTCCAGAACGTCCCGACCATATACCGGCTCAAGGCCCTCGTTTCTGAAGTGGCTTAAAATGGCATGCCTCCAGTCGGGTCGACGTTTCATCTGTTTCGGCGTCAAACCGAAAAGTCTGCAGAAATACTGATTGAAATATTTCGGATCTGAAAAACCGGTTTCCATGGAAATCTCCAGGATGCTTTTGTTTGAGTTCAAAAGCAGATCGACAGCATGGCCGGTCCTGATGAAGTTCAAATTCTCCTGCAGCGTCCGCCCGGTCTCTCTGTGAATGATGTGGGACGTGTAGTTCGGACTGACCCCGATGAGACTCGCCACCTCGGCCAGAGTCATCCGATCTGCATAGTGCTCATGCAGATGTTCCAAGACCCGCTTAATGCGGATTTGATTGATCGGGCCGCCGTTTGCCGGGAGGTGACGGTCGGGTTTCGATGCTCCGCTTCTCTTCATGATGCCCAGAAACTCATACAGCAGCGCCAGGCAGAACTGGCGGTAGCCCGGACGGCAGTCCCATTTTTCCAAGGCCATACGGCCCAGAATCGAACGTATACGGGTTAATTCATTTTGAGAATCTGGAATGAACGACCCCGACAAACCGATTCGATCACCCACCGTCAACTCACGTTCATCATACTGCAGAACAAGAATGACATTATCGGACTCTTCCACCAGGCCGTGCATCTGATTACCGTGGATCACCATCACATCACCCTGTCCAATTGTCCTCAATCCATCGGGATCTCGGACTTTAACCGACCCCTTGAGTACGAACAGCACTTCGGTTTCCGGATGCCAATGGAGACCGACGTACGCAACCGAAACCAACAAAAGCCGCAGCGGCAAATCCGGGGGATGCCGAACTTCTTCATATTCCATGTCGAAAAAGAAGTAGAGTCTCTCCATATCGTAAGATTGTCGTTTTTATTGCGCCAATATGCCATAGAAAGCCGAGGAAATGTTAATCGATAATAATGTTGTATGGTAAATGCCGACCGTTTCGCAGGATCAACCGTTGATTTCCACATCCTGGTTCCTGATTTTGCTCATCTCATCTCTCCCGGAGAAGTTCTTCAACAAGCGGTTCATACTCTGTTGCTGATGAATAGTGTTGTACCCGATACCCTGGTCGTCGACAGTGATGCCATCCGGGAGTCGATTAACGTCGACCGCAGTGTTGAGGTCCGAGGAAAAGACATCACAGGCCGGCACTTCCTGCATTGGTGTCTTATGCGCGGAGTGGAAGTCGCCGCAGCCGTTGGCATCAAATCGGTCGAAATCGTCTGTGATGCCGCGACATGGGAAGAACTGTGCATGAGCCGTCGGGCCGCCGAAGCCATCAACCCGGCGATCAGACTGCGCCGTCGGTGCTTTTTAGACCGGGTGCCGGTACGAAGACCTATCCCTTCTTCGCGATTTTCGCCCAGGAGTCCCGCAAACCCACGATGCGATTGAACACCGGCTTTGTTCCGGGTCTATGATCGACTCTGTCGGCGACGAAGTAGCCGTTGCGTAAGAATTGGAATCGACTCTCGGTCGGGGAATCGCCAACAGAGGGCTCAACCTTAGCGGTAATGATCCGTTCGGAATCGGGGTTCACATAGTCCAGGAACTCCTTGCCTTCCTCCACCTTGGCGACGTCTTCCAGGGTGATCAGGTGGTCATAAAGCCTCACCTCGGCATCCAGGGCATCGTGCCGGGAGAGCCAATGCAGAGTTCCACGGACCTTCCTGCCGTCGGGCGTCGAACCGCCCCGGCTCTCAGGATCGTAGGTGCAGAGGATTTCCAACGGTTCACCCTCTTCGTTCCGAATCACATCTTCAACAGTCACGTAATAGGCATATTTGAGCCGCACTTCTTTACCCGGCGCCATCCGGAACCATTTCCCAGGTGCATCATCCAAATAATCATCCCGCTCCACCCAGAGTTCGCCGGAAAACTCCAATGGCCTCTCTCCGGCTGCGGGATCTCCCGGATTGTTCTCGGCGATAAACGTTTCGATTTTACCTTCGGGCCAATTTGTGACGGTGAGCTTCAGAGGGTTCAGAACGGCCATTCTTCGGTCGGCATCTTTGTTCAATGCCTCTCTGACATGAAAATTCAGGAATTCGACATCGACAAGACTGTTGACCTTGCTGACCCCGATCTCATCGATAAATTTCCGGATAGCGGCCGCCGGATATCCCCGCCGCCTCATACCCCTGAGAGTCGGCATTCTGGGATCGTCCCAGCCGTGGACATGATGCTCTTCGACAAGTTTCCTCAAGTAGCGCTTACTCATGATGGTATGCGTGAGGTTCAATCTGGCGAATTCATATTGATGGGGTCTGCTCGGTACCGAAACGTTGTCCAGGAACCAATCATAAAGCGGACGATGATTCTCAAACTCGAGCGAACACAGTGAATGAGTCACACCCTCTATAGCATCTTCGTAGCCATGGGCGAAATCGTACATCGGATAGATGCACCATTCGTCGCCGGTCTGATGATGAGTCTCCTTGCGGATGCGGTACATGGTGGGGTCCCGCATGAGGATATTCACGTGGTCCATGGCGATCTTCGCCCTTAAGACACATTCCCCTTCCGCCATTTCACCGGCCTTCATCTGTTCCAAAAGCGCCAGGTTTTCGTCAGGTGTCCGGTTCCGAAACGGAGAATCGATGCCGGCTCTTGTGGGTGTACCGCGGTTTTCGGCAATTTCCGCCGGGCTCTGATGATCCACGTAGGCCTTGCCGGCCTTGACAAGTTCCACGGCCCATTCATAGAAACGGTCGAAATAGGACGAGGCATGGAGAGGTTCACCCTCCCACTGGAAGCCCATCCAATGAATGTCTTCCTCAATCGCATGGACGAATTCCCGGTCTTCTTTCTCGGGATTCGTGTCGTCATATCGCAGCCGACAGATGCCGCCGAATTCCTCGGCAACGGAAAAACTCAACGTGAAGGCCTTGGCGTGTCCGATGTGAAGATATCCGTTCGGTTCGGGCGGGAACCGAGTCACAACTTGTTGGACGCGACCGGATTCTAAATCGTCCCTGATGATCTGTCGGATAAAATCCCCTCCGCGGGTTTTTTCTTCCCCGCTCGCGCTGACATCGCTCATGATGGCCTCTTTATCACGAATAATAATGCGAATCACTATAGGGAGAGGAGGCCCATGGGTCAACGGTGAGGGTATGAAGACCACAGGAGCTGCGTCGGTTAGAGACCCGGGCGTGGACGTCGGCGATCCGCTTCTTTTCCATCGGGGTCGCGAAGCAGAATTCCGGCGTTTTCCAATATTTTCCGCAGCCAGATATCACCTTCCTCCCGGGAAGGGAAGGGACGGCTTTGTATGGGTAGCCAGCGCGTGGCAGGCGGTCCCGGGGGATGAGGTTCGCCGGCTCCGGCGTGAAACACCCAGAGGCCGCGATTTTCATAGGATTGCCAAGTGACGTGGAATACGTTGTCCAGATTCACATACACCCCGTCGTCAATTTCCAGGAACATCGCCTCTAGCCGCCGGTTTTCGCAATGTGATTTCGGAGGGCTTCCACAACCAATGCGTGGTCTTCTTCCTGCGGAAGACCTGAAACAGCGACATGACCGACCGGACCGACATCCCTGATCAGCAGCGGAAACGCACCGCCATGGGGGGCAAAATCGGTTTCAGACACAAGTTTCGATTCCATCATCGTTTGTCCCTCAGATGCCAGCATCCTGCCGATATAAAAGGAACTGTGGCCGAATCGATCCACGCTTGCCGCTTTCCTCTCAATCCACTTCTCATTGTCCGGCGACGCGCCGTCAAATGCATAATGGAACAGCTTGTGGCCATGCCGTGTGATATCGATCGCTATAGGCAGTCCCCGCTCTCTTGCGGTATCAACCAGCCAGCTCCCCAATGCCCAGGCATCCGTATCGGTGAATCGGGTGAGCACCAATTCCTTTTCCTGATTCAATAACTCCATGAGTTCAGCTTTCTTCGACATAATTCATCCTTCAATATCAGTATAACCGATACTCAAGTTTTCGGTGCCGGCATCTGAGTTAAAGAAAGCACCCTACCATCTCTCTTCTTTCGCGGGTTACTATTCACCATGGCAAGAAGCACGGCAAAGTTCGGCGGATCCAATTTCAAGTCCGCCGGTGACATGGCGAAGATACTCAACGCGGTTCGACTCTATGACGAACCTCCAATCATTGTGGTTTCCGCATTCTACGGAATCACCAACGAACTCATAGCGGTATTGGACTCCACAGAAGATGAATCGGAGATCATCCGTATGACCGAACGACTCAAAGCCATGAAGCGGGAGTCACTGGAAACCCATATCGACGATGAGAATGCCAGGGAAGCCGTTTATACCATGTTGAGAAAGAGATTGGACGATCTTTCACGTGTCCTGTTGGGCACCCACTACATCGGCGAAATCCCGCCCTTTGTGAGAGACCGCATACTCAGCTACGGTGAGAGACTCAGTTCGCTTATCGTGTCGGCCGTTTTGGAGTACAACGGCATACCTTCCATCGAATGTCTTCCCGAAGATATCGGTTTGTTGACCGACGGCGAAGAGGGCAATGCAGTCGTGGATTTCGCCGCTTCCGAATCTTCGGTCGCCGCCGCCCTGCCAAAAGACAAGGTGTGCGTTGTTCCAGGTTTCTACGGAGTCTCTCCCGAAGGAAGAATCACCCTCCTGGGACGGGGAGGAAGCGACTACTCGGCCGCAGCTATTGCACGCTGCGTCAACGCCGAATCGCTGGACGTCTGGAAGGATGTGGATGGATATATGTCCGCT
>JARGFR010000090.1 GCA_029210985.1 Spirochaetaceae bacterium | reverse complement strand
TGTACCATCGGTAAATGCGATGGCCGCCGGACCGTCCCAGGGTTCCATGATTGCGGCATGGTACTCATAGAAAGCTCGTTTATCCTCGGACATATGGTACTTCGCACCAAATGCTTCGGGTATCATCATCATCGTCGCGTGTTCCATCTCCCGACCCGACTGGGTGAGGAGCTCGAACACATTGTCGAATACGGCGGAATCGCTGCCCTTTGATTCGGCAACGGGAAACAATTTCTCCAGATCTTCTCCGAAAAGATCAGAAGACAAACTCGTCTCTCTGGCGTGCATGGTGTTCAAGTTACGCCGTAATGTATTGATTTCACCGTTATGCGCGATGTAGCGGAACGGCTGCGCAAGGGGCCAGGACGGGAATGTGTTGGTGCTGTATCTCTGGTGCACCAGGGCGAGCGAACTCACCACATCCTTATCCAGAAGATCAGGGAAAAACGTCAAGAATTGCGGCGCAACGAACATTCCCTTATACACTATTGTGCGACTGGAAAGAGAAGCCAGATAGTAATCTTCTATCTCCATCCCCACTTCGGTTGCCGAATTCCCAAGGCATTTTCGAAGAACATAGAGCGATCGTTCCAATTCGTCTCCGCTCAGACCGTCTTTTTTGACAAAAACCTGCCGGATATGGGGCATGACCCGACGGGCTAGATCACCGAGACAATCGGGATCGACGGGAACGTCTCTCCAGCCGATCAAATCCCAGCCCTCGGCGGTACACACCGCCTTCGTCATTGAAATAGCTGCCTTTCGCCGTGTCTTGTCTTCCGGCAGAAAAGCCATTCCAACGCCGTATTCACCCTCTGGGGGCAATTTGAACGACGTCACTTTCTCCATGAAAGCATGAGGCAGCTGCATCAGCATGCCGGCACCGTCTCCGGTTTTCTGATCTCCGCCGACCGCACCACGATGCTCCAAGTTACAAAGAATTTCGACACCTTTCTCGATAATGTCGTGTGATTTTTCTCCGTCAATGCGAACGATGAAACCGACGCCGCAGGCGTCGTGTTCGAAGGCAGGGTCGTAGAGGCCGCGGGCCTTCAACATAGGCGTTCTCCTTTTACCGAGTATCAATTCCCGGCCGCAAACCAAAGCGGCGGCAGGCCTGCCGGACGTCAATTTCCACACATGTCCTGAGCCCTTTTTACGGCAACTGATTGCCGCAAAGAATAGGAGAAACCTGATATTATTGTCAAGAAGCGTCTTAAAGTGACCTTTGTTGCCGTTTAAAGCTGAATATACGTAGTGAACAACAGTAGGTTATCTACTGATTCAATCGGATCTCCCACAGCGATCCAGCACCGGCCTTCGGGTATTCGATTATCAATATTTATCGTGGTGAACCACCGACCGTTATCTTCTGTTATACACCGCTTTGCTGCAACGGGTTTCAGCCGTATCTTGCCGTTTTGAAAATCTTCGGTATCGTGATAGAGAGCCACCTGAAGATTTGGCGTTGACTGAGAGAAACGTCCGAAGACATATGCGATATCGCCTCTGACAAAGGATGATCGGGGTGAATCGCGAAAGGGATCCGGAGTGGGCGTTTTCACAACACTGGCTTCCGACGGCTTGATATTCGTTTTCCCTACCGCCGCAGGCCAGTTTTCATCACCGATAAAGGCATAGAACTCCCACGAACCTTCCTCCAGAGTCGCCAGATGGAAAAATGGAATGAGCAGCGCATCGGCTCCTGAAGGAAACCCCGGAGGCAGCGAGGATGCGGTTTCTGACAATTTTTTCAAATCCGCGAAGGCAAAAGATCTTTCGAAATGCGATCCGCCGGGTGACTCGGCGGCGACTCGGAATCCCGAGGGATCGGTCGTGCTTGACAGCTCTACCAAAGACGAATCGGAGACAAAACCATAGGGAACTATGAGGTACTCACTGCGTGAATCGTAGGTGATCGTCCCTTCCCGAGGCCGGAACACCTCGATTCCCGTTTCCATGCCGAAAACAGGAAGCAGGAGTTCGGGCAGTCCTTCGGAATCCAAATTATCAGATGATGTGAATTCCGTCGTCTTGCTTTTCGGGGGCGCCATCGCGGTATCTGCAATAACGGCACCGACATCTCCGGCGGAAAACTCAAGGAAACCACCGTATGTCCATCCGGATAAACCGTTGAAGCTGACGTAAAACCAAGGAGCCTCAGTACCGCCGATAATCTCCGTCCAAACCGTACGGGACTCCACGGCCACTTCATCACCAGCCATCAGATACCCGACGACGTCCTGATCGAGATACGGGAGACGGCGTACCCTCAGCCGATCGCCGGTGACTGTTGCTTCGACCGACTTCGATACCGATAACTTTTCCGGGGCGCCATTCGATTCTTCAGAATCCGGATTCCTGCCGCAGGACATCACAAAAAACAACAGGATCCAGAATGCGGCTATACGTCTCGAAATCATATAAACCCCCGACGCTTACGATCCCACCAACTTCAGACCGCGGATTTCATCCTCTCAACCGCAGCAGCGAGAAAATCCCGGAACAAAGGTCCGGCTTTCAATGGACTGGAGGTGAATTCAGGATGAAACTGCACTCCCACCGACCAGGGATGAGTCGGCCATTCGGTGGATTCCACCAATTGCCCATCCGGTGTAAACGCCGAAAAAATCAAACCCGATTCCTGAAGTCTTTCCCTGAAACTGTTGTTCACCTCATATCGATGCCGATGGCGTTCCTTCACGCTTGTCGTTCCATATGCCGCATGAATAAGAGTCCCTTCAATCGCAATAGACTGGCTCAATCCCAAACGCATCGTACCGCCGTATTGGATGACGTCAACCTGTTCTTCCAGCAGAGCGATGACATTGGCGGGGCCGTCGGGAGTAAACTCGCTGCTGTTTGCCTCAGGCACCCCCAGTACGTTGCGCGCCCATTCAATCACTTGGATCTGCATCCCCAGGCAAATACCGAGATAGGGAATCTTTTTCTCTCTGGCAACCCTGGCGGCCTCGATCATTCCAGGTATGCCGCGTTCGCCGAATCCTCCGGGAATCAGGATTCCATCCACACCATCCAAGGCCTTCTCTGCTTGGCCGGCAGTGTTGAGGCTTTCGGAATCAACCTTTCTGATCTTGATGCGTACGCCGTTGGCTATGGCGCCGTGAACCAATGATTCATCGATGGATTTATACGAATCGGCGAGCTCAATGTATTTGCCCACCATGGCCACTTCTACTTCTTCGATGGAGCTCTTCCAGGTATCGGCCACAGTCCGCCAAGCTCTGAAGTGATCATTTTCGCACTCAAGGCCCAAGCGTTCACAGACCACACGATCAAGGCCCTGAGCGCGATATACCACCGGAATTTCGTATATGGTGGTATTCACATCATGGGCGGAAAGGACGCATTCATAGTCGATATTGGTAAAATTCGCGATCTTTCGCTTCATTCCATCATCCATTTCACTGGAAATACGGCACAACAGGACATCAGGCTGTATACCGATTTCGCGAAGGGTCTTCACCGAATGCTGAGTCGGTTTTGTTTTGAGTTCGCCGCCGGTTACGGTGGGAATGAGTGAGACATGAACGCTGAGGGCGTTGCGTCTCGATCGCTCATGAATGATCTGCCTGACACCTTCCAGGAAGGGAATAGACTCGATGTCTCCGACTGTCCCGCCGATTTCGACAATGGTGACATCCACTCCCTCCTTCTCGCCCAGGGAGTAAATACGCCGTTTAATCTCATCGGTGATATGGGGTACCACCTGAACGCATTTTCCGAGGTAGTCACCCTTGCGTTCCTTCCGAATCACTTCCTGATACACCTGACCGGTGGTAATGGAGTTTGCCGCGCTGAGGGAGGAACCGGTGAAACGGGCATAGTTGCCCAGATCCAGATCGGTTTCTGCACCGTCATCGGTGACGAAAACCTCGCCGTGCTGATATGGACTCATCGTCCCGGCATCGACATTCAGATAAGGGTCTATCTTAATCATGCAGACTGAAAGACCACGACTTTCCAGGAGGCTCCCAAGGGAAGAGGCGGCGATGCCCTTGCCGAGGCTGGAGCAGACGCCTCCGGTAACAAAAATATACTTCCTCATGGGATTTCATTATCCCTGTCCGCTGGGGAGAGGGTCAACTGGAACTGCGGAAATTGATGGTATATTCGACGGACTCCTAGACCAGATTAGTCATCCGGGCGGGCAGCTCCTCATAGGAGAACAGAGAGGAGTAATCGATCAGCCCGGATAAAGCTTTGGAATGTATCGGAATACCGGCTTCCACCAGCGGAGCGATGGCATTCAATCCGCCGGCCACCACCATCCCGACCCTGCCCTCGGCCACCGGAATATCAAGAAGCGTTTGGCTTGGGTAACCCAGTTTGAGGTATCCGCCCAGGCCCCGCTGTTTGAATAGAGCGTCGGTGTCCATGGCTCTTTCTCTGGCCGAGGCCGGTATCTCCCTGAAACTTGCTCCGACCTGACCGCTGCCGCTTTTCACCGCCTCTCCGGTGGTCGTCATTCGACTGGTGATATACACCTCCAGGGGATCCAGACTTGTTCCGTCATAGCGTATCACCGCAGTGAACCGATCGGGAGCCCGATCATGGATTTCCAGCAGACCTCCGAAAACACTGGTGACGGGGATTCCCGCCTGAATCAGCGCGCCGTTGTAGGTGATGGAGCATACCGTTCCCAGACCCACCATGCCCTCGGGAATGACGTTGTCACCGACTTGTTCCCCTTCATCGATCAGGCCCATGAGCGTTCCATGAGCCAATCCAGAAGCAAATACCGGTGGAACCAGGGCCGAAACGGCATCTCGATGAACCTTTTCAACAAGAGACAGGTTCACCAGGACCGAGCCTTGAGCCGACACCGGATCGAAGGTCATTTTATAAGTCATATCGTCGATTTTCGCCGAGAGGAAGCCGACCCGATCGTATACATGAGCTTTCGCCAGCTCCATGAGGCCCTGAGGCGTCAGATAACGGCCCTTTTTTTCCTTGTAGCCTGTCAATCCCAAGCTATCGAGAGCTTGGAGGTGAAAACGCACGGTGCGTTCACTGATGTCCATACCCCGGGATGTGAGCTGTTCCTGGATCTTCTGACTCGAAAGCGGCGCGCCCGATTCCCGGAGGATCTTCATCATCAACAACCGTTTACGTTCCACCCTGTCGCTCATAGCGGTCAATCTAACCTGCGGTCCGAAGAAGTGTCAAATATTGCGGCATGCCATTGCCGTAAAATGGGAATGTGGCAGAAATCCGTACATGCTGGTATATTCTTAGCCTATGAAATTCCCAAGGCCCATACAATGGACAATCCCCACTATTCTCACCCTTGCCTCCCTGCTGGTGAGCTGCCGGGTAGAGCAGCGCATCGATTTGAATCCGGATCTATCCGGACGTTGGGAACTCGAAGGTGTCTCGATGCCCTTTGCGGCTCTGGCTCTGGAAGATCTGGCGATGCTCGGCGGCTACGAATCCGCGGCGTTATTTTTTGACGAGGCCGTCAACGCCACAAGCAAGAACCTGGATGCCAGGCCGGATATAGAAATCCATGATATTCAGCGGATAGGGGACGCCGACTGGAGGGCGAGTATTGGATTCAAGGATATTGAAAGCCTTCTGGGAAGCACGGAGGACGACGGTATCACCGAACTCATCAGGTATGGAGATGAGGTAACCTTCACTCTCACATTCAATCGGGATAACGCATCTCATTTGGAAACCCTTGTCCCCCTGCTGACCGATCCCGCTTTTTCTCTGTTCAATCCTGCCTCTACCGCGGGTATCGACGAAGAAACCTACATCAGTCAGATCCTGGGGTTCACTTTCGGAGAGGAGAATATTCCTGCCATTCGCGCCGCTCAAATCGGCTTGGATCTGTTTCTTCCCGGCCCTGTTGTTGAGGTGACAGGAGGCCGAAAGACCGGTGAAAGATCGGTTCGATTCGAAACGCCGTTTACCCGATTCCTGGTTCCTGAAGATGAAATTAACTGGTCGGTACGTTGGAGGACGAACCCTTGAGCGAGCAGATCGCCGTTTTAGGTGCCGGAGCATATGGAACCGCGATCGCTCGATCCCTCGCCTACAAAGGTCATCATATTACCTTATGGAGCCATGACAAGAATCATGTCGAAACGCTCATCAGGGACAGGGAAAATGCAGCACGGCTGCCCGGGATACGAATACCGGAAAACATCCGACCCGAAGGGTCTCTGAAAGACGCCTGTACAGGGAAAGATGCACTGATCTTTGCGGTTCCCTCGCTGTATCTGATGAGTGTTGTGCGGCAGATTCTCGGATTTGAAGACATCATTGAATCAATTCCTCGAATTGCCTCGGTCACCAAGGGATTTATTCCCGGCCGCACCGGTATCCAATTCGTGTTGGAAGCCATGGAAGCCTATCTTCCCGGCGCATATAAGAATCATCTTGTTTATGTGTCCGGTCCGAGTCATGCCGAGGAGATGGGCAGGGATAAGCTCACGGGACTCATCAGCGCATCCGCGGACGGAAAGAATGCTCTATGGTTTCGTAATCTCCTCCAGGGACCGTCTTTGATGGTATTCCCGTCCCTGGACGTCATCGGTGTACAAGTGAGCGCGGCGGCGAAAAACATCATTGCCATCGCCTTCGGTATATTGGATGCGCTGAAAGAGATCGACCCGCTGGTTGGTGACAACACTGAGAGCCTTCTCTTTGCTGCCGGACTCAACGAAATCCAGACCCTGGGCACCGCACTCGGGTCGACTCACCCGGAAACTTTCACGTCCATCGCCGGTGTGGGAGATTTGGATGTAACCTGCCATTCGGTTCACGGCAGAAATCGACGTTTCGGTCGACAAATTGTTCTAAAGGGAATCCTCGACGGGTTCTCCGATATCGACAACCTGATCGACCGCATCGAAGAAATCGGTTATCTGCCCGAAGGTGTGCCGGCCACCAAATATGCCTGGGAACTCGTACAGAATAAATCCATCAGATTACCGGTCATCCAAAGAGTGTTTAAAATCCTGAACCGTGAAATGGAACCGTTGGAACTCATTGATTCATTCAGATCCGCTTGATGCGTCACTCCCTTAATCAACGTTATAGAATTCCAGTACCAGGGGAAAATGATCGCTGTAGCCTTCTTCAAAATCACTGATCCATCGATCCGGATGACCTTCGGAGTCCCCCATGACCGACACGGCAGCGGTCCGACAGGAAGAGAATTCCAATCCTTTGCCGTCGATAAACCCGCCGGAAAGCAGGGCACGGTCCGGTCTGTCCCATCGGCTCCGAAACCAATACGTACCGGAAGGGCCGACGGACGGTTCCGGATCAAAGAAAACTGAGTCTTCCCATGAGCCCGTCCCGACTCCATCTGTAAACGGGGTCCGATACAGAACGGTTTCAATTTCGGAAGCGCCGTCATGGGGATCCCATGGTGCCAGTGCCGACGGTACAACCTCACCGTCTCCGGGGGTATTAAGATCTCCGATAATCATCACAGGTATGTCCGTATGATGCCGCCTGAATTCTCTTATCAGCTCCAAGGCCGCCGCGGCTTCCCTCCGTCGCGCTTCCTCGGTCGCCTCACGACCGTCTCTGGGAGACTTCCAATGACAGGCGATAATCCGAACAGGACCAAGGGGTGTCAGGACGGTGACGGCAACAAGAGGGCGGAGAGGTCGGTTCCACCAGATGCCGCAATCCACAACCCGTACCTCCATGAGGGGATATCGACTCATCAATCCGCATCGGATGGTTCCGTAACCCGGCACAGCCAGCAAATATCGATAATCCGATCGATTCAGGGGGCCGTTCGCCAGGGCGGTGAGAACTTCAGGTTTTTCCAATTCCTGCAGGACGATTAAGTCGGGACCGGCGTCGACGCAGGATTTGATCACCTCACCCGTTCTCTCCAGCCGCCGTTCATAGAGTCTGACATCCCATGATGCGCCCGAGGGGTCAAATTCAGGGTACTCATTTCCATCATCCTCGCCGTCGAATAGGTTTTGAACATTCCAACTCATGACCGTCCACCGGCCTGAATCGACAGGCAATTCACACGAAGCCACAGTGAAAACAGTTCCTATGATCAGAAGGGCATTTCGGGTTCGATTCATTCCCCACCTCCGTTCATTGACACCGGACAAATGAACGAATCGCTTCAAAGTCTGCTGACCAATGGCGGCGAATCCGATATTCTTCCTGGGATGGACGATCTCTGGCTTATCAAAATCGGCGAGATAACTCTTAAAAAGGGCAATCGAGCCTATTTTGAGCGATTGTTAAAGGAAAATATTAGAAAGGGCATCTCCCAGGCACCCTCGTGTCCGGACGGCGCCGCAGGCGGTCAAGTCACCATTCGTTCCGGCCGCTACTACCTGGAAACACCGCTTCCTGAAGATGAGGTGATTGCCGTGCTGAGCAAAACACCGGGGATCGTCTCTTTCAGCAAGGCGCTGCGAGTTGAGAAAGAACTTCCGGCGCTGATCGAAGCCTCGAAGGATATCGCCCGGACCTGTTTGAACGAGCAAATAGGTCATCGGTTCAAATTTGAAATCAGGCGTACCGACAAAAGTCTGCCTTTGGACAGCTACGGCTATGCCAGAGAACTCGGGAGCATGCTGCTCGAAGCATTGCCGGACCTCATCGTTGACGTCCGGAATCCCGATTTTACCATCCGGGTGGAACTCAGGGAGAAGGCATATCTCTACCAGCACCAACGGCCGGGGACAGGCGGATTGCCGGTGGGAACGGCCGGTCGGGGAGTACTGATGCTGTCCGGCGGAATCGATTCCCCTGTAGCGGGATTTCTGATGTCGAAAAGGGGTTTGAGGCTCACGGCCATCCATTTTCATACTCCGCCGTTCACATCACCGGAAGCCCATGACAAAGTTATTCGTCTGGCATCACAGCTGGCTCCGTACTGCGGAGGACTCACCCTGTACTCCATTCCCTTTACAGACTGCCAGGTGAAGATCAACAAGTCCGTTCCAAGAGCATCAACCACCCTGCATTCCCGGGCCTGTATGATGCAGATATCTGAACTGCTGGCCGAACGGTGCCGATGCGGGGCTCTCGTCACGGGTGAGTCACTCGGTCAGGTGGCAAGCCAGACCATGGAAAGTCTGGCCTACACTGACGGATCCGTAGACCTTCCCGTATTCCGGCCGTTAATCGGTATGGATAAAGAAGAAATCATCAAGCTGTGCAGGAAAATCGGATCCTATGACACGGCGGTGGAGCCCTATGAAGACTGCTGTACTTTGTTCAGCCCTGATAAGCCGCTGACCCGACCCGATGTTGCCTTTGAACGAGGAGTATATCAGGACATTGAAGATTTGGAGTTCCTGATGGAAGAGGCCCTGAAAAGTGCCGAACGTACCGATTTCGATTCCCATGGACGTCGAAAAGTCAAATCCTGCTGATGGATTTGATTGTCGGCAGAAATCAGGGAAACCTAGGCGCTGGCTTTGCCGTTGCCGGATTCACCGGACTTCACCGATTTTTCTTTTCCGGCTGAAGATGATGAAGATCCCTTTCGAGAGTCATTCACATAAAAACCCGAACCCTTGAATATCACACCTGAACCGCCGCCGATAAGGCGCCGGAGCTGATCGGTCCCGCACTCAGGGCAATTTTTCAAAGGATCGTCCGACATACTTTGAAATGTCTCAAAACTATGGCCGCAGGAACGGCACTCATAATCATAGGTGGGCATGTCGTTTCGGCCTCCGGTATTGCAATACAGGGAATATACTAAATAGGAGTATAAAGGGGCAAGAGGTGCGGGTTCTTGCCCTCAGTTTCAACAAATCTAAAAAATTTACTTATGGATTTGTGGCAAAAAATATCTTATCATATCCATCAACGTGCATATATTTTTAGAGGGCAGCATGGTTTTGACCGACAAAGTACCCGCCGACAGGATGGTTCTTCCGCCGGACAACTTGTCACTGGAGCAACGGCTGAATCGTCTGTTTTCCGGTATTGAGAACAGATGGAGAATGCTGGCGATCCTGTCTATGGGATCGGTTGCCAGCGATCTCGTCAAACCCGAAATCATCGCGTTGGCCCGGAGTCATGGACCGAAAGGACTGGCTATCCGGGTATGTTTTGCTCAATATCAAAGCATGAACGCGCTGGAAAACGAGCTGCTCCTATGGAACGACGAGCATATCGTGGCCACAGGCGACAGCATCCACGCATGCCGCTTCCTAAAAGACGATCCCACTCCCCGTATTCTGTTATTCTCGCCTGATAATCGCGTCACCATAGACATGATCGGTTTTGACAACGTAAAAGGACTTGACGACGTGGATGACGCTCTTATAGGAAAAAAATCAAAAAATCATTGATCGATGTATATGAGGAAACACATCCAAAGCCCGGAACGAGTCACCGCTTTGTGCCAAAAGATCAATCCATCCGGACCGGGACACCGTAGCCCGAGAGCTCTCTTTTGATATCTCCCACAGAATAATCTCCATAATGCACCATACTGGCCACCAAGGCCGCATCCGCCCTGCCCTCGGTCAGAACATCCCTGAGATGCTTTGGAGTGCCGGCGCCGCCTGAGGCGACAACCGGAATCCCCACCGCATCGCTCACAAGACGGGTCGCCCGAATTTCATATCCGTTTCTTGTACCGTCGGCATCAATCGAATTGAGAACAATCTCACCGGCTCCGAGGGTCTCGGCTTCCTTGGCCCAATCCAGCATGTCCCTTCCGGTTTTTACTCGACCGCCGTCTATCACAACACCGTAACCTGACGGCATTGACGGGTCGGCTTCGGCATCCATGCCCAAGACGATACATTGCGAGCCGTAACGCTCCGCCCCGCTCTTGATAATAGAAGGATTCCGCACCGCAGCCGAATTGACGCTGATTTTCTCGGCGCCTGCCATAATGACATCACTCATATCCTCAACCGTTCTGATACCGCCGCCCACGCAGAATGGTATGAAAATTCTCTTTGCCACATTTCTAACGACGTCGATCATAATCCCCCGACGTTCGGAGGAGGCGGTAATGTCATAGAAGACGAGTTCATCCACACCCTGTCGGTAATACTCCTCAGCCATATCCACCGGGTCGCCGATGTCGCGGTTACCTTTGAATTTCACGCCTTTCGTGGTCTTGCCGTCTCGGACATCCAGGCACACAACAATACGTTTCTGGAACATAGTCAGCCGATCCTCTCGGTGAAATTCCGAAGAAGAGCGAGTCCCTTGGGACCGCTCTTTTCAGGATGAAACTGGGTCGCCCAGACATTGTCTTTATGGACGGCCGCCGCGAACTCAATGCCGTACTCCGATCTGGCGGCCACCCATGGAGACGGCGTTCCATCAGCCAGAACAGTACTCAAATAGTAGGAGTGAACGAAATAGAAGGAACTTTCCTGGGGTATCCCGCGGAAGAGCTCCGATTCATCATGCAGGATAGTATTCCAGCCTATTTGCGGGATTTTGACATTCCGATTTTTCGGAAAGAGACGGACATCACCCGGTATGATTCCCAAGAGCCCGACATCCCGCTCTTCGGAGTGATCCTGAAGGATCTGACAGCCCAGGCATATACCGAACAGTGGCTTACCCGAAGAGGCAAAGTTCTTCAAGGCCTCATCCAATCCCCGCTCACTCAGAATCCCCATGGCATGTCGGGCCTCACCGACCCCCGGGAAAATCACTTTATCCGACTTGAGTAGAACATCCGGATCCGATGTGATTTGGAACGTTGCATTGAGATAGCGGAGGGCCGATTCGACACTGGTGAGATTGCCGGCTTCATAGTCGACAACCGCTATCATACATCCACCTCCGGAAATATCTTCAAATCATTTAGGAGCCGTTCGATCATCTCCAAATCCAAGGAATCAAAGGCGATTCGGATGCTCCCCGTACCGGGTTCGACGGTCATTTCGGATAAGATACGCCGGTCCATCGGATCATCGGACATACCGAAACGCGCCGCCAGACCCAGCCGCAGCGCAAAGGCCATACCTCCAACGGCTCTTTCCTCCGATGGGTATGCGTCCAATATCAGCGAATATCCGCCGGCGGGACTTCTGCGAAGAGCCATGGTGACCAGTTTCACCAGCGAACTGCCGTCGGGATTCGTGACAGCGGGCATGGAAAGTCCTTCCATGATAACCCCGGTATTCGTCAGCCAGGCCGTCAGGTCCGAATCGAGCAGAGACTCATCCATGCCGGAAGACCCCGTACTCGATTGCGGCCCCGAAGCCCGCTCCACCATGGTGTCAATCTTCCCTCGTGAGAAAAGAAGTTCGCTCCCGGACAATGCCGTGAGCTGATACTCATCCGGACCGATCCAGCTCCGCGGTGGTGATGATGCTCTCTTCCAATCTTTACCCAGGGCACTTCCGAGAATTTTTTTCGGCCAAATACCGATGGTGGCCAAATGTATGGAAATATCCTGAGGATCTGTTCCGTTTTGTCCGATTTCCAAACCGATGGCCAGTACGGCCATTCGTTCACGGATGCGGGGAATATCTTCCACATCCAGACCGGCACGGGAAATCAGCATATCCGCCAATTCCTCATTGCCCGGCACTTTCAAACGTATAATGATATCCGACTCAGGAGGCAACCATCCGATGATATCCGGATAAGGTGCTTCCGGCAGAGTACGGCATGAAGACAACGCGGTCAGCGCAATCATCAATACCACAGCGGATTTCAATATACCGCTAAGACTCAAGGTCGTTTTCATCCGTCTCATAGAGGCGCGTTCACCCTATCCGGGCGACGGAAATCAGGACTTCAGAGTCCCCCACCGCAACCGCTTGAACCCCCTCGTCCTCGGCGGCAAGAGGTTTCCACTCAAAAGACTCCGACAATGTTTCGCCCATCAAGAATTCCTCAAAAGACGACACAGCATCCCTGATATTCTGGTCCGCGTCGGCGTGAACCGTGATTCGGTCCGTCACATCCAGCCCGGTATCCTTACGCAGGCTTTGAATGCCGCGAACCATATCCCGAACTAATCCCTCGGCCAGAAGTTCCGGCGTGATTTTGGGATCCAGAGCCACGGTCAGGGATCCCTCATTGAGGACTTTCAATCCGGATTTCTCGCTACGACGAACCTCCACGCCTTCCGCGGTGAGATCCAATTCCTTGGTTTCGACGCCGTCAATATCCACCGACAGAACAGCGCCTTCCATCAGACTTCGAATTTCGTCGGGACTCAGAGACTCAATCCGGGAGGCAGCCGCTTTCATATCCTTACCGAGACGACGTCCAAGAACCTTGAAATTGGCCTTGGCGGAATATTCCACCAGATCTTCCTCGTTATCCCGGAAC
>JARGFR010000008.1 GCA_029210985.1 Spirochaetaceae bacterium | reverse complement strand
GCCGTTTCCATTTGGACGGAAGAACAGGACGAAAGGTAGGAAGGGAACCGTCCGGAAAAAACCCGCCGAACCCCCAAACCGCCGCCATCCAGGCGCCACCCATATTCGCCGCGTGAATTCCATCCTTTGTATTGCCATGAGTGTCGTTCAAATCCAGCGAGACGGTTCGCGAAAAGTACTCATAAGCCTTCTCGGGTTCTCCCAATCGAGCCGCCAAAATCGCGAAAGCCGCATAGGAAAGAGAGGAATCATGAGTGGTCACACCCTCGTAGTAGTGAAAACTCTTCCTAATAGTGGAATCTTTCTCCGGTGGGTTCAGCAGCACATAAGCCAGAACCGTATCCGCCTGCTTACAGACTTGAAACCGGGAGAGTGTCATGTGGTGATAATGCAACAGCAGAGGATGATTATCGGGCGGTGTGGATGAAAAATCCCACATAGGCTTACGGAGAAAGGACTCGTCCTGAGGATTCAGATTGCGTACCGCATCGTAGGGCAGATACATACGGTCGGCGGCACTTTCCCAGTCCTGGGTTTCGGCCCGATCCAGTTTGAGGGTATCGGACAGCCTAGTAAGTTCTACCGGGAAATGAGAGTCCATCCATGCGTATACGTCAACGGCGGATTGAAGATTCTTGCGGGCCATCTGGTTGGTGAAGTAGTTGTCGTTCACCAAACAGGTGTACTCATCCGGCCCCGTCACCCCGTGAATGTGGAACCGGCCGTCGGAAAAGTTTCCCAATTCCAACCAGATTCTTGCCGTTTCGAAAAGGATCTCCGCCCCGAAGTCCCTGATAAATACATCATCTTCAGTGGCTTCCCAGTAACGTATTACCGCATAGGCGATATCGGCGTTGATGTGATACTGAGCACTTCCAGAGGGATAATAAGCCGAACATTCACGCCCTGAGATGGTCCGCCAGGGATAGGCCGCACCACGTTGATGCCCCAGGATTCGTGCTTGTTCTCTGGCGCCGGGAAGAGTCGAATGACGAAAGAGCAGGATGCTGCGGGCCGCTTCGGGACGGGTGTACAGCAAGAAAGGAAACATATAAATTTCCGTATCCCAGAAGTAGTGTCCTTCGTAACCTTCGCCGCTCAATCCCTTGGCGGGAATACCGGCTCGATTATCCGATGGTGTCGATTGGAACAACTGGTATATATTGAAATTCAAATTAGCGGCCGCCGCATCGTCGCCATCGATATCTACCGCCGCTTTCTCCCAGAACTCCTCAACATACACGACCTGCTCCTCAGCCAACACTTTGTACGGTGGAACATCGATGCCGTTCCAGTAATCACGACACCGCTCATCTTCATCGGGAAATCGTCTTGAGTCCCGAAATGTAGAAATTTTCTCCAGAGTAATCGACTCGCCCGGGGTTAAAGCAGCTTCCCAAACTAAGGCCAATACACCGGAATCCATATGGGACTTCGGTTTTTCGACACGGCCTGTATCGGTGATGATACGGTGATCGGACTGAACGAAAAGACGGTGCCCTATCTGCTGCGTGTACGATTCCATCGTCAATCGATTGCCGTCGATTTCGGATTTGTCGATGATGAGCGTCCGGTAAGCCTCACCGGCCACACGCGGATCCGACGGATCGAAGAAATTGCTCACCTCACCATTGACGATGGACTGCAGTTGGAAGCGAACGGGTTCAATCGCGGTTACCGAATATGACAAGGCGAACACCTCCCGCCGAAGAAAAGAGGCTAAACGACGTATATCAAATTTGATTAGCGGTTTTCCTCCGTCGGTCCAGGTGAAGGATCTGGATGCTTCACCTCTTCCCATATCCATCGCTCGTGAATACTCCGATACGTTTTCAGGGGTGATTGTGACTTTGCGCCCCTCTATTTGAACATCGATACACTGGACGTCTGTAACATTAAGTATCTTCTCGCCAATCTCTGGAAATCCGAAAAGTTTCTCCGGATGTACGATGCGGTGGGTGTCGAAGAACGCGTTAAGGTAACTTCCTCGGATACCGACGATACCCTCATCATACCCTTCTTCGAAATTCGCCCTAACTCCAATTCGCCCATTGGCCGTATGGAAGAGAGTTTCCTCCAAGGCAAGGTTTACCGGATTGTATTGGTGAGTTTTGAGCACCTTATGCGACACATAAACCTCTCATTTAGAAAGAGCTTTCACAGAATACGTCGTTCACGATGACGCGTCAAGAAATTGATACGGTTCGAAACACTGATGAAAAACGGACATTTTGTTTCACCATACAAAGCTAAGAACGGATATAAAGGCATAATATGGTATTTAAGCACCTCTCAGCCAAGAATAGCAGTCCGGCTTACCGGAATTACTCAAATGAAAATTTATTGACCGGAATGCGCATTTCTATGAAAGAAGACCATTGACTTCCAGGATTTCAGCCGTTTAAGATGACTAAAGATGAAAGAACTTTCATCTTTAGTCCAGTTCCAGCGACGCCGGATGAAAAAACGATTGATAAAACGACCAACTATTTACGATGTCGCTTCCGAGGCCGGTGTGAGTATCACGACGGTATCCCGATACCTCAACAGCACAAGTAGCGTCAAAGCGGGTACGGCTTCCCGAATTGCCGATGCTATGGAAAAACTTGACTACATACCGCACGGAAACACCGGTAGCCGCGCAAGTCGTCATGTCGGACGAATTGGAGTTCTCACTCCTTTCTATCCCGCACCTTCCTTCGTCGAGCGTCTCGAGGGAATGATACCCGTCTTGAGATCGAATCAATTCGAAGTCGTTATATATACCATAGAAAACCCTGAACAACTCGACGAATACCTCACCTCGGTTCCCTTCACAAGACGTATCGACGGCCTCATCCTGATGTCCGTTCGGCTGACCGAAGAGCAGCATCGAATACTCTCAGCATCCGGACTTCACATCACCATGGTGGAAACCGACGATGAGAATTACTCCCGCGTTCTTGCCGACGATTATCAAGGTGGTCGGATTGCCGCCGAGCTGTTTCTAAAGAAGGATTATTTCCCCTGCGCCTATATCGGAGATCGGAATCGTGATATCTCCTACAGCCTTCACCCGTCGGACGTTCGCCTGAAAGGATTCCGGGAAACATTGTCCGCTGCCGGAAAGAACATCGATTCTTCGGCCATTATCGAATCGGATACAAACGTGCGAGACGCACAAACAGTCGTCGAAAAGCTCCTGAACTCAACAAATCCACCTCGGGCGATATTCGCCATGTCCGATCTCCAAGCCATCGGCGCTTTTCGAGCCGCCCGTGAATGCGGTGTCCGAGTACCGGAAGAGTTGGCCGTGCTCGGATTTGACGACATCGAAGCCACCGGATGGATGGAAATTTCCACCATCACACAGCACTTGGGAGACTCGGGACGCATTTCGGCCGGACTGCTCCTGGAACGTATCTCAGGTAAGAGTAAGGCCATACAGAAGGTAAACCTTCAGGTTGGCCTGGTAGAGAGATCTACCACATGAACAAGAACCCTACGGCCCTAAGGCCGATAATAGGAAAGGAGTTTTATATGAAGAAAGTCGTATTAGTGGTATTCGGTATACTGCTGATCACCTCGCTGGTTTTCGTCGGCTGCAAGAAAGAAGAAGTCGTTGAAGAACCGAAAGCCGACGATCCTTACGCCGATGTGCGCGGAACCGTGGTCACGATGTCCGGACCCTTCACCGACAATGACGCGGTGAAGTTCGAACAGTCAATCAAATCCTTCGAGGATGAGACCGGTATCGACATCCAGTATGAGGGCTCCAAGGAATTTGAGGCCTCCATCGCCATTGCCATCGAGGGAGGAAATCCCCCCGACATCGTCGATTTCCCTCAACCGGGTCTCCTGGCCAACTTCGTCAGCAAAGGCAAAGTCATCGACCTGAACAAAGTCCTCGATATGGACAAGGTGAAGGCCAACTACATCCAGAGCTGGCTGGACATGGGTACAATGGAATCCCCGAACGGACCCATCATGGCCGGTATCTGGGGCCGTGTGAACGGCAAATCCCTGGTCTGGTACAACAAGGCCGCGTTTGATGCCGCGGGCTATCAAGTCCCCGAAACGTGGGATGAACTGGTGGAACTGCAAAACACCATCCTGGCCGACGGCGACTCGCCCTGGGCCGTGGGTATCGAGTCCGGTGCCGCCACCGGCTGGGCCATGACCGACTGGGTGGAAGAGATGATGCTTCGCACGACAAGCCTCGAGAATTATGACAAATGGGTGAAGGGCGAGCTGAAATTCGATTCTCCAGAAGTACGCCGGGCCATTAAGGCCGTAACGGACATCTGGTTCACCGAGGGTATGGTTTATGGAGGCCGCAGCGGTATCGCCACCACGAGTTTCGGTGACGCACCGAAGGTGATGTTCGAAGAGCCTCCCAAAGCTTGGCTCCACAAACAGGGCAACTTCATCACGAGTTTCTTCCCGGACAACACCGTAGCCGGAGTCGATTACGACTTCTTCTATCTGCCGAGCGTGGATCCTCAATATGGACGCCCGGTCCTGGTGGCCGGCGACATCTACGCCATGTTCAACGACAGGCCGGAAGTCCGTATGGTGATGCAGCATTTCGCCACGGGTGCCTCAGTCGAAGCATGGGTGAAAGCCGGCGGCGCCATTTCCCCGCATAAGGATTCCAACCTCGACTGGTACAGCAACGAGGTGGACAGGAAAGTGGCGGAAGTGATTCAGAACGCCACCAGCGTCCGGTTTGACGGTTCCGACTTGATGCCTGGCGCCGTGGGAGCCGGTTCATTCTGGAAGGAAATGACCGCATATGTATCGGGGAGCAAATCCCTTGATGAGGCTCTGACCGCCATCGACGCGTCTTGGCCCGAATAACCTGAAGAAGGCGATTTCTCGTCTTCCTGACTCACAGACCGCCGAGGCTTTTCGCCTCGGCGGTATAACAACATCAGCCTTGTCGACCGGCTGTCGTCCGGTCAGCCGGCAGCTCAAAAAATGGAGGTCTAAATGATTCAGGATCTCAGACTCAGTGTACGCATCCCGACGCTGATATTCCTTGTTTTGTTGGCTCTCGTATTCCTGATCGGAGGATTCGCTCTGCTCCGAACACCGGGAATTCAGGAAATCAAGATCGTCATGACATTGGCGGCCATCGTATGGGGTATCGGCTCCATCGCCGTTCTCTTCTTCGTTCTCAACGAAGTCGCATCGACCATGCCGAGATCCATTCGCTCCGGCGCCATTGCCGTCGTATTCGCCGGGCCGGCCGTCGCTATACTGCTCTGGGCGCTGGTGCTGCCGACTCTGCGTTCTCTGCGTTTGAGTTTCATGGGCGCCAACGGGCAAGAATTTGTGTTCCTGGATAACTACAAGTTCGCGTTCACGGATCCCATTATGCTGGAGAGCTTTCGCAACAACCTTTTATGGATGATATTCGGCACGGCATCCTGTGTCGTTCTAGGCATCGTCATCGCTGTATTGGCGGACAAGAGCAAACGGGAAAAACTCATTAAGTCTCTCATCTTCATGCCCATGGCCATATCGTTCGTCGGTGCCGGTGTCATCTGGAAATTTATTTATGCTTATAAGGGTGAAGGGGTAAACATTGCGGAGATCGGACTGCTGAACGCCATCGTTACCGCGTTCGGGGGGCAGGCCCGTCCATGGCTTCTCGTGCCGTTCTGGAACAATTTCTTCCTCATCATCATCATGGTCTGGCTGCAGACCGGCTATGCAATGGTCATCCTATCCTCAGCAATTAAGGGTATACCGGAGGAGATAAACGAAGCCGCCCGTGTGGATGGTGCGAATGCATTCCGAAT
Organism: Spirochaetaceae bacterium; assembly: GCA_029210985.1. Lineage (GTDB taxonomy): Bacteria > Spirochaetota > Spirochaetia > DSM-2461 > DSM-2461 > UBA2779. The sequence continues at coordinate 35,732 of JARGFR010000008.1, read as the reverse complement.
ATTCTTCAGCATTACCATTCCCTCGATAATGCCAACCATCATTACGGTGACGACAACGATTCTGATATTCAGCTTGAAACTTTTCGACATTGTCCGGGTTATGACGGGAGGTAATTTCGGAACAAACGTCATTGCCAACGAGTTTTATCTGCGGCAATTCACCTACGGGCACTCGGGTCAGGCCTCGGCCATCGCCATCGTCCTTCTCGTCGTCATCATACCGGTCCTGGCTTACAATCTCCGCCAGTTCCGAGCAAGGAAGGTTCTGAAATGAGCGCACAAGTAAAAGCCAACGAAAAGAAAAAAATCTCCATTGGTCGATTCACCGTCGGTGTCGTGCTTCTGGCGATAGTCCTGCTGTGGACAATTCCCACTTTCGGCATCTTCATCACATCATTTAGGGACTCGAAAGACATTTACGGTTCCGGATGGTGGACAATACTGCCGCATAAGGATCTGGTGAAAGTCGATGAATTCGCCCTGCCCGACAGTACCGATCCCGATGAACCCATCACTATAGAAGGGCGGACAGCGTCGTTTGAGGAATGGCGGGCAGGCATCGCCATCAGCGAGGAACGTACGCTCAAGTGGTATGGGAATAAACGATCACGCAAGATCGAGGTTTATCAGGAGAAATGGATCGGATTCGGGGCGAACATGACCTTTCGCAACTACACCGATGTTTTATCCGGCGGTGAAATCAGCTATACCGACGGTCAAGGAAACACCATCACCAGGCAAGGCAGCAATTTCGGTGATGCTGTGCTCAATTCCCTGGCCGTGAGCATTCCCGCAACGGTTATCCCCATCCTTATCGCCGCCTTCGCGGCCTATGCCTTCGCCTGGATGGAATTCCCGGGACGAAGACCGCTGTTCGTCATGGTCGTGGCCCTTCTGGTGGTACCGCTGCAGATTGCTTTGATTCCCATCCTGCGGGACTATACGAACTGGAATCTCAACAGAACCTTCCTCAGCATGTGGCTGGCCCATACCGGTTTCGGTCTTCCGTTGGCCATTTACCTTTTATACAATTACATCAGTACTCTCCCCCGGGACATTTTCGAATCGGCTTATTTGGACGGTGCGACACCATTCGTGACGTTCGTCCGCTTGGTTCTGCCTCTGTCCATACCCGCTTTGGCCAGCTTCGCAATTTTCCAATTTCTATGGGTTTGGAATGACTATTTGGTGGCTTTGGTTTTCCTTGGCGATACGAACAGGGTCGTCACCAGTGCCTTGGCCGCCATGGTGGGAGAGAAGGGTCAAGATTGGCATCTTCTCACATCCGGGGCATTCATGAGCATGATTCTGCCACTGGCTGTGTTCTTCGGCCTCCAGCGATTCTTTGTTCGTGGTCTTATGGCCGGCTCTGTAAAGGGCTGAAACGACAGAACGGACATGTGTCCCCTCTATCCGCTTTCTATCCCATGTCCTGCTGCCGGGGGCATGGGAGATTCCTGGCATAACGAGAGCCCGACAGCGGTCGCAGATACACCATGTGAACCAGAGCACTGGCTTGACTATTATAACACCACGTTAAACGTTGCCCTCATAACGCCTGATATTCTTCTATACTTATAGGATGACCTCCCCAGGACCAGGTGAGTCATGGAATTCTCTTCGGCCGCCCTGGCCGGTTCCCACCGACCTGGCCGGCGATGTTCAGCCTCCTCCTATGATTGAACGAAGCGCCTTCGTCGCCGAGTCGATACGCCGCTATGGGGATGATGAACTTCTTGCCGGACAACGCTGGAACGCGGTCCGCAGACTGCTCTCCGACGGCGATATGAACGGTTTCAGCGGCACCGGGGAAAACACCGGCCCCGAAAATCGAGTTTTGGCCGCATGGCTACTGACTCCCAGGGAAGATTTCCTCCTACCGGAAATGCGCCAGTCGGCCTATCTGCCCAACGCCCTGCCCTTGGGACATGGCCAGACCATCAGCGCACCCTATATGGTGACCCGCATGACATCGGCGTTGAACCCCTCCCCGTCCCACGCGGTGCTGGAAATCGGCACCGGCAGCGGCTACCAGGCGGCCATGCTCTCAGTTTTGAGCTCCGACGTCCGAACCATCGAAACCGTGCCGTTTTTGGCCTCAAAGGCACGGCAGATTTTATCGGATCTCGGGACAAAGCGGCCATGGCTGGATCGAATCCGGGTTCGCCTCGGCAACGGATACGACGGGTGGTCGGACGGTGCTCCCTATGATCGAATCGTCGTCACCTGTGCGATCGATCATATACCACCGGCCCTGTTGGAGCAGCTGGCTCCGGGGGGAATCCTGATACTGCCTCTGGGTCCGTCCCGCATCCAAGCCCTCATGGCGATTCGCAGACGTATCGAAGGCGAGTCCGCACCTCCCGGTCGCCGATGGACGCCGCTGGATGGTATTCCGGGAGTTGGGAAATTTGACATCTCCGATGTCTACGGCGACGGCACACGCGTCAGGTTTGTGCCCTTTGTGTACTAAAGGACGCCGGTTTGAATTTCAGACGAAAAGCAGCAGACTCACCGCCATAGAGGATGCATTCCGGCCGGTTACAGGTGGATGGGGATTTCCATACTTTGAAGCGTATCAAGATCGACACTCACGAAGCGTCGGCTGTTAGGGAACGCACCGTTGATAAAGCGGCCCCGACGTCCGAAAGCCTGATGAATATGACCGAAGAGATGAAGCATCGGCGGGTGTCTGTCCACGAAATCGCGTAAAGAGGCTGAGCCGTATGCATCATCGTCGAGTATTCCCCGGGGCGGTCCATGGGTCACCAGCACGGTGTGTTCGTCAATCAAACCACCAAGGTTCAGAAAGTCCGCGGCTTGTTCCTCTTCGGTTTTCTCATAAAGACCCCCGACAAACGGCGGTGTGAATTGGTATCCGACGAAATTGAATATGTCCGCTTCAATGCGCTTTCCATGAATATTCAATAGCCGGGGGCTGGAGGGCCACTCCAGGCCGTCTTCAAGGATTCCATCGTCATTTCCCATGATGAAATACACCGGCTTTTCGGCGTTGTTGAGAATCGATTGGAGTTCCTCGGATTTGTGCGAGAGGATCAGCTTGAAGAATTCCCTGCGTTCGGCTCTGGAACCCGAATGCAGCGAGAGATCCAGTGACAGCCCCCAGACCTCTCGATATTCATCCATTTCCGAAGGTGAGATATGAGTCATCAAATCGCCGGCTATCACGCCGGCGTTATAGGCCGACTCACGCAGATGCTCGGCGAATTTCCTGTAGGCTTCCGGATGACCATGGAGATCGCTGGAAAACAGGATTCTCATCACATTTGCGAGACTATACAGTCTCCCATTTTCCGCTGTTTCCGGATCGGAACACGGCGTCAATCACCTTCATGTTGGCGATGGCGTCCGAAGGCGGTGTGGGTGCCGGCGAACCATCACGGAAGGCCTTGGCAAAGGCCTCCAACATCAAGCCGTACTGATCGGCGGGACCGCATTTGATTTCTCTGGTTCCCACACCGTTATTCACCACGACGACAAGGGGCACGTCGGGATAAGCGTTGAATGGAAGGACCACCGTCAGACTGCCGCCCGACCCGTACACCGATACCTTCTGCCGGGGTGCCATACGAGTGGAGACGGTGAATTGGGCTCGGCGTCCGCCGCCGAAATCCATCATGGCCGATGAAAGTGTATCGGTTTGGGTCTGGGGATCGGTGACGATATCGGCCACGACTTTTTTAGGCTCGCCTCCCATTAGAAAACGGGCCGATGATATGGCGTAGCAGCCGATGTCGTACAAGGCGCCGCCGCCGTTGGCCTTGATGTTCCGGATGTTTTCCAGGTCGGTATTGCTGAAGCTGAATATCGTATGAATAGACATCACGTCGCCGATCTCACCGATGTCGATGAGCTCCTTGGCCTGGACCCACTGGGGGTGAAAGCGGTACATAAAGGCTTCCATGGCCAACACACCCTTGGATTCGGCGTAGGAAAAAGCGTCGGCGGCTTCGGCGGAATCTAAGGCAACGGGCTTTTCGCAGAGTACGGCCTTGCCCGCATCGGCGCATTTCTTAATCCATGGTGCGTGCATGTCATTTGGCAGGGGAATATAGACCGCTTCCACTTCCGGGTCCGAGAGCACCTCCTCATAGGAGCCGTATGCTTTCTCAAAGCCCCACTCCGCCGCCGCTTTTTTGGAACGTTCCAGGGATCGGGAACCAAGGGCGCGCAGCTCAACGAGGGGGGATTGAGCGGCCGGGATACTGACCCGAAGGCCATAATGAGTAGAGACACCAAGGACGCCGAGTTTGATGGGTTTCATTGTATACTTCCTTATATGACGATCCGTAGACGATCGCATGTTTCTGTTATTGTAACGCATTCGGGAATCTTATGTGACCGAACGATATTACCGCCAAAAGGGAACCGGAAGGTGGGCAATGAGGACTCATAGCACCGAAATTGACATATTCCGCCGCCCATTTGGCGGGTATACTGGAAAACTATGAGAGAGATCCGTCTTCGCCCCATTCATCGCCTCGGTTTCGATTTTATCGACAGTGCACCCGGTTCATCTCCCCCGCCCTTCGGTTCGGATGAATCGGATTGGCGCGGCCTGAAGCCGAACGAAATTGCCGATCTGGAGTCCCGGGGAAATCGGGCGGACGACTGGTCCAATATCACGGTTCGGGAAGGCTTTGCTCCCGAGCGCGTCGAGAATTGCCGCTTTTTCGGCCCGATCCGTATCGGATCCCTGTCCCCCTCTTATCTGGACTATCACGACCTCAGACTCCCTGTCGGCTTGTATTCCTGTACCCTCGTGTCCTGTGATATCGGCGACGATGCGGCCATGCACAATGTGCGTTACATTTCCCGGACCGTTGTCGGAGCTCGCTGCCTACTGTTCAATATCGACGAGATCGTCACAACCGATCATGCCAAATTCGGCAACGGCATCGTCATGGACGGTGAAGATGAGGCCGTGCGGATATGGTTGGAAATCGCCAACGAAAACGGGGGCCGAAGAGTTCTGCCCTTCGACGGACTCCTTCCCGCCGACGCATGGATCTGGAGCAAATACCGGGACGACAGCCCTCTGATGGAACGGTTCGTCGATATGACCTCCCGGGTCCGGGACAGCAGACGTGGGGAATACGGTTCCATCGGTGAAGAAACCATCATCAAGGACTGCCGTATATTGAAGGATGTTCTCATCGGCGGACATGCCTACATCAAGGGCTGCAACAAGCTTAAAAATCTCACCATCAACTCGGATGCCGAACGTCCCACTCAGCTGGGTGAAGGCTGTGAGCTGGTAAACGGCATTATCGGCTACGGCTGTCGTGTCTTTTATGGCGTCAAGGCGGTCCGGTTTGTTCTGTGCGATCATTCAAATCTGAAATACGGCGCCAGACTGATTAATTCAATCCTGGGCTCCAACTCCACAATCAGCTGCTGTGAAGTGCTCAATTCACTGATTTTCGGTGCTCATGAACAGCACCACAATTCCTCTTTTCTTTGCGCCAGTGTACTCAAAGGACAGACAAACATGGCCTCGGCGGCCACTGTGGGCTCCAACCACAATTCCAGGTCGGCGGACGGTGAAATCGTGGCGGACAGGGGTTTCTGGCCGGGATTGAGCGTCAGCCTGAAGCACAACTCCCGATTTGCGGCGTTTACTCTCATTGCGAAAGGATCCTATCCGGCGGAACTCGACATACGATTGCCGTTTTCTCTGGTGTCCAACGATGAGAATGCCGGCGAGCTGGTGCTCATGCCGGGATACTGGTTTCGCTACAACATGTATGCACTGGCAAGAAACGCCGCCAAAGCGTCCGCCCGGGATAATCGCCTCGAGAAACATCAATTTCTGGAATTCGATTGGCTGGCTCCGGACACAGTCGATCAGATGCGGGAGGCCCGGCGCATCCTGGAGTCCTGGGCCGAAGGCGTGCCCGACGATTCCGAGACTCTGTACGTCGGAGCCGGCTACCGGATTGAGAACAGTTCGCGGCCGGTGAAGGTTGTGCATGTCGGCCGGGCCTGGCGGGACTACGGCCGGATGATCCGACTTTATGTGATTCGCATCCTCATTGAAGGACACGAGGGTTCGGCCGAAACATTGCTTGCCGACATACCCTCCCTTCGAACGGCCCCGGATGACTGGCAGAACCTCGGAGGTCAGCTCATTCCGGAATCCAGAATACAAAGTCTCAAGGAACAAGTAAAAAACGGTGAAATTCAGGATTGGGCGGCAATGCACCGGGCATATAAATCGATGGGAGAACACTATGATGCCGACAAGAGAACCCACGCCCTTCGAATACTGAAGGGCATGAGGGAGGAGTTCCCGGAAGCCCCGGCGGATGCCCGAGGACTTCTGGCCGAAGCGTTGGAAGTGTCGTCTTTTGTCCTGGAGGGCATCATGAACAGCCGCCGGAAGGATTATGAAAACCCATTCCGAAACATCACCTATGATGGAGATGGTGAGAGAGATGCGGTGATCGGTCGGTTCGAAGAGAACACTTTCATACAGGATGCACGAGAAGAATTCGACGTGTTCACCCGGAAGATGAGGACAATTCTGGATCGGCCTTAAAGGTCCATACATACGCCGGGGCCGGCGTCGTATACCGTGTGATGCCGGTTCACCTGAAAAGCCAGAACTGCGGCAAGGGCAACGGGAAGACCCAGATCCGGACCGAATATTTCCACCGAGATAACGGCCGCGGCGATGGGAATATTCAGTGTTCCGGCCAGAATCCCGGCCATACCCGCGGATTGCAGTATCCGTAATTCATCCGGCGCTCCGCCAAAACCGAAGAACACCGCCGACAGTGTTCCGATGAGCATACCGATTTGCGCCAAGGGAGCGAAGAAACCGGCGCTCTGTCCGCTGCCCACGGTGAGTCCCACAGCCAGTGACCTGATGAGGATCATCACCAGCAATGCGGCGAACAGCGGGACAAGACCATCCAGTCGGCCCATTGCCGTCGACGGATCGGTGAGCAGGAGATTCATAAACTCCCTGCCGGTTCCCACCATAAGAGGATTGACGGCCCAGGCGGCGGCCACCGCGATAAATGTGGCCAAGACAAATCGAGCTTCGACTCCACGCGGTGCTTCCCGCCGGAGAAATCCGGACACAGTCCCATAAAAAATTTCAAAAAGCCGTCCTCCCGCCGCGGCCAGGAGTATCGTGACCAACAAGGCCGGCAAATGGCGGAATCCGACACTCACACCCATCATCTCGATATCCCATAAGGGTGCTATACCGACGGCTCCGGAAAGGAATACCGCGAATGAGGAAGAGAGTACCGCCGGGAAAATATCGCCGTATCGCATGTTGCGTCTTTGTGCGATTTCCACCGAGAAGATGCCGCTGCCGATGGGCGCACCGGTCACCACGGCGAGCACCGAAGCCATCCCGCAGATGGCCGCGGTTCGCCTCAGGGCAAAATTACTCCGCTCGGGCCTGATGGTTCCCACCAGAGTCGAAGCAAAACCGGCGGTGACCCGGCCTATGGGTCCGACAATTCCCCCGTTTCCCCAAGTCGCCAGGGTGGCCAGGGATGAAAACAGTTTGACGATGGTGGCTTTAAAAGGCAGATAGCCGCCGTTCTCTTCCACGCCGCGGATGTAGGAAGGGATACCCTCTCCCCGGCTTTCCGGTTCAATTCGGCTGATGAGGGCGGCAATGAGAGCACCGGAAACCGCCACGAGAATGATGTGCCGTCCCATGTTGACCCAGCCGTTCAAGGCTTTGTCCAAGGCAAAGAGAAAACCGCCTGTGAGTAAGACACCGAGGGTGCCGCTGACAATCGCAATCAGGCACCAGGAGCCCAGATAGTTGAGAGACTTGATCAATTCACGCCGATCCGCCGAGAGGCCCCGATTCCCCATGTTCTTTAGTATCGGCGCAGACTCATGTTCGTCTTGACAGCAGATTAAACAAGACTTAGGATGGCGGCCCTATGACCACAATCGTTTTTATGGTCATAGACATAAAAAGGACGAGAAAAGATGGCACGTGCATTCAGTGACAGAGAGCGGCGGATGGTGGAGAAGTCCCTGATGGATACCGGCAGCGAGCATATCGGACGGGTGGGTTTCTCAAAAACTTCCGTTGAAGATATCACCCGCTCCGCAGGTGTGGCCAAAGGAACTTTCTATGCCTTCTGGCCGTCCAAGGAAGAGTTCTTCTTCGCTTGCCTGGAGCGGGCGGAGCAGCAATTCCAAACAGAGGTTGTGGCACCGATACTTGGCTCGGATTCCCATCCGGCCGATGCCCTGGGGCGTTTGTTAGATGAGGTATTCGCCGCTATGGAGAATTATCCCATCATCAGTCAAGCGATGAATCCCGACCTGATTCAACATCTAAGCCGGCGCATTCCCCCGGAGAGGCTGGAATCTCACAGAGCTGAAGATCGACTGGAGTTTTCCGAGATTGTCTCATCATGGAATAAGGACGAATTCGATCCGGGCATATCGCCGGAAGTGTTCGACGGTTTATTCAAAGGACTGATGATGATGCGTCTTCATCGGAACATCATCGGCGAGGATGTATTCCCGGATGTCGTTAGAATTCTATCCCGTATCCTCTCAGAAGGACTCAAGGCCGTTTCCGAAAAGCGAAAGCACCCCGAAGACGCGTCTTTTCCGGAGCATCAGTCATGAAAATCAATGCGGAAGGCGTCTGTTTCGCGTATCCCAAGGCCGATCACAATGCCCTTGAGAATCTGGATTTCCATGTCGAAGCCGGCGAGATTTTCGGATTTCTCGGACCCTCGGGAGCGGGTAAAAGCACAACCTTGGGTATTCTCACAGGGACATTGACAGGCTGGAGAGGAAATGTTGAGGTCGGCGGAAAAAACCCTTCCCGAGCCGACGGAGATTTTTTATCGCGAACTCGGGGTTTGTTTCGAGTCTCCGCGCTTCCACGATAAGTTCACCGCCGCCGAAAAACTGAGATTGTTCGGTGCTCTGTACGGAATTCGATTAAGGGATGCATAAGAGCTCATGGGTCGAATGGGACTGGGTGCATACATGGACAAGAAAGTTGAAACCTATTCCAAGGGAATGAAGACCAGGTTGTCCTTGGTCCGCTCCCTTCTCCACGATCCCGCGCTGCTGTTCCTGGACGAGCCCACCAATGGCCTGGATCCCACTTTGAGTCGAACAGTCTGCAGCCTCATCTCGGAAGAGCGAGACAGGGGGAAGACCATATTTCTCACCACTCATGATATGTCCACAGCGGCGGCATTGTGCGATCGGGTGGGATTCCTCACCGACGGGAATCTGGCCCTCGTGGACACGCCTGCCGACCTGGCCCTGCGATTCGGAAAGAGGGAGGTGCATCTGGAGTATCGATCCGACGGTCGCCGCACGGTATCTTTCCCCATGCCGGGATTGGCCGCCAATGATGAGTTTCTCAGACTGCTTCGGTCCGGCAGAGTGGAAACGATGCACAGCGCGGAAGCCGGTCTGGGGGACATATTCAGGAAAGTCACCGGGAGAAACCTCGCATGATGACCGCCGTTGTTATTAGGGAGGCCCGCACCCAATTCCGATCCGGTTTAACCTGGCTTTATCTGGGGATACCGGCGATATGGATTCTCATAGCGCGGCTTCTTCCCGTTCAAGCCCGCAGCATCACAGTTCTCATCGGCATCTACAGCGATCTGGTGATGATGGGATCCCTATTCACCGGAGCTTTCCTGGCCAGAGAACGCGATCAAGGGCTCTTCAGCGCATGGGCCGTGACGCCGATGGACGCCGGTTCGTGGCTCGCGGCAAGGATTCTGCTTATCGCGATCCAGGGGACAACCGGCGGACTCATTCTCGCCCTCGGTTCGGGAGTACAGTTCCATCCCGGGAGACTTGCCGCGGCATTAGTGTTCGCATCGGGCTGCGGGGCGCTGACCGGACTGTTTCTGGCTCGTCCGTTTAGGGACATCATGAGTTTTTTCGTGATCGGGGGAATCTCATCATCAGTCATCACCCTGCCCGTCGCCCTGGCCTACCTCCATCCCTCATAGGTATGGCTGTTTACCGGCCCCTCCTGGCCGGGTTGGTCGGCTTTAGCCGGCAGTCTGCAGGATGGTCCGACAGCCGGGTCGTCTTATGCCCTCTCTCTGTTCAGTCTGGCTGTATGGACGGTTTTGATGTTCCTTCTGGTCCGGCGTATGTACCACAGGGGTTTCTTCCGACGACCCGGAGGCCGGATAAAATGAGACGAACATCCCTCGTACTGGCCGAATCGTTCGGCCGCAGCGCTCTGCGCCGGCCGGTGTTCACGGTTCTGCTGCTTTTACCCGCGGCAATGGGACTTCTGCTTCGGCCCCTGCCGGCAGGATTGGCTTTGGCGGCTCCGGGTTTCGATCCGACACCCTGGATGCCGCTGTTTCTGGGAGTTGTCGCCGGTTTTCCTCCCTACCTGTTCGGACTCCTGACGGGATTGATGCTCCTGGATGAACGGGATAGACATCTACATCCGGCTCTTCGAGCCACGCCGATATCCGACCGAGGTCTGCTGGCGGCCAAAGCGGCTCCGGCGGCACTGATGGCCATGATCGGCACCCCGATAACCTTGATTCTCTCAGGGAAAATGGCTGAGATTCCCTTTGGCGCGGTGATCGCAAGCGGACTGATCGCCGCTCCCTACACAGTATTCAACGCTCTTATCGCCGCAAGCCTCGCCCGGAACAAAGTGCAGGGCATGACCGTCAGCAAGATTCTCGGCACCCTCCTGGCGGCGCCGGCGGCTTTTCTTCTTGCTGCGGAACCGTGGAGATATTCCTTTCTGGTTTTTCCCGCGACATGGATCAGCGCCGCATTCAATTATCCCGAGGATTGGGTGTTCTGGTCCGCCGGGGGATTTATCTACGCCGGAACACTGGCTCTTTTCGCCGGAAAGACGGCAATGCATCGATATTTCTCACTCTATTGATTCGCCTGACGACTGTGCAATTTGTTCGCCCTGAAACGGTTGACAGCGACTCGTGCTTTTCTGTATTGTACCGCTACGTGCGCCGCTGTAGCTCAGTTGGTAGAGCAGTGGACTGAAAATCCATGTGTCAAGAGTTCAAATCTCTTCGGTGGCAGCCAAGGGTCGTTTCTTCGGAAACGACCTTTTTTTATCTGCGGGTTTATTCCACCGACGGGATCAGTTCCGTCCTGTCGAAAGGACAGAGATCCGTCCTCTCATCATAGAAAATCGCGCCGCATTCTGGACATCGGGCGTAGGTGCCGTCGTGCTGAAATACCAGCTGATCAATGCCGTCGTGACGCAGCCAGAGCATGGCGTATGTACCGAACTCCTCATCGATTCCACCCAGAAAGCCGTCGGTCTTCAGGTAGACGTTCTGCACTGTCCCGTCGGTCAGTTCCAATTGGGCCGGTGAGTACGCCGGCACCGGCGGTTCAATTCTGCCGAACCAGCCGGAAAACCGCCTCTCTTCCAGACGGACAGTCACGGGAGTCTCTGTTCCGTCCACGCTCAGCACGGCTTCTTCGGGTCGTTCGGCCGGTGTTCCGCCGTAAGGACCGATAAAATCAATCCGTCTAATTTTGCGGAAAGACAGGGGATACGTAATGGCTCCGTTCGGGCCGACACGCCGGACCCAGAAAAAATACTTGAAGTCCTCTCCGGGAGCGGATCCGGGCAGTGAACCGAAATACCCCTGGGAGTCGGGATACGGACCCGCATCACCTTCAAAGGATGCGGCGTCAAAGAGGGTAAAAGAGTCCCCTTCGGCGGTAGACACGGCCACCGCATAGAAATCGTTGTAAACCAGACCGTCGGCAAACTCAAGAGCCTGGGCCGGCAATGAGAGAACGGGGACGACAACCAAGCCGATGCTGATAAAAATGAACCGCAGAATCTTAGAGGTCAATCCAACACCTCCTCAATGATAAACAGCACGGTGGATTCGGCAACGTCGGCGTCTTTGAGTTTCAGCCGCGCCCGTCCTCCGAGTTCGACGTTCTTCTTCATGGCAACCCGTGTTTCCAAAGCAATTTCCGGTATCAGGAAAAAACCCTGACGTTCCCTTCTGTCGACGAGAACTCCTTCGGTGGTCCACCCGGGCCGTTTTTTCAGCCACTGCACTTTCCAGAAAAGATTCGAACGCCGCTCGGCCTGAACCAGGGAACCGGAGCGGGATTCGAATGCCGCCAGACCTTCCAAAACCGAATCGGCATCCTCCGGAGGCCTGTCCAGTATGGTCTGACGAATCTGCCTGGATGCGATGAGATCGGGATATCGCCGCAAAGGGCTGGTGACACGGCTGTAGGCTTCCAGCCCCAGGCCGGAATGGGGAGAACATTCCAATGTGGTTCGACTGCGTTTCATTCCCCGGCGCTTGGAGAATTGGGCCGCATAATCGTCACTTTCAGAATCACCGGCGTCCCCCCCGGCCTCGCCGGTGGTTTCCTGTACCGCGAAGGGAATGGGGATGTTTCGTTGGCGACACCAGGCGGCGGCGCAGGAACCGGCCATGAGCATGGACTCGGTGACCATGTTCCGACTGGCCATCTCCGGCAGGCGTGTGATGGAAATGTCTCCCTGCTCGTCCACACGGATTTTCACTTCGGGCATACTGATGGAGACCGCTCCGGCCGCGACCCGGCGGGCGCGGAAAGCATCGGTGAACTTTCGTATGGTGGCGAAAGGCTCTTCGTCCATACGGGCGTCGGCCTGAGCGTAGGATAAGCGGGTGACTTTCACCGTCGTGAGGTGGATGGTAAAACCCGAGATGACGCCCTGTTCGTCGAATTTAAACGCATAGGAGAGCGCGGGAGATGTGTCCTCGAGACCAAGCCCCAGACGGTGGGCGGCCTCAGGGGGCAGCATGGGCACGATTTTCTCCGGCAGGTAGAGACTGCTGGCCCGTTCCCGAGCCGCTTCATCCCCCGGCGATCCGGCGGTAATGAGAGCGGCGGCATCGGCAACATGCACCCACAGACGCTTCCCGTCCCAGGCGATCGCGTCATCGGGATCCTGATTGCCCTCGTCGTCGATGGCGAATGCCTCAACGGCCGTCAGATCGAGACGATCGTCATCAGGCATCGGGCCCAAATCGTAATCGGGGATATCCAATGGGACTTCCAAGCGCAGGGGATGGGGATTCCAACCCTCATCCACAACGCCCTGTGCCAGCATCACTCTATGGGCATTCTCGGGGCTCTGGGTTTTCCCGACGGCTTTAAGTATCCGGGATCCCTTGCTTCGCCCCAGGGCGTACATCTCCAAATCCCGAAGGAACAGTTCGTCTTTATCCCGGTGGATATCACCGTGCTGAAAACGGTCGATAAAATCTTCCCATCGGCTTTCGGCTTCGGCCTTTTCCCTATCGGCCTTGATGCGCTGGTTGACGGCCTCTTCATCCACCACTTCGATGGAGTCAGGTGTTCCTTTGAACCAGGGAGAGCGATTGAGAAGCTTGAACGCCATCCATGATGTGGAAGGTGTATGCGCACCGTATACCAATTCGGCCAACTCATATAAAGTCGGAGTTTCACCCTGAAGCAGTTCCCAAGCCTCTTCGGGCTGGCCTTCCGGTGCGGCGTCTTCCAGATCGGCAAGGGAGGAAACCGGTCCGGGGTGAAGGGGAAAGATGTCCTTCTCTCTGACACTTCGCGTTTTGCCCCCGGGAAGTTCGATATCAATTTTATCGCCGCTGGAAATTACCACCGCCGGTGTCTGCTTATAGAGAACCAGGCTATCTTTCGTCAGTTTCATTTTTCTCCCGCAATTGCATCCAAGCCCTGTTAAAACGGCCAAAAGCGTCTTTTATGTCTTTGATGAGCCCCTGGAGTCTTTCCACATCGGGGGCGTCCGTCTTCGCCGCTTTTTCAAGGGCCAGTGAGCTCTCAGCCAATTCATCGGCCATGAGATTCAGGGCGCCGCCTTTGATGGAATGGGCTTCACGATGCAGACTCTGCCAATCCTGTTTGACAAGGGCCTTTTCAGCGCTGTCCAAACGGGAATTCGCGTCATCGACAAAGCCCTGGATGAGCTCAACGGCAAGGCGAGTCTCTCCGCCCAGTTCCTCGACGAACTCATTATACCGAGCGGCGAGGTCAGAGGTCTCGGGGATGAGGTCCTTCTGATTCGTAATTTCATCAACTTCAGCGTCATGGGAAGCGGATGAAGCGGATCGCATCCAGTTCACCGCTTTGGAGAGAAGGTCAACACGCCGCAATGGCTTCGAGAGAAAATCATCCATACCGGCTTCGAGGCACCGAACCCGATCCTCGGCATAGACGCTGGCTGTCATACCGATAATCGGAACCTCCAGACCCATGGCCCGGAGCCGTTCGGTTGTTTCCAATCCGTCCATTTCGGGCATGTGAACGTCCATGAAAATGAGATCGAACTCCTCACCGGACTCGATAAGCTCCAGGGCGGCACGGCCGTGCTCGACATTCACGACAATGCATCCGGCTCCGCTCAAATGGTGCTGTGCAATCTCCCTGTTGGGCTCGTAGTCCTCCACCAGAAGAACTCTGGCGTTCCGGAGTAAGCTGATACTCGACAACCGAGATCCTCGATGGGCAGGAACTCCGTCCATAGTCTCCGGAGCGACGGTCATGGGGATGGTGAAATAGAATGTCGAACCTACATTCTGAACGCTATGAACTTTCAATTCGCCGCCCATAAGAGCCAGAAGTTCCCTGCATATGGAAACACCCAGCCCGGTTCCGCCGTATTTCCGGCTGATGCTGGTGTCGGCCTGCTCGAAACTGGCAAAAATGGAGTTCACTTTGTCTTTGGCAATGCCGATTCCGGTATCCTGAACCGAAAACTTCAAGTTGATTCGATTCTCCACCCGATGACCCTGTTCAACCACCAGTGAAATTCCGCCCTGATCGGTGAACTTCACGGCGTTGGAAATCAAATTCGACAGCACCTGCCTGAGACGCATCGGGTCGCCGATGTACCACCTGGGAATACCGTCTCCGAAACGACAGGTGTAGCGAAGCTTTTTCTGACCGAGTTTACCTCTGTGTGTACTTTCAATTTCTTCAAGGAGCTGAGGAAGGTCGAACAATATGCTCTCCAGGCTGATTTTACTGGCTTCAAGCTTGGATAAATCAAGCAGTTGGTTGATAAGAAACATGAGCCGATCGGACTCGTCGAGTATCTTGCTGGAATAGTCGCGATAGTTGCCGCCGTCCCCGGCGAGAAGAATCTCGGCGAATCCGATAATACCATTCAGCGGTGTTCGGATTTCATGGGAAATCGTTGCCAGGAATCGACTCTTTGCCTCGTTGGCTTCCTCGGCCTCCGCTTTGGCACGTCGAAGACGGTCTATCGCCTCAACCTGATCGGTGATGTCCTTCACAGCACCTTCAATGATTCGGCCCTCCCCGGTATAGCGCATGGAGAACTGAGCCCAGAACTCGCTGCCGTCCAGCCGCTCCGATCTTGAAGAGAAGGAATAGGGATTCCCAATGGACAGATCGTTCGGTTTGGGTATGGTATCAAAGAAACCGAATTTCTCCGGATGGGCATTCACGAATGGAATCAGAGATACGGCCGAATCGAAGCCGAATATCCTGGCGGTTTCCTGATTGACATCGGTCAGGCGCTGGTCCCGGACGTCCAGACGGAACAGACCCACCAAAGCGTTTTCGAACATGATTCGAAACCGTTTCTCGGCCGCTTCTTTCTGGTCTTCAAGGAGAAACAGTTCTTTCTGGATTTGACGTCGCTCTGATTCGCGTATCACTTCATCCGCTTCGGGCTTTCGTTCGGGGTCAGGAAACATATACTCGATTATACGACGGAATTATCAATTCTGCCTTAACCCAAGAGATGGCGCCGGACCGATTCCATCAGTCGATCGAACGTCACGGGTTTCATGACATACTCATCGGCGCCGGTGGCCAATCCTTTATCCACTTCTTCCTGCTGAGCCATCGCGCTTAACAATACAACGGGGATGTCCCGTGTTTGATTGTCGGTTTTCAGACGCCGGGCGGTTTCCACTCCGTCAAGGACAGGCATTTTCACATCCATGATAATCAGATCAGGTCCGTCGAGAGCGAGATTCAACACCTCCTGACCTGTGCCGGCCTGAGACACTACGAGCCCCATGCCGTCCATTCGTTTTGCCAAGTGATTGCGCACATATTCTTCATCGTCCGCAATAAGGATGTGTTTGCCGTTAAATGATGTCTGCTTCATAAGTTTCTCTATCATCATAGGGCGATGGTCAAACCAACGCCATAGACAGATGGAAAAAGAGAAAAAATCGACGACGGTGGGTTCAGTTCGTCAAAGCCGCAACGGCCGCACCGATGAGCGGAGCGTCGTCAACCTGAACCGTCTCGTAGAACTTGTCTCTCTGAGTCAGAAAGGGTCGGAGATGGGACTCCACACGATGCTGGAATCGGTAGTATCGATAATAAGTTGTGCCGTCGATGGTCAGGCACACGGGTTCCAAGGGACCGCTTCCTGTACGGCCCTTCAGAACGGACGCCGCCAGGTTGGCGGCGGTGAGTTTGGCCGCCCGTTCAAGAAGGGCATCAGTCAGATACCATAGTCTGGCGGCATCCGATGCGTCCCCGGCCTTCTTCATCACATCCACGAGAGCATTCACTCCTCCTGTCGGGTTGTGGGTGTAATTGTCGGCGTCTTTGGTGGAAATCTCACCGAGTCCGGCAAGAAGTGCCGCCGTTCCGGCTTTGAAAAGCCCGGACTCGGCCGCCAAAGACACGGTATGCGTGGCCAGTGAACCGAAATAGGCGCCGGAGAGCATTTTTTCAAGCCAATAGGTTTCGGGTTTGGCCGTAGCCGCTCCGAGCCGTTCGTCGGCTTTGCCTCTTTGAGGACAGGCGTAGTTACCCGATTCGCAGTTGATAATCTGTGCATGCACCGAATCAAGATCCGCCGCCTTGCCGATCTGAGAATTCGATTCGACATAACAGGTATTGGTTCCGGTTCCCAGGATAAATCCGACGTAACCTCCCCAGTTTCGATCCGATTGGGAAACCTTTCCGGTTAACAGGGTGGCGACGGTGTCGTTCAGGATAATCACTTCCGTAGGGGCGGCCACACCCCTTTTGGACAGTGCGGCACGGAGATCAGAACCGATCATCCGTCCTTCCACCTCCGGAGCTTTGATTTCCTTGGACCAATGAATCAGACGACCGTCGTTGTCGGGAAAGATTTCCGTGGGATAGGAAAAACAGAATCCGATTTTTTCAGCCTGATCGATCAGGGGTTCCACCAGGGCCGCCAAGGTATCGAAAAAATCCTCTTTGCCGACGTCCCGGCCGCCGGTTCCCGGCATGGGATGCTTGCTGAAATTTTCAATAATCGGTTTGCCGTCCGAAGAAAATGACACAAGAGCGGCTCGAAGATTCGTACCTCCTGCGTCCAGCACCACCGCCTTCCGATCCGAGGGTATTTGCGCATCCACTTCGACATATGTCGGTATCATCGCCAGTGACGAGGCTTCACCGTTCAGGCCCCTGGTCATCTCGACAAGCATGTGATCCACTGTTTTGGACAGATCGATCGCATCGGGATGCATCCTGTTTTTGACCAGAAAATTCTCAGCCGCTTTGCGATCCGGATTCATTCAAATACCCTCCACCTGAAGTGTCGTCAGTATAACTGTTAGAATGCCGGCATGAAAGTCACCGTAATGGCCGCCGGGAAAATCAAAGAGAGCTGGATTTCCGAGGGAATTGCCGAATTTACAAAGCGTCTCCGACGATTTGTAAACCTGTCCATCATCGAAATCACCGACGAGAAAGTACCCGAATCGTATTCCGAGAAGCAAATATCCCAAGCCGTGGAGAGGGAAGGACGGAAGATGCTGGATCGCTGGCCTTCGGACGCCCTGGGTATTGCCATGGATCCCGGAGGCCGATCCGTCGGATCCGAAGGACTGGCGAAACTCATGGATCGTTGGGCGGTGAACGGAACATCACACCTGGTTTTCGTCATCGGAGGGTCGAATGGAATTTCGCCGGAGGTGGTGAATTTATGCCGGGAAAAAATCTCTTTCGGGCCTCATGTCTTTCCCCATCAGCTCTTCCGGGTGATGCTTCTGGAACAGATCTACAGGGCGCGAAAAATCATCGCCAAGGAACCTTACCACAAATAGAAAAGCACTTGGAGCTGCGGGATATGAGACTCCCGGAGTCCTCAGGAGCGATCTTTTTCTACCGCCCCGATGCCCATACTCAGGTATTTGTCCTTCTGAATCACATAATTGGCCGCATTATCCAAACCCTTGGCTCGCACGCCCTCGTGAATAGGTTTGACCACCCTGGCGGGGCTGCCGAGGACAAGCATGCCGTCGGGAACTTCCATGGATCCGGTCACCAAGGAACCGCCGCCGATGAGGCAGTTTCTTCCGATCTTCGCTCCGCTGAGCACGACGGAACCCATACCCACCAGAGTGCCGTCGCCGATGGTGCAGCCATGAATAACACAGTTGTGACCGATGGTGACATTCTCCCCTATCGTCGTCGGGAAGCCCCTGTCCGTGTGGACCGAGCATCCGTCCTGAACGTTGGTGCCCCGCCCGATGACGATGATTTCCAGATCGCCGCGTACGGTCGTATTAAACCAGATACCGACATCCTCATGGAGGGTGACCTTGCCGATGACATCGGCTCCGGGGGCGATAAAAACTCTCTCTCCAAGAATATCCGGGAAATGTCCCTCAAATTCATAAATCATGACGCCAATTCTCCGGTATTCGCTCCACTATCGCAACAGGCCGCGCACCGCCGGGTCGGCCGCAAGATCCGCCGGCTTCAAACCCGCAAGATCCACACGGTTTTTGTCCGCTCCGGCCGCCAGTAGTCGACGAACGGCCTCTTCCTCCCCGACAAAAGCCGCGAGATGCAGTGCGCTCCGGCCGTCGGAGTCGACAGGATTCGGCGATACCCCGGCATCCAGTAAAAGACCGACAATATCCCAATGATCGAGACGGGCGGCAACCAGGAGAGCCGGATATCCCCGCGTGTCGGTTTCCTCAGCGTCGGCCCCGGATGCCAGTCGGGAACGGACGAGAGACTCCTGGCCGTTGAATACCGCGGTTAAAACACCTCCGTTCCCTGAGAAAACACGACTCTGGGCCGAGGAAGTGAATCCCAAAGTCAGATGGGCACCGCTGAATCGATAGGATGCGGATCCGGTTTTGAAAGTCGGCAGCTCTCGGATTACCGCCAAAGCTCTCTCTTCGAAGGGACTGACCAGTGCCCCCAGGAGATAGGATCTGTCGGGAGGATCGGCAGCTGGGCCGGAGTACACCTCCTTGGAGTCACCCCGGGAGGAGGTGATCCGGAGTGTGTATCGGCCGTCCGCCGGAGAGGGCGGATTCATCACAAACTCATAGCTCACTCCGCCGGTGGTGAACACAGGATCCCTGACATCAGGCCGCCGGGTGGTTTCCAGATTATAAGATGAGACAATTTCTTCCACCCGAGGTGCGAAGAGGTCCCAGAACACACCAAAAGATCCCTCTCCCGACCACGGAAGAGGATCGGAGAGGAGAAGAATTTCGTCGGTGACCGCATCCATGACGAGAATCCGGATGTTCGGACCGGTTCCCGAATCGTCCCTGCCCACCAGAGCACCCCATCGTCCCTCGGAAGACCACCCCAAAGGGTAGAGATGGAGACCGTCACCGGCAAAACCCCGGGCCTCTTGAGGCGCCTCCGCCCAGGCGGCTGTGCAGCCCAACGCCAGAAGCAGCAGAATGATCGCTGATTTACGTCCCTTGGTCATCGTTTACAGAATAGGCCCCAGAACTTTCCAGAGCAAGCGGCAGGGCCGGGCCGCCGCCCGGATAACCAACATCCTTGACCTCCACCTTCAGGCGGTGTAGGAAGAATTATGATGAGCCTCCTCCACGCCGTTCTGGGAATCCTCCTCCTTTTCGCTCATGGATTTTATCTCTTTCGAGGACTCGCCATGAGACGCAGAGGCGGGAAACCGGGAACCTGGGACTATATCTGTCGAACCATCAGCCATTTCGGATTGCCGGCGGTGATCGTTATCGGACTCACCATGGGAAGGCGACTGAATCTCGACGGGTATCAATGGCTGTACGGAATCCACATTGCCTTCGGTCTTCTT
This sequence comes from Spirochaetaceae bacterium, assembly GCA_029210985.1. Taxonomy (GTDB): domain Bacteria; phylum Spirochaetota; class Spirochaetia; order DSM-2461; family DSM-2461; genus UBA2779. The sequence goes on along the minus strand of JARGFR010000008.1, from coordinate 15,661 downwards.
CCGGTTATCCTCATCATCGCGTTCACACCGCTGCTGTCGCTGAAGCGCCGGATTCCATGGCTGCTCCCCGGTGCAAATCTCATCTTGTTTGCACTGGCGGTGTTCACCGGAATCATCATGCGATTCGTATTACAATAGTGTAGCAAGGAGTTGGAAAATGACCTGGCATAACGGCCGCCTGGAAGCACTTTCCGGAGACATCACCACATTTGATGTGGACGCCATCGTCAATGCCGCCAATTCCACACTTCTGGGCGGCGGAGGTGTCGACGGCGCCATCCATGCCGCCGGGGGACCGGAAATCATGGAGGACTGCCGTCGAATCCGAAAGGATCGCTACCCCCGGGGAATGCCGGCGGGAGAAGCCGTGGTTACCGGCGCCGGCAGGCTGCCGTGCAAATACGTCATTCACACAGTTGGGCCCGTCTGGTCCGGAGGCGGCAGCGGTGAGGATCAGATTCTGGCCGCCGCATACCGCAATTCCCTGGACCTGGCGGCTGAAATCGGTGCCCATACCCTGGCATATCCGGCCATATCCACCGGAGTGTACGGATACCCCAAGGATCAGGCCGCCAAGGTTGCCTGGAAAGTCATCTCGGCCCGACTGCCCCACAACCGTCTCCCGGAGAAGATTTTTCTGGTGTTCTATACCGTCACGGATCTCATGGCTTTCCTGGACGCCGTACCCGAACCGGAAGAACCCTAGGTTCGCCATGGGAGTGCCGTCTCTCAATTGGCGCGAGATAGACGCCATACTCGCCGAACTCAAACTGGATGGTCATTGGCTCCGACGGATACGCCAGCCCGACTATCACAGAATCATCCTGGAATTCGCCGGAGAGGGGGGTCCGACGGCGATTTCAATCGTCTTGAGCCCGCCTTTTGTCCGCGTCCACAGAATCGGCGGAGAATCACCTCTTCCCCGCGCCCTTCCCAAGCCGCCCCGATTCGCCGCGGTACTCAAATCCAGACTCTCGGGAGCCAGGCTGAGAAGCTTCGGGCAGCTTGGCCGGGACCGCATCGTGCGCTTCGACTTCACGGCAGGGAATGAGATACTTCATCTGGACGCGAAGCTCTGGGGAAACGGATCCAATCTGATCTTGACCAATGAAGAGGGCATCATCATCGACGCGTTCACCCGCCGCCCAAAGCGCGGTGAGGCGCCGGGAGCGAGTTGGCCGCCTGTCGGCATCGGTTCGTCGGATCCCATAAATTCTGATACCGACAAATACTCTATAAGAGACCTGCCCGGATACGGTGATTGGAACAGCCGTGTTGAACGATATTTCCGTTCCCTGGAATCCGAATTGCATCTCCTGGAGCGTCGGAATCTCTGGCTGGCCTATCTGGACAGACGTGAGTCCGCCCTGGTCCTTCGGGAAGAAAGAATCACCGGCAGAGAGAAACGCTTCGAGCAGCAGCGCCAAGACGGTCATTGGGGCGATCTGATTATGGCCCATCTCCATGAACTGAAGCAGGGAGATCGGATTCTGGAGGCTCAGGATTGGGAAAATCCGGATTCCACAGTCCGTATCGCACTGAACCCGAAACTCTCTCCAAAAGACAACGCAGAGAAATACTATCGACTGCGAAAACGGGCGGTTCGGGGACTCGAGAGATGTGCTGAGGACAGGACCGCTCTGGAAAATACGGAGAAATCCCTCAAAGAACTCCGTGAACGGGTCCGCCATGGTGATATGAACTCCCCGCCTCTGAATGGAGCGCCGCCGGTCCGACGGCCCGAAGCCAAGAGTGCCGGCCCGGGCCATCAATCGTCCCTGCCGGGTCTGTGGATACCCAAGCCGCCGTTCCTCATCGTCGTCGGCCGTAATGCCCGGGAAAGCGATGTTCTTCTTCGGCGCTGGGCAAAAGGAAATGACCTCTGGCTCCATGTTCGGGATTGGCGGGGGGGGCACGTTTTCATCCGAACTCCCAGGGGCAAGAGTGTCCCGCTGGATCTGCTGCTGGACGCCGGAAATCTGGCCCTCTCCTACAGCAAGGGTAAATCCGCCCGGGAAGCCGATCTCTACTATACCCAGGTGAAACACCTGAGAAGGCCGAAAGACGGTGCCGTCGGAACCGTTCTGCCCACACAGGAAAAAAACCTTCGAATCACGCTGGAACCGTCCCGCCTTGAGGCCTTGAAAGCCGCGGCGGAACCGGCCTGAATCATGAAATTTCGCCATGGACGTCCGACTCCCTCGACGCGATAATCATGGTATGACCTCCGAAGCCGATCGTGCCGTTCTTCTCTCAGTCGCCCGGAACGCCATCTCCGCGAAGCTCGAAGGCAGACGACCGAGCCCGGACGGATACCTGCCTCCCGGTGCCGAAAGGCCGAAGGGGAGTGGAGGCGTCTTCGTCACACTTAAGATTCGCGGGAAGCTCCGGGGCTGCATCGGGCGGATCCGTTCCGAGGATCCCATAGTGGAAACCGTCTCCGAGATGGCCAGGGCCGCCGCCTTCGAAGATCCGCGATTCCCGCCTCTCTCCTCAGAGGAATTCCCCGAGCTCTCCATCGAGATATCCCGGCTGTCGGCTTTCTTTCCCATCGCTGCGGAAGATGTCGAGGTGGGTGTTCACGGCTTGATGCTGCGCCTGGGCTATCGCTCCGGACTTCTTCTTCCTCAGGTTCCAGGCGAACAAGGATGGGATCGATCCGCATTTCTTTCGGGATTGTGCCGGAAATCCTCCCTCCCCGACGGTGCATGGACCAATCCCGATGCCCAACTGGAAGCCTTCACCGCCGAGGTGTTTGGAGAGGATTGAAGGCGATTAGACCCGGAGACGTCTTCCCACCTCCCTGCCGACTGGATAAAATGCACATAATCCAAGGAAAAACCTACAAAAGGAATCTGTCATGAACGACCAAACTCTCAAAACGGCCGCCAATCAAATTCGAATCCTCTCCGCCGCTATGGTGGAACAGGCCAACTCCGGTCACCCGGGAGGCGCCATGGGCGGCGCCGAGTTTATCAATCTGCTCTATGCCGAATATCTGAATTTCGACCCCTCCGATCCCACCTGGTTCGAACGTGATCGTTTCTTCCTCGATCCCGGTCATATGTCGCCGATGCTCTATTCCACTTTGAGTCTCTACGGCTTCTATTCAAAAGATGAATTGAAGAATTTCCGGCAGTGGGGCAGCCCCACACCAGGACATCCTGAAGTGAATCCCTCCCGGGGTGTCGAGAACACCTCAGGCCCCCTGGGGCAGGGACATACCTTCGCCGTCGGGTCGGCCATCGCCGACAAATTCCTCCAAGCCCGCTTCGGCGACTGGATGGCTCATAATCATTTCGCCTTCATCTCAGACGGCGGCATACAGGAAGAGATTTCCCAGGGGGCTGGACGCATCGCCGGCAAGCTCGGACTGGGCAATCTGGTGATGTTCTACGATTCCAACGACATCCAGCTCTCCACCGTTACCGAAGAAGTCACATCCGAAGACACGGCGGCCAAGTACCGCGCCTGGGGCTGGAAGGTGATCGAAGTCGACGGTACCGACATCGCGGCCATGCGAAGCGCCCTTGATGCCGCCATCGCCGAAACAGCCAAACCCACACTCATCATCGGAAAAACCGTAATGGGCCAGGGTGCGGTGGATGCCGAAGGAAATTCCTTCGAGCGAAAAATCTCCACCCACGGCCAGCCCCTCACCGGCGCCGGTGCGGACTTTGCCAAAACCATTGCCAATCTGGGCGGCAATCCCGACGATCCGTTCGCCGATCTTCCCGGCGTTGCGGAGGCCATGGCCGACATCATCAAAGTAAAGAAATCCGCCGCGTCCGCCAAGAAATCCAAGAAGTCCGAATGGGCCTCCGCCAACGCCGGGGATGCCGCAAAGCTGGCGGATTGGGTGGCCGGCAAACTGCCCGAACTCGATTTTACCGAAATTGAACAGAAAAGCGGCGTCGCAACCCGTGCGGCTTCCGCGGCAGTCCTGGGCTGGCTGGCCGGCAAATTGGACAATATGATCGTCTCATCGGCGGACTTGTCCAACTCCGACAAAACCGACGGGTTCCTGAAAGCCACCAAAGCTTTCAGTGCCGGGGACTTTTCCGGCGCCTTCCTCCAGACCGGCGTTGCCGAGCTGACCATGGGCGCGCTGCTCACAGGCCTGGCGCTGCACGGCGGCGTCATTCCCGCCGGCGGCACCTTCTTTGTCTTTTCCGACTATATGAAGCCCGCCGCCCGTTTGGCCGCTTTGATGGAACTCCCGGTTGTGTACATATGGACACATGACGCCTTCCGAGTCGGTGAAGACGGTCCCACCCACCAGCCCATCGAACAGGAGGCACAGATCAGACTCCTGGAAAAACTCAAGAACCATTCCGGGAAACCCTCCCTCCTGGCTCTTCGTCCGGCCGATGCCGCGGAAACCACCGTGGCCTGGAAGCTGGCCCTGGAAAACCGCAGTACCCCGACGGCCCTGATATTAAGTCGGCAGAACATCGCCGATCTGCCCGCCGCATCGGGAAATCGGTATAAGGAAGCACTCCAGGCGGCCCGGGGCGCCTACATCGTCGAGGACTGCGAAGGCCTTCCGGATGTCATCTTCGTCGCATCAGGCTCCGAAGTCTCCACGATGGTGGCCGGAGCGGCGCTGCTGAGGGAGAAGGGCAAGAAAGTTCGTGTGGTCTCCGCCCCTTCGGAAGGTCTGTTCCGCATCCAGGAAGCCTCCTATCAGGAATCGGTGCTTCCGGCCGGATTGCCTAAACTGGGCTTTACCGCAGGCCTGCCGGTCACCCTGGAAGGGCTGGTCGGCGCAGGCGGCCGAGTTTTCGGTCTCGACCATTTCGGTCATTCGGCACCGGCCAAGGTACTGGATGTGAAGCTGGGCTTTACCGCTGAAAATGTGTTGGCCGAAGCCGAAGCCTTGCTGAAGGGCTAAGTCCGGTTTCCATCCGGAATCGGCGGCTGTCGGCTAATCGTCGCCGATTCACCAAAACTGGAACAGATAGCCGTCGCCTCACACGGGCGACGGCTTTTTTTTCTTCAACATCGCCGAAAACGACCGATTTATTCCGATTTCCGGGCTTTGATTCTTCGCAGGATGAAGAGCAGGATGCCTCCGGCCAATATCATAAAAAAACACAGAATCTGGCCCATGGAGAAACGGAAGAGCACAAATCCGAGTTGAGCATCCGGTTCGCGGGTGTATTCGATGAAGAACCTGAAAACTCCGTATCCCATAAGATAGAAAACCAGCATGGAACCGCGAAGTTTGATCCGCCCCTTCAGGAGCCACAAGATAACCCATAGAACAATGCCTTCAAAAAAAGCCTCATAGAGCTGGGAGGGGTGGCGCAGTTCGGATCCCGGAGCGGACGGGAAAGACATGCCGATGGAGGCATCGGTGATGCGGCCGTAAAGTTCACCGTTGATGAAATTTCCCAGACGTCCGAAGGTGTAGCCCAAAGGTGCGCAGGGTACGATGAGATCCGCCGCTGAAAGAAAATTCAGCTGGTGCTTGCGTAAAAAGACGAAGGCGGCGACCACGACACCGATCAATCCGCCGTGGAAGGACATTCCCGCAATGCCGGTGAATCGCCAACCGTCCGATATATCGAAGGGCAGGACAATCTCCAGAGGATGTCGGAGATAGTAAGGAAGGTTGTAGAACAGCACATAGCCAAGGCGGCCGCCGATCAGGACACCGAGTATCATCGCCGTCATCAGACCGGAGAGAGCTTCCGAATCTATGCCGAAACCGCCTTCCCGCCGAATCCGAAACCGGGCCAGATAATAGGTGATGCCGAATGCCGCCAAATACATCATGCCGTACCATTGAACCTGGAAGGATCCGAGCGAGAAAATCACCGGATCCATCCTGGAAGGAAGCTGCTGCCAGAAAGAGTTAAAAACGTTTTTCATCAACTCAACACCTCACCATGACAGACACTCATCGGGAGCCTCGGAGAGATCGGCAGCGATCCAGTGAGCATCCTTCATCGCTTCGGCGATGTTGGTGGTGCAGAGACCCAGCACACGTGACCCTGCCGCCAGCCCCGCCGCCAGACCGCTGGTGGAATCTTCCACCACAAGACACTCCTCGGCCTTCAGACTGATTCGACGTGCCGCTTCGAGAAAGATATCGGGATGCGGCTTGCGACGTTCCACATCCAGTCCGTTCACCGCGGCATCGAAACTTTCAGTCGGCAGACCGATTTCCCTGAGAGTGTCGATCATCTTGCCCTTATCCGAACTGGTTGCCAGGGCTGTCTTCAGCCCCCTCACCCGACAGAGGCGGACGAAATCGGACGCACCGGGAAGTGCTTTAAGACGACCCCGGACGATTTCTCCGTAAATTTCGTAGGTTCGGGCCTTATCCCGCTCAATATCGATGTCGAATCCGTACTGCTTTGCGACATTGCCAAGATAGCTGTTCTCCCCTGTGCCCACCCAAGGTTCGAAATCCTCCGGCTGAGCGAGCACTCCATGTTCGGCGAACATTTTAATGGCGGCCTCGCATATAAATGGTTCGGAATCGGCCAACACTCCGTCCATATCGAAAATTACACCTTGAATCATGATGGCCAGTATAGGGAAATACCACCGATGATGGCTACAACTCGGGAACGAATTTGACTTCGGTCATTATCTACCGGCGGAAACACTGTCGGCGGTCTTATCGGCAATTATTCGATATACTTCGGGAATATGACAGTGACGCTCATCGGCAACAGCCTGACGGCGGGAAATCTCGGGATTCCTTATGCCCGATTCCTTAACTTTCCCGAAAATACTCATATGGTGAATCGGGGCCGTGACGGAGATACGGTTCGGGGGATCCGGGCCAGAATGGATGAGGTTCTTCGATCCGATGGACCAAAGGTGGTGGTGGTTCAAACAGGCGCCAACGACATACTCCTTCCGGAAATGGCGGCCCGGGGCGGGGCCTGGACAGCATTCGTCGACAAAATGGTCGAACGCGGCAGCGTGCCGACTCCAAATCCTTCGGAATTCGGTGCCGCCTATAGGGAGATTCTCGATATCGCGTTCTCATGGGGGGTGGAGCATGTCATCGCCGTGACGATTCCCCCGTTGGGAGAAGACCTGGCATCACAGAGAAATCAAGCACGAAGAAATTTGAACGACCAGATCCGCGGGATGGCGGATGCCGGCGGTGCCCGACTGGCGGATGTCGCCGCGGCATTCGAGTCGGAACTTGCCGGGATTGAGGTTCCGTCGGAGTGGTTTTTCGGCAAACCCGCGGATTTTATCTCCGATGTCCGGAGGGTTCGTCGCGAGAAGGGCGCCGCCGCCATGTCTGAAGAACGGGGCCTCTATTTAACGATGGACGGAGCCCATTTGAATGAGCGGGGCGCCGCCCTGATGGGGCGAATTGTCTCGGATGCGGTATTGGGACGTTAAAGAGACAAAGAGCTGCAGCCGGACAACTTGACTGAGTGTCTTTGATGTCCTCAGGTAATCTTGTGGCCTTCAAGACCGAACATGCAGTTTCGACCGTTTTGTTTCGCCAAGTAAGCCCGATTATCCGCCGCTTTGAAGAGCGATTCCATGGATCGGAGGCGATTCTCCGAACTGTGGGCCAGCCCTGCGCTGACCTTCAGACTGATGTTCCGTTGAATGGACAGAGAACCCACCTCACTGATGAGGTGGTCTCGTATGACGTTGGTGGTGCAGTTCTTCATCTGAAAGGCGATAAAAAGTCGGATGATACGACTGAACTGTTCGTCGATTTCCGGAAAAATCTGATTATAGAGTATCTTATCCTCAATGGTGGCACTGATGTCGCTGATGATTTGTTCGGCCTGGACAGTGACTCCGGAGGTTTCCTCTTCACCAAGACGCTGCCGGCGCAGGTACTTCCAGATCCTCACAACGTGAGCCTTGGGCCTGGTGTTGGGCGGCTCGACATACTCGTTCTTCGAGGCTTGGCGGCTACCAATGTCCGGCCTCATCAACCGATGAAGGAAGGAGATGAGATTGATTTCCATTCTCTCATGTTCCGTTCTGTCTTCGATAAAGAAGTCCACATCCAGAGGCACACCCGTGATGTGCAGAAAGACGTCCGCGGCCTTTTGTTCAAAGTCTTCGGGTTCGATTTTGTCGATAAAATAACAGAACTCATCACCGCCGAACCGGCCCGGCACAGATTGAAACTTGAAGAACTCCGTCGATTCAATCAAACGCTGAGCCAACGAACGAAGTAGTCTGTCACCGAAATCATGGCTCACCGCGTCGTTGAAGATTTTGAAATTGTCCATGTCGATGAAGATGAGACCAAGTTTGCTGCCGGGCTGCAAAAACAGATTGTTGAGCATATCTTTGAAATGCTGGCGGTTGTAGAGTCCGGTCAGGTTGTCTCGTCTGCCGCGAAGGTAGGCCAATCCCGATTCCAAGTTCCCGCTGAGGGTTTGGAAGAGGTCGAAAAATCTGGAGAAACGCTGCAATATTCGGTGACAGAGTTTGAGAAAGATATCGATATCCACCACATCCCCGCGAACAGGGAGTCGCCGATTAACATTGGCAACCACGGCTTTCGGGTTGGCGGTTAAACACTCGGTCACCAGGAAGAAGAGAAAATCCTTCGTTTCAGACAGATTGAGTACCGCGGCTTCTTCATTCACACCGGTCCAAAGATCGGTTCCCATCAGGTACTGATCAGGCTGTTCCGGATTCGATGGTTTTGGACCAAAGCCGGGCAGATCGAAATACAACAAAACCCGTCCATTCTGAATTTCTCTGACAGGGAACACCAGAACCTGCTTCCGAAGGATCTCCTCCGGGGTCAGGGGACCGTCAAGCATGCGATAATTGTGCGGCTTTGCATCTCCTCGAGAAAAAAGACGAAGCATGTTTGCCAATTCTTCGTCCTCCGAAAAGACCAGCACACCTTTTATCCCGAAGAGCCGACGGAGTATATCCAGAGAATCGGACACGATGAGGTGGAGATCTTCGCCGTATTCCAATGCCCGAAGTCTGGTGGAGTCCAGAAAATAGCGCCATCGAAGATTATTCAGAGCTTCCTCACGCCGAATAACCGGCATTATCACATCAATAAGTTTCCCGACCGACTCAATGAAGAGTTTGACGAACCGATGGGTGAGAATGTTACCACGAGGATCGACATTACCCGGACTGCGGCTCACCATGTGCATGCTCAAGAAAGAGGATTCCCCGCTGAGATTTGCAGCTCTCAAAGACACCTCGTTCACGACAAATTCGATGGTTTGAGACCCTGCAGCATTAAACCTCCTGTCCATCATATCGAAACGGGTGGAGGCAGCACCGTTTTCCGCAAAATCTATGCACAGAGTACCCGATGCAATGAGTCCCTCGTCTCCGGCGGCATCAATGCTCACCTCGCATGTTTTCATGTCAAAAGGACGCCAGGTGTACATCAGCAGGTGTTCGATGATTTCAAAGAACCGTCCAGATCGGTTTTTCTCATTCATCCAAACTTCGGAATCAGCGTTGAAAGTGGAGATGATGTGAAAATAATTCTGCATCTTCTCCTGCTGAATCACCTGAAGTTTATGATCAATCAGTGATAACAATTCCGGCGACGGTACGTCATCAAAACGAATGGCGATTATGTTGATTCCCTGACGGAACCAGTACTCATGATCGGTGATACGGTAGATGGATTGGACAACATCCTCGCTGGTGGATTCCAAGGACTTGATGAACCGATCAACTCCGTCGCCGGTGGGCATCGGCTGCCACAGGAGAATTTCCAAACTGCGAAAAATATCGGAATTGGCCTTGGAGCCCAGCCCGACATCAAAATCCTCGACAGTCATATTCCGGAAGCGCCATGTGAGAAGACACTTTTCGGACTTTTCCAATCGACAGAAATTTTTATTGACCAGCAGATTCCGAATAGCCGAAGCCCGCTGACCGTAGAGACGATTGAAATCCGCATTCGAGAGAATTCCGGTCCCGGATTCAGTTTCCGGTGCCGCCGGGAAATGCTGAACCTGTTTCCACGTCGGCCGGCTTCCCCTCCCTTTTCGATAAAAGAATTCACGTACATCGACGACATGCAGCGACGTATCAACAAGAGAGTCGATGCCGTAGCTCTGTACGACACGAGGTGTTTGTTCGTTTTGGAGTCTTGAAATACTCACGACCGTCCGATGAATAACAATAGATTTATGGCTTCAATTTCGGCATATTTTGTCATAAGCAGGATCAGAATATAGAAAAACGGAACGGCCACATAGTGACCGTCCCGCCTAACATCGTTTTTAATCGATAAAAAATCAGCCGAAGAGATAACCATTGAGCAGACTTTCGATATACTCCTGCTTACCGCTGACCGATTTTGGTTCGCTCTTTTCTCCCATGGCGGCCAACTCTTCGAGAGTCAGTTTACCGGCTTCAAAAGCGTCCCCGTCACCGGAATCCCAGCTGGCATAGCGAGTTCTCACCATCTCCGCGATCTTTCCGTCATCAATGATGCGCTGAGCGGCCTGGAGTCCCAGGGCAAAGGCGTCCATACCGGTAATATGGGCCAGGAAGAGATCTTCAAGATCGGTGGAATTCCGCCGCCGTTTGGCATCGAAGTTCAGTCCTCCGGTGACGAATCCGCCCATACCCAGGATTTCCAGCATAGCCATGGTGGTTTGATACACATCGAAGGGGAACTCATCGGTATCCCAGCCGTTCATCAAATCACCTTGATTTGCATCAACACTGCCCAACAGTCCGGCATCCCGGGCTACTCTCAAGTCATGAGCGAAATCATGGCCGGCCAGGGTGGCATGATTGGCCTCGATGTTGAGCTTGAAGTCCCTATCCAGTCCGTACTGCCTCAGAAATCCGATAACGGTAGCGGAATCAAAATCGTATTGGTGCTTGGAGGGTTCCATTGGTTTGGGTTCGATATAGAAGGTTCCGGTGAATCCGGCCTTCCTGGCATAATCCCGGGCCATGTTCAGGAATCGGCCGATGTGATCCAGCTCCCTTTTCATATCGGTGTTCCAAAGGCTCATGTAGCCCTCGCGGCCGCCCCAGAACGTGTAGCCGGCGCCGCCGAGCTTGATGGTGGCGTCGATAGCCGCTTTTACCTGGTGAGCGACATGCCCCACCACCGAGAAGTCGGGATTGCTGGCCGCACCGTTCATATAACGAGGATTTGAGAACACGTTGGCCGTACCCCAGAGAAGCTTCACTCCGGTGCTTTCCTGGCGTTCCTTGGCCAAATCGGTCATCTCAATCAGATTCTTCTCGGACTCCACTCGATTGGCGCCCTCCGGAGCCATGTCGATGTCATGGAAGCAGTAGAACGGAGCTCCGATCTTGGTGATGAACTCGAAAGCCGCGTCCAGTTTGTTCTTGGCGGACTTCATGGGATCCGGATCCCGCCAGGGGTACTGCATGGTGGCGTTGCCGAAAGGATCGCCGCCGTCACCGCAGAACGAGTGCCAGTAGGCTACGGAAAACCGCAAGTGCTCCCGCATGGTCTTACCGCCGACCATCTTGTCCGGATCGTAAAACTTGAACGCCAAGGGATTATCGGATCCTTTGCCCTCGTAGGCAATCTTGCCGATACCGGAAAAGTATTCCTTGTTGCCGATGAAATAGTCGCTCATATATCACTCCTTCGTGATTGATTTCTATTGATATTGGGGCGCCAGGACATCCAGCCAATTCTTATAGCTGCTGTATGCCTTATCGTAGGCGCCCCTCAACGCGGTGTCGGGTTCACACGATGCCCTCTCATCAATGCCGACGTGAGTCTCGACAAGCTCGGAGAGCTTCGTCTCCCCTCCCCCTTCGAGCATCCAGAGAGCCTGAAGAGCACCGCCCAACGCGGCGGCCTCGGCCTGTTTTGGTATGAGAACCGGTACACCGAGAACATCGGCCGCCATCTGTCTCCAGATCGGACTCTTTGCACCGCCGCCGATCATTCGGATCTGCCGGACATCGAAGCCCAATTCTCTGAATCGATCCAGTCCAATCTTCATTCCGAATATCGCTGACTCAAGAGAAGCCCTGGCGATGTTTTCCTTTGTGTAATTTGTGGCGTTGAGTCCCATAATGCTGGCTTTGCCCTTGGGCAGGTTGGGAACCCTCTCGCCGTTGAAGAACGGCAGCATCGTTACTCCTTCGGCACCGGCGGGTGCTTGTGCTCCCGCAACGTCGATTTCCTTCACCGACAGACCGAAAAGATCCCGGGTCAGCTCAGTCGCGACAGTGCAGTTCATGGTGCAGAGAAGCGGCAGCCATCCGCCTGATGACGAGCAGAATGCGGCCAGAATTCCTTCGGGGTCGATGATGGGCTTCTCGGAATACCCGTAGAGGGTGCCGCTGGTTCCCATACTCATCGTGATGACCCCGTCGGCGACTGTGCCGGTGCCCAGAGCGCCCATCATGTTGTCGCCACCGCCGCTGGAAACGGGAATCCCTTCCGGCAGGCCGGTCCTGGCGGCGGCTTCGGCGGAAATATGTCCGGCCGACTCATCCGGACCGATCAGAGGCGGGAGCTTGTCCAGGAGTTCCGGATCGACCGAACGGATCAGGTCTTCCTGCCAGATGCGATTACGAACATCCAGCAGTCCCGTTCCCGAAGCATCGCCGTATTCCATGACAGCCCGTCCGGTCAGCCAGAAGTTCAGATAATCGTGGGGCAGGAGGACCCATCGCATTTTTTTGTACAGTTCGCCGTAGGTTTTCTTCAGCCAGAGAATCTTGCTCGCTGTGTATCCCGGAGCTATAAGATTTCCAGTCTCCCGGAGGAGCTTGTCCTCTCCGCCGAAGGAATCGGTCATCTCTACACATTCGGCGGCCGTGGATGTGTCGCACCAAAGCTTCACTTTATATAGGGGTTTGCCGGAATCGTCGACAGCAACGAAACCATGCTGCTGTCCAGAAACACCGACGGCCTGGACGGCGGCTCTGATATCCAGGTCAACTTGATCCATACATGAAATCAACGCCTCAATCCACCATTCGGCCTTCTGTTCACGGGTGCCGTCGTCTTCGGCGATCATGTCGTGTCCGGCCGAGGCCATGGCCAGCACATCCTTGGTGTCCGCATCGTAGAACATGGTCTTGGTGCTCTGGGTTCCATTGTCGATACCCAATACAACTTTCATGAGTAAACCCCCTTTCGCATTCAAGACTAAAGCGCCAATTCCCAGAAGGTAATGGACAGAAGAGGATTTTGATGCATAAAATTGACCTCAATGCTCATCGAATTGCAGGATATCGTTTTTGTCTACCGAATGAAGGATGTCCAGGACATCAAATGGCATACTCGGCATCACCGCCATCCCGCCCGGCAGTTTGAACTCCATTACTTTATTGGAGGGGAAGGGCATTTTCGCGTCGGTGGGACACTGCACAATGTCCAGGCCGGCGGTCTTTTTATCTGTCCTCCCAGGATACCTCATGCCGTCGTCGCTTTGAATGTCGAGGATCCCATCTCCTACTACGCGATTCTTTTTGAAATCATGGAGACCGAAGACGCCCGGGAACTGGAATCCCTGCTTTATGCGGCAACATCCCGACCGCCCCGCAATATCGGCCGGAATTATCGATTCTTCTTTGAAGAGCTCAAAGAGCGCAGCAGATCCTCCTCCCCGGCTCGACGACAGGCCGCGCTGTTTCAGCTCATCTCATTTCTGTTTCTTCTGGGTGATGGGAACGTCCCCACCGGAGAGCCGGGCAATATCCACCTGGAAAGAGCTCTGGATATCATGCAGGAACAGGTTTACGGAACATTGAGGCTTTCGGACGTGGCTGAGAAATTGGGCATTACCGAATCGTATATGATTCGTCTTTTTCGTAAGAAATTGAACATCACTCCGATGAAGTATTACACCCGACTGAAGGTGGAAGCGGCGGCGGCGCTTCTGGCCGATACTCCATTGGCGGTGTATGAAATTGCCGATCGGCTCAATTTCTACAGCGAGTATCATTTCAGTCGAGTCTTCAAGCACTACACCGGATCGGCACCGACGGTGTACCGTAATGAACAGTATCAAAGACGCCGAAAGGTCGGAGAAATCACTTAAATGGAACTGACACCTATCGATGAACAGACTTGGGAATGCAGCGATTCGGGACGGAAGATGCTGGGCTATCTCACCGATATCGAGACGAGAAAATTTCGCGGTGCCGATACGATCGCGATAAAGAAGTCCGAAGGACTCATCATCGACGCGTCAGGCCGGGTGAAATCGTGGCCTCTGGAGAAATTCATCGAGCATAACGGTGTCATGATGGCGCTGGGACCATGGATTGCCGATTCCCGTCCATTCGGCGACCGCAAGCATGATTCCCGGGCCATCGCCGTTCTATTGAATGCCGTACGTGCACTGAAAGCTGTGGATTATCCACTGAACGGTCTCTTCACACGGGCTTTTCGGTGGCTTCCGAATGACGGAATCCTTGTCATGCCGCCCAAATTGGCGGCTTGGATACGGGAAACCAGCCCCGAATCACTGCTGGCCGAAGCCTGGGAGCCATGGGTGCATCCGGATAGAGCGGGTGACGAAGGGTGGTCGTTCTCACTCGGCGTACTTGCCTGGAGAGCACTGGCCGGTGTGGATCCTTTTGCCGGGGAAACCGGCGAAGCCAGGAGGGAACGGATCCGGCGCGGCGCCCTGCCGCCGATGGATGCCGTCGTTCCCGGTGTTGATATCCAGGCTGCCGATTTGATTCGACGGTCGTTGATCGATTCGGGAGAGGGGATTCCGAGCCTGGACGAATGGGACGCCCTGCTCAGAAGATGGAACGAACAAGGAATCCTGAATCAGCTCGTAGAGAAAAAGCAGGAAGAACTCCGGATCAAAGCTTCAAAGCAGGCCAAATTGATGGAAGACCGCTTGAAAGCCAGACGATGGTTTCGAAAATCCGGCTGGAAATATGCCGGATTCGTACTGGCAATTGCCCTCGCCGCTGGGTTTGTCTCCGCACCGATCGGGAAAATGCTGGAAGAACCCGTCACCGTCGGCATGACGCCCCTGGAAGTGGCCGCGACTTATTATGATGCTTTGGATTCGTTGGATTCGGAGAGGATGGAGGACTGCGTATCGGGTCGGGTCGGCAAAGAGGATCAGCGTCAGGTGGACATGATTTTCGTCACACATAAAGTCAGACAGGGCTATGAAGGTCTTGGAGAACTCCCAAAGGTGTCCGAGTGGCTGGCGGCGGGTCGACCTGAGCTTCCGACCGGCGTCTGGCCTTGGGGAATTACGGACCTGAATCTCACGGAACTGGGCGACGGGAGGATCCAAGCGGAATACCTCTTGTGGGCCCCTCCCCAGGACGAAGGTGCGACTCAGCCGGTCGGCATTCCACGGCAGGATATTCTTTCCTTCGCCGAAGGGAGAAAAACATGGGAAATCATCTCAATAGAAAGATCTACGGGAGGCTGATAGAATACAGCATCATGCCGCTCCCCAGAGTAATGGCTGTTCCGCCGACAGTCACCAACCCCAGATAGGCCTGATTATCCGGCATCAGTACCCTCAAGAGTCCTCCGACTGTCACCAGGCTCACCCCCGCGGCAAAGACAATCTTGCCTCCGGTTTCGTAGCGTGTTTTCTGTGAGAATTCGTCGGGGGATAGATCCAGGTCTTCCGACACCGTCAGCGACTCCGGATCCGGCAGACCGATGTCCGTCATAATGGGTTCCAGACCCCAGTATTCGCGAATTTCATCATTGATGGCCGTGATT
>JARGFR010000089.1 GCA_029210985.1 Spirochaetaceae bacterium | reverse complement strand
GCTACCGGGCGCTTCGGCGCTTACCCGTACGGGACTCTCAACCGCTGGACGTGTGCAGCTTTCACGGCGCACCATGGCGCCAGTATAGCGGCCACCATTTATGGTGAGTAGACCGCCGGTGAAGCAGCATCATTCGGCTGTGAGCCAGAGAACTTCCCAGGGATTCATCTCGATCGAATCACCGGCATGTTCAACGATCCTGCCTGTGATGAGATCGATGAAAGATTTGTCCGCTGTAAGATTCTTCGGCACGGACAGTTTTTGGCATTCTCCCACCACCGACTGAAGACACAGAACTGGCTCATTTTCGAAAGACCTGCGGATCAAGGCAAAAACTCCGGGTCCGAGATCGAGAATTTCCTGGTAAGCCGAGGGATGGAAAGCAGCGTGGTTTTTTCGAGCCTTGAGCATTCGGGAGAAGCCTTCGAAGATGAGATGCCGCAGAGTCGAAGGTTTATCCAGCTCTGTTTCCAACTTATCATACGCGAGTTTTTCCCTGTTGATGGTTCGATTGACACCGGTGATTCCCACACCGTCCTTCCAGTTTCCCGATCCGAGCAGACTGTGGATATAAATTCCCGGTACGCCTGCCATAGCCAGCATGACCGCTTGAGAGGAGAGGAATTTCACCGCTCTCGACTCGACGGGAAGCGATTCCTCGGCGACGGCATCCCGGTAATTGACGTTGAGCTCGTAAGGAATTTCACCATCCGGTGTCGATTTATAGCTCACCATGCCGCCTCGGTCTTTGACGGATTGAACCAAAGACTCCAGCTCCGTGTTGTTCAGATACCCTTTGGCGGGAAGAACTCCGATTCCGTCATGCGACGCCAGGAAATTGAAAAAGGTATAATCGAGATTCGGTTCCGGAAGAGATGAGGCCCAGGCGGTGAGCTTGGATGCATCTCCTCGGAGATATGCATCCAGTGTCAATGGCGGCAGGGTAAATTGGTACACCATGTGGGCCTCGTCCGTACCGTCTCCAAAATAGGAAATATTCTCTTTGTGGGGGACATTGGTCTCGGTAATCAGAATTACACCCGGAGCGGCTTCGGTCAGGACCAATCGAAAGAGTTTCACCATTTCGTGTGTTTTCGGGTGGTGCATGCAGCTTGTGCCGATTTCCTTCCAGAGGAAACCGATGGCATCCAAACGGATGACTCTGATGCCTTTGTTTACGTAGTCCAACAAAATATCGATGAACTCCAGAAAGACATCCGGATTGGCGAAATTGACATCAACCTGATCCTGACTGAAAGTGGTCCAGATTGACTTCTTCTCACCATTGACGTCGAACTCATGGAGGAGCGGAAGGGCGCGAGGCCGAAATACCGCCGTAAGATCCGTATTCGGATCCACTGCGATGAAATAGTCGAAGTATTTTGGATCGCCGTCCAGAAACTTCTTGAACCAGGTACCTTGTGCACTGCAGTGATTGAGCACCAGATCGGCCATGAGGCGGAAATCCGAGGCGATGTCGGAGATATGACTCCAATCACCCCAATCCGGATTCACCTGTCGGTAGTCCATAACGGAGAATCCGTCATCGGAAGAATAGGGAGAGAACGGGAGGATATGGATGCCCGATACCACCCCTTTGAGCCTCTTCTCGGCGAATTTCTTCAATGTCACCAGCGGCGGTTCACCCGGACTCTGGATGTTGTCTCCATAGGTAATCATGATGGAATCTTTTTGATCTGCCGGAATCCCGCCACCGGGGGCTCCTGGAATTTCCGGGAGGATTTTTCGCCATTCGTCGACGAGTTTCTGAAGACGCTTCGCCGTACTCGAGCCGAGGTCACGTCCGTAAATAAATTCCAACTTACCCTTGATACGGTCATCCATCAGCTCTCTCCAAATTGTTGTTCGATCAGATTCTCCAGAATCTCCAGGCCATGATTATGATTAAAACAAAACCCGCAATAAACTTATAGGCCATCGCGGCGGCTTTTCCAAGGACAGCGCCGACCCCGGCTTTTCGGCTTTCATCTGTACTTCGTTCCGAAAACAGATATTCAAATAGGAAGGTAAAAGAAAAACAACCGACGAAGACCCCCGCCAAAGATCCGATAACAGGCAGTATAATCGTTCCGACGACACCGCCGACAACACCACCGATCAAAGCGCCGACCATACCGGGACGGGTTGCTCCGTATTTCTTCGCGCCGTATGCTCCGGTCACCTGATCGAAGACTTCACCGGAGACGGCAATGCCCAGGAAGATAAAAAACCAGATCCAGGTGAAGCTTCCGTCACCGGCAACGACGGCGATAAGCGCCGCGAGAACCGGGACGAAGTTTCCGGGCAGGCCCAACACACCGATCAGCACCGAGAGTACTGAGATTACGAATAAAACGACTTCCCAAGCAACAGCTTCCATCGTCGGACTATTCGGTCAGTGAACGCGGATCAACGACCAATACCGAACGTTCTCCCGAGAGAACCACATACGGACCCAGTCCCGTGGGACGAGCAACAACCCGTTCCCCGATACGGACCTCGCCGATAAAGTCACCATTAACTGCGTTATGAAGCAGCAGGGTCCCATCGTCCCGGCACAGATACAGCACATTGTCCCGAACCATCGGCGGTGCGGTAATTTCGCCTACGGGAGCAAAACGGTCCCGGCCGCTGCCCAGCGACATGGCATAAACGGTATCCCCGCCAAGAATGAACACCGTTTCTCCTGAGATGACGGCATCTGTATGAACGCCAACGGAGGTTCCATCGGACAGACTACGCTCCCAAAGAACTCGTTGACCGTTCAGATCCACCGCCGAAACATCTCCTCGGCGGCCGGAGAATACGGCGATTCCCGATGTACTCACCGACGGGGCCAGACCAATGGGTTGAGTCGAACCGGTCTCCACTTTGCCTGAGATCGTTTTCTGATCCGGGTCAATCAAAAGCAGTGTGCCTCGCTGATCCGCGATAATGACTTTGTCATTCCAGGAGGCCGGCGACATTCGCGAGCCTTGGGGAATCTCAATGGACCCTTCTTCCCTGCCTGATGCGGGATCAACAAAAACGAGGGAAGAATCTGACGGAACGATAACATAGCCTCCCAGGGATAACGGCCGGCGGCCGAACAGATCGGCCCGGTCTCCGGTCAGATCTGTTCTCGCCAGGATTCGGCCGCTGTTCGGATCGAAAATCACCATTTCGGCATTTCCGATCACATAGCCTCTATCTCCACCGACGACAGGAGCGGCATTTTCAACTTTGCTGTTTTTGGTGCTCAGATTCCAAAGGATTCGTCCGCTCCGATCCACGGCATACAAAGCACCGGTGCCGGTGGCTCCGATGACGAGGTTTTCCACCGCCGCGGGAGAACCAACACCGGGCCCCGAAGACAGACTCGTTCTGGCAATAATGGGACGGGGAGTGAGTTCCACCCGATGAGGAGACGCCGCGGGTGATATCCGAATCTGCTTTTGATAGGATTCATATCCCGCCCTTTCCGCATTAATTGTGATCTGCTCACCTTCAGGTACGGAGAACACCAGAGATCCCCGTCCGGATGCGCCGCCGGAGACTGAGATGACGGCATCGGAAGGTGATGCGGTAATTCGGAAATTGACTTCCGGGGATGCCACCACCGTCTGTACGGAGGTTTGTTCGGCCTGGGCCGCCTCTTCTTCGGGTTCCTCGATGGGGGCCGCCTCTTCTTCGGGTTCCTCGAAAACAATCGTCACGGTACTTTGGCTGCCAGCGACAATCTCCTGCTCCTTACGGATGCCGTTTGAATCGACTGCCGCAAGGGACACAATGACACCCTCCTGGAAGACCCTCGATGTCGTACCGATTCCGGCGCTTCTTCCGTTGATAAATATTCGGGAATCCGAAGGTTCGGTTCGTATTGTCAGAGAGACTAACGTCGGTGCTTCGATCTCTTGGTCTTCACCGGACGAGGAGAAAGACACCAAGGTTGGTTCTTCTTCTTCAAGAATTACGGCATTATCCTCTGTCAGTTTCTCAGGAACAGGCGCCTTTTCCAACGCTGCAAGTACACGCTGTTCCAGGTCGGTAATTGCGGCATCCGCATCCGTGTCAGCACCCCTCTGTGCAAAAGCGACGATCTCTTTTTCGACTTCAGCGAGTGCGTCAGGGGGCAAAACGACTTCCTGATCTCGGCTCACCAGAGGCATCACCGTCCTGATCCGTTGGATTTCATCACCGGAACGGCCCACTTCCGCCATAGACGGCGGTGCGATGGCGACAGTACCCTCGGATACCGCGACAGTCACGGAGCCTGCCTCATCCGCCCGAACAAGGAATTGAGTACCGCGGACGGCGCAAACCGCACCCGGCACATTCACTTCAAATTTATCGTCTCCGGTCAATCGCCGAATTTTGGCAACGAGGGATCCCGATTCCAGGGCGCCGGAGACTTGCCCGCCATCTCCTTCCAGAGAGTACGTGCCCAGCCGATATCGCGTATCAGCCTGGATGCGGACCGCACCGACATCTCCGAACTGGATTTCCGCATAACCGTCAGCACCCGTCACCAGGGAATCGCCGACGGTGAGAGAATCTCCGATTTCCGGATAGCGTTCGCCGGCATCAGAGACAAGTGTCACCTCTCCGGTCAGAAATGTAATCAGTCCCTCTTTCAGCGTTTCCCTTATCACGGGAACGGCGGCACTTGTCACATCACGGTCTCCTTCCACGTTACCGCAAGAAACTGCCGAAAAAAGGGCTGCCGTTATTAAAAATCCCCTTAAAAATGCGCGGTTTTTCGTATCCATACAGATGTCATCCTAACCATAGGCTAATGATTATTATATCACTTAAAAGATCGACTTTCGCGTCCGGTGTCGTTTTCCTTGACGCACCTGAATTATCCTATATCCTGAATACACAGAATTTCAGAGGGGGGTATGCCCATGGCATCCAAGAAAATCGGTTTCATTTCTTTTCGACTGGCAGGTACCGATGGTGTATCTCTGGAAACCGCCAAGTGGGCGGCCGTTCTCGAAAATATGGGTTTTCCCTGCTACTACATGGCCGGTGAACTGGACACGCCCCCAGAAAAATCATTTCTTGAAGAAAAGCTCCATTTCCACCATCCCGAGATCAGGGATATATATCTCGAGAGTTTCGGCAATACGGAAAGACCGGCGACACTCACATCCAAGATCCATGAAATGAGGCATTATCTCAAATCCCGGATCTATGAATTTATAAAAGCTTTCGATCTGGACCTGCTTATTCCCCAGAATGCGCTGACGATACCTTTAAACATTCCTCTCGGCCTGGCACTCACGGAAGTCATCGCCGAGACCGGTATACCGGTCATCGCACATCACCATGATTTCTTCTGGGAACGCAAAAGATTCTTGAGAAATTGCGTTTGGGATTACATCAATATGTGCTTCCCTCCGCACATTGATAATATTGAACATGTTGTCATCAATACATCAGGGCAGAACCAGTTGGCTTTGAGAACTGGTATCTCTTCCACACTCATCCCGAATGTTATGAATTTTGAATTGGGTCCCCCGCCGCCGGATGATTACATTAAAAACGTCAGAGAAGACATCGGCATCAAGGACGACGAACTGCTCATACTTCAGCCGACCAGAGTTGTTCAGCGAAAAGGAATCGAACACGCCATTGAGCTTGTGGCCCGACTGGAACGGAAAGCCACCCTGGTGATATCCCATGCGTCGGGTGATGAGGGTTATGAATATCAGATGCGTGTCCGGGAATACGCGGAAATGATGAATATTCGTGCGATCTTCGTCGATGAAATCATCAAAGAACAGAGGGGTCTGACAGAGGATGGTCGCCATATCTACGTCCTGGAAGACATTTATCCCCATGCCGACCTGGTCACCTACCCTTCCCTCATCGAGGGATTCGGCAATGCGTTCCTGGAAACCATATGGTTCCGCAAGCCCATTGTGGTGAATAACTATTCCATCTATTCCACGGACATCAAACCCAAAGGCTTCCAAGTCATTGAAATGGACAACTTCATCTCAAAGGAGACCATTGCCACCGCAGATCGTGTTTTGAACGATAAGAAACTGGCCAGAGATATGGCGGATACGAATTACGCCCTAGGGCTTCGGTACTATTCTTATAGTGTATTGAGAAATCAGCTCAAAGCCGTTTTGACCAGGCATTGGGGAAATCTCAACATGGAAACCGTCTGATGAAAATTGCTCTCTTTCATTATCATCTCAAACCCGGCGGCGTCACCGATGTGGTGATATACTCCTCCCGTGCCATTCTGACCGGCTTTAAAAATCTGACCGAACTTCGTTTAGTGACAGGTGAATCGGAAGGAACCGAGCTTGTGATGAGCCGTATACGCGAAGGTTTTGATCGGGATACCGCGGACAAGCTGCGCCTGGACATACTGGAGGAACTCGCCTACGTCGAAGACGGGAACGCACCGGATATGACAAAGCTCAGTCAAAGACTGGAAGCTCGTTATGACGAAGAGACTCTATGGTGGGTTCACAACTACCATCTGGGTAAAAACCCCTCCTTCACCGGAGCTCTGATGGCCGTCGCCACAGCCGGGCGACGGGATATGCTGCTCCATATTCACGATTTTCCCGAGTGCGGACGACCAGAGAATCTGGCCAAACTGGATGCCGTGATGGAGATACCGCCCTACCCGACAGGCCCGAGGATCCGTTATGCGGTGATCAATGAACGGGACCGCCGTATCCTGGCCGATTCAGGCCTGAAGGACTCCGTTACGCTGCTGCCGAATCCCGTGCCTCTGACGCCTAATGCGCCTTCCGATCCGGAGACACTCCGTACGGCCCTGACGGAGCTGTGTGCTTCCGACAACCCGGGATACATACCGGGTGCGCCGAATCTCCTATATCCGGTCAGAGCCATACGAAGGAAAAACGTACTCGAAGCGGCCCTATTAGTCAGACTTATGGAAGAACCGGTCAACCTGATCCTGACGCTGCCCGGGATCTCCGCACAAGAGCGTGGATATTCGGAACTGGTGGAAAAGGCTTTCCGGGACGGGCTCATACAGGGCGTCTGGTGTCCGGGATCCACTGGCGATCAACGCCTCGAATATCCGAAATTAGCCTCCTCCTGTGATGCAGTCATATCCACATCGGTCCAAGAAGGATTCGGTTATCTGTTTCTCAACGCCCTTCATTGGCGAAAACCTCTGCTCTCCCGCTACCTGGATATACTCGACGGTGTTTTGGATCTCTTCGGCGACTATCCAAGACGATTCTGGGCGGATTTCCGAGTTCCATCCACTCAAGAACTGGCAGACAAAACTCAAGAGGCCTACCTGAAAAAGATTCGAACTTTGGAAACGACACTACCGGATAAATCGATCAAATCAACCATTTCATCGGTGTCCAAATTGGCCGCCGGCGGTGGTATCGATATATCCTACCTGAGCGTCGAAGATCAGCTGGCGGCGCTGGAGTCGGCCAGGGATGACGATCAATGGCGGGAAGAGGCCAGAAACCTAAACCGCGAATTACTGGATTCCATAGAAAAAACACTGAAAGCACGGCCGCCGGACATGGATAGAATCATCGAGAGCCAATTCGGGAGCGGCGCATTCAACAGAGCGTTCGGAGAACTCGTAGAAGGATTCGGCTTAAAGACGCCGACGCCATCGCCTGTCAAAATCAGGGAATCGGTAAAAAAAGCCTTCGGGCGAATCGATTATATGAGACTGCTCTACGATTTCAAAGCGGCGCCGAAAAACTGACGAAAAAAGTCGGCAACTCCTCTCTTGCGTTCCGAGACGTCTTTGCCTGTGAATGAAGAGACATCCTCTTCCCTCCCGACGATGAGAAGAATGTCGCCTTCCTGAAGCCGATATTCGGGAATGAAAAACTGATAATCTCCCTTTCCCGCTCGTCGAAATGCCACGACGTTGATGCCGTTCGTACGGCGAATTTCTATCTCCGTCAGGGTATGGCCGGCCAGATTTGGAGGGACACCGGTCTCGGCCATCACTAATCCCCCTGAAATCGGAAGATAGTTGAATAGAATGTCGGAAACCAGAAGCGGAGTGACTCTCTTGGCGGCCTCGAAATTTGGAAATATCACGTGATGAGCCCCGACAAGCGAAAGTATCTCACCATGCTGATCGGTTTCAGCCTTTACTATAATTTTCGACACACCGAGCTTGGAAAGGTACTGGGTGACCAGGATAGAAGCCTCAATCTTATCCCCAAGGTCAACAACAACCGCGTCGATATCAGCGGGGATCAAACGTGTGACGGTATCCTCGTTGACAGCATTAGCGATATAAGCGGCAGTGACATCGTTCTTGAAATATTCGATGAGTTCGGGATCTTTATCCAGAAGGATGATTTCGCAATCCAAAAGGATGAGTTCTTCTAAAATTCGCTTACCAAATGTACTGGCTCCTATGACGGCATACTGTTTCATCCTATCAATACCTCTCCTTTCGGATACTCAATGAGTGTCTCCGCTCTATCCCCGGCATATCTGATGACCAGGGAGAACAACCCGACCCGTCCGGCGAACATCGTCAAGGCAATGACTATCTTACCACCGATACTCAACGCTCCCGTGATGCCCATAGACAAACCGACGGTACCCAGAGCGGAGACGCATTCAAATATGATCTGTGATGTGGTGAACTCCGTATATCCGGGCCTTTCCAGGATGCCGAGCAACAGAATACTGATAAAGAGCAACGCCACGGCTTTGAGAAAGAACATCGCCGCCCGACTGACATCCTCCGATGGTATCCGTCGGCGCAGCAGACGTATATCTCCCCTCTCATTCACTCCCCTGAAAAGAACGATGAACAGAATGAACGCCGTGGAAACCTTGATTCCCCCGGCTGTGGATCCGGATCCTCCGCCGACGAGCATCAGAACGAGAGTCATCCAGCGGGAAGTAGCCGACAATGAAGACTGATCAACGGTGTTGAAACCCGCTGTCCTGGTTGTGATCGATTGGAACAACGCGGCCATATAACGTTCTCCCGCCGGGAGATTGGTAAACACTTCCGTATCGTCCAGTGCAAGGTAGCCGATCCAGCCGAAAATAATAAAAAGAGGCACGGCGATGAGCATAATCCTGGTATGGAACATCAGAGGTTTTCTCGGTTCGCGAAACTTTCGGCTTAAATCTCTGATCACCATAAAACCGATTCCCCCGACGATGATGAGTATCATCAGAACGATATTCACCAAGACATTGCCCCGAAACGGTACGAGTCCGCTGCTGAAGAGAGAAAAACCGGCATTGCAAAACGCCGAAACCGCATGGAAGATTCCCTCGAATACCGGTGCTTCGGTCTCGGCTCGGCGAAAGGCGAAAATCAGGAAAGCCGCTCCGAGCCCTTCAACAATCAAGGTGGTGCTCAGTATGCTCCCGATCATATGCCGGGCCTGGGGCATTTGTTCGACGACAAAAGACTCACGCAGAAGTTTAGTGCTTTTCAGAGATATCCGAACCCTGGGCAGTACAAGATAGAGCATCCCGAAGGTGACGATGCCCAATCCCCCCGCTTGGATGAGCAGCAATATGATGCCCTGTCCTGCACGACTCCATAGAGCCGTGTCAATTGTAATCAATCCGGTGACGCATACGGCGGAAACGGCGGTAAAGAATGCATCAATCAACGCAACTCGAGGCAGTCCGTCACTTCCGCCCCAGCTCAAAGGCAGCGACAAGGCAACGGTGCCCGATAGGATCAGGCCTATGAAATAGCTGTAGAGAATCAATCTTTCCGAAGACCACCGATGCTGTTTTCTCACCATAAACTGCTGCCAGAATAACCCGAATTGAATCCGACACGCCACCCGTGTGGAACTTGACACAATGTTAATGCTCATCAATAGTGGTTTGGTAACCTTGTTTGGCGCATCGCCGAACTCAAACCCATCAATCCAAGGAGACAAAAGATGCTTCATGAACCGGCTCAAGAGGACCAAGGCGAGGATTTTGCCGCCGATTACAAGAGTCGAGTCGGAATACGGCTTTTTTTCGTTTACGCCGCGGTATTTGCGGGATTCGTCGCCATCAACACGTTCGCCCCGGCGCTGATGGGAGCAATCGTACTCTTCGGACTGAATTTCGCCATCATCTACGGCTTCTTCCTGATTATTCTCGCGGTTGTTTTAGGCATTATGTACAACATCATGTGTACGGCTAAAGAAAAGGAGCTGAACTCATGATTTACACTCCAGCCGCTCTAGCTGTCGTTCTCTTCATCTCCATCGTGGCCGTAGTTCTTGGAATCTCCATTTATTTCGCGAGGAAAACCAGCTCCGCCAAGGGATATTTCGCCGCCGGCGGAACGGTTCCATGGGCGGTGAACGGCGTTGCATTTGCCGGCGACTATCTGTCTGCCGCCAGTTTCCTGGGGATTTGCGGATTAATCGCCACAGTCGGTTACGACGGTTTCCTCTATTCCATCGGTTATCTGGCCGGCTGGGTTGTGGCGCTCTTCGTCGTGGCCGAGCCCATGAAGAAGCTGGGCCGATACACCTTTGCCGATGCCTTGGACGCCAAATATCACTCGAAAGGCATCCAGCTCATGGCGGGAATCAGTACCCTGGTGGTGTCCATCTTCTACCTCATCCCGCAAATGGTGGGAGCCGGTGCACTGGTGACGCCTCTGCTCGGCCTCCCTCATTGGGCAGGTGTCGTCATCGTCGGCGCCATCGTCACGTTCATCGTCGCGACGGCGGGCATGAAGTCCACCACCTACGTCCAGTTCATTAAAGGCTCGCTTCTCATAATTTTTTCCATTGTCCTGACGGTTGTTCTGCTCTCCGGCGGACTGGATTCCACCCCGGACTATGAGCGATACCGGGAGCCTGCTTCGCTGGAGGCCACACTCTCCGGTGATGAAGTCACCGGCGCCGGCGGCGGCTACAGTGTCGCGGCCCAGTTGGACGAGGGCGAATACCGGCTTGTCGCCCTGGAGAAAGACGGCGTCCGCACCTGGTGGAGCCTCGATACCGAGGGTTCAATTCCGATACTCCGTGAAGCTTTGTCCAAGACGGAATCCCCGGACGGTTCTGTTCTCTACAATGGAGCTCCGAAAGAGGAGCAAAAGTTCTACCCTGTTGGCCGCATGAGTCGAATCTATCTTGACGGCGAGGTGGTGGAAAACACAGGCCGTTTGACCATCATCTCCTACCTGCGGGCGATTCAAGACGGCCAAGTTCTGCGATATGCCAAGGAATCCTTTGACATTGACGGCGCCAGCGTGACGGTGTGGGCGCAGAATCCCACCGCCGGTGAAAAATTCCTGCGTCCGGGGCTCAAATACAAACTCGGCGAAGGGGCGAACATCTTCACCAAATTCGATTTCGTCTCTCTTATGATGGCTCTGTTCTTTGGTACCGCGGCCCTGCCCCACGTGCTGATACGCTACTATACGGTTCCCAGCCCGCGAGACGCTCGGCGGTCCACGGTTATCGCGATTGCCGCCATCGGATTCTTCTACATCCTTACCCTTTATATGGGTCTCGGGGCCGCCACAAGCGGTGTGTTGGATGTGGAGTCCAGCAATATGGCCGCTCCCCTTCTGGCCAAGAGTTTTGGTACATTCCTGTTCGCCATCATCTCGGCCATCGCCTTTGCCACGGTTCTCGGCACCGTCAGCGGATTGATCGTCGCTTCTTCCGGCGCGGTTGCTCACGATTTGATGGATAGATTCGCCGAAGTGGAATTCACAGACCAGGGAAAAGTCCGGGCAGGAAAAATCGCGGCAGTCTGCGTCGGAGGCATTGCCATCATGCTCGGCATCCTCTTTAAGGGAATGAACGTGTCCTTCCTCGTCGGATGGGCTTTCGCTGTGGCCGCCTCGGCCAATCTGCCGTCGATTATGATGATGCTGTTCTGGAAGAAAACGACATCGAAAGGTATCACGGCATCGGTGCTGGTAGGTATGGTGTCGGCCATGACGCTTATTCTGCTGTCCCCGAGCATGTTCGAACGCTATGGGTTGGATCCTCTTCGGGCGCCGATTCCCTTCGACAACCCCGGTATCATCTCCATTCCGTTGAGCTTCATCACGATTGTGGTTGTTTCATTACTGACTCAGAAGAAATCCAAATCATAAGCACACACCGTCAGTCTATGGATAACAAACAGAGCCGCCCTGAAAAGGGCGGCTCTGTTTTAAGACAATCCTGAGCCGCAGTTTGTCTAAGTTCCCCAGAGGATGATTCGCCGCCCTTCCGCTTCCACAAGACGAACCGGTACTCCATAAAGGTGTTCAAGGAGTTCGGGATTGATCATATCTTCGGGACTTCCGATCAGCGGAGCTTCTCCTGTCTTGAGCAGCACGATTGAATCGGCCAGACGGGTGACCATATCAGGTTCGTGAGAGCTCATGATGATGGTAATTCCGGAAGTTTTCAGGGACATAAGGATGTCCATCACCCGTTCTCTGTTTGCCGGATCCAGATGATTCGCCGGCTCGTCCAGCAGAAGGATGCGGGGCTCCTGAAGTAGGGCCCGGGCGATGAGCACCATGCGTCTTTCGCCACCTGAAAGTCGGGGAACAGGTCGATGGGCAAGTTCGGCAATCCCGACTCTCTCCAATACAGCTTCGGCAAGCTCCCGATCCACCTTACCGGGAGAAGCCAGGGGCGGTAGATGAGGAGAGCGCCCCAGCATAACATATTCCAGCACCGTATAGGAAAAAGGCAGCCGCTCTTCCTGGGGAACAAGAGCCATCATCTTACCTCGTTCTCTGGAACTCAATTCCGGTAAAGGCCGGCCGTCAAGAACAACGCGTCCCGAATCAGGCTTGCGCCAGCCCAGAAGAAGTTCCATCAATGTGGTTTTACCCGAGCCGTTGGGGCCGATGAGACAGGCGGTAGTTCCCCGGGAAAACACCATATCAAGATCGCTGAAGAGTTCTCTGCCGTTTGCGGTCCATGAGAAGCTAATCCCTTGAAGAGATATCAAAGCTCCGCTGCCTTCCCTCACCTGACTTCCCTCTCTTTACGAGTCATCAGGAAAGCGAATAACAGAGCCCCGGACAGCGCGGTGATGAGTCCCAGCGGGATTTCTCCCGAAAGCAGGCTTCGGGCGGCGGCGTCGCTCACCAGGAGAAACACGGCACCGAGTATCATAGATACAGGCAGGGACCGTCCGGTATCGGCCCCTTCGAGTTTCCGTGCCAAATGAGGAACAAGCAGTCCGACCCAGGAAATAATTCCTGCCACGGCGGTGACCGACGCCACCGCAACGACAGCCAGTACGACGAGAACCAACCGCTCTCGGCCGGGATTGTTCCCCAGCGCAAATGCCGATCGATCGTCCAGGGACAGAAGATTGATGCGCCAGCGAACCGAGGTCATCAAAGCCAAAGTCACCAAAACCGGCGGAGCGGTTGCCCAGACAGCGGACCAATCGGCGGATCCAAGGCCGCCCATGAGCCAGAATGTAATCTCAGGAAGTTCACTAAGAGGATCGGCCAAATACTTG
>JARGFR010000088.1 GCA_029210985.1 Spirochaetaceae bacterium | reverse complement strand
GACGCTCAAACGGGAGTGGAAGACCCCTCTGAAGAACAAGCCGGAGGTGCTCTGGAAGCACCTGACAGCTTGAATTTGGAGGTCGGGGAAGGGGTGTTGAGAAACCGGCAAGGTTTTGGGCACTCTAGAAGTATTGATAAGAATTCACACGGCCGGTGTGACAGCCGCGGACAATATGATGCGAGCCGGCAAACCGAAGTACGGACGCCTCTTCCTGGGGCTTCGCGGGCCGAAGCACAAAACACCCGGAACCGGATTTGCGGGTATTGTTGAAGCTGTGGGTCCTGAGGTGACGCGATTCGCCGAAGGTGATGAACTCTTCGGCGAGATTGTATTCTGACCGGGGACCTACGCCGAATATGTCTCTGTTCCGGAAGATGGTGTGATTACGAAGATACGGACACGCTATTCATGCGAAGAAGCGGCAGCGGTATCCGACGGACCTCTCACTTCGATACATTTCCTGAAAGACGTCACTTCCGTTGTTCCCGGTCAGCGCGTCCTAATAAACGGTGCGTCGGGGAGTCTTGGCAGCGCCGCGGTTCAGCTGGCGAAACACTTTGGCGCACATGTTACGGGGGTCTGCAGCACCGCCGATATCGAAGTCGTGAAATCCCTTGGTGCCGACGAAGTCATCGATTACACGCAGCAGGACTTCACTCGCATGTCGGAGCAGTGGGATGTCATCTACGACACTGTGGGAAAAAGCTCCGTCGGACGCACCAAACGGGCCCTCACTTCCGAGGGTGTCTATCTCTCGCCGATCCTGTCGCTGCCCTTGCTGC
Source organism: Spirochaetaceae bacterium (assembly GCA_029210985.1). Classification (GTDB taxonomy): domain Bacteria; phylum Spirochaetota; class Spirochaetia; order DSM-2461; family DSM-2461; genus UBA2779. Next base: position 12,672 of record JARGFR010000088.1, on the reverse strand, counting down.
TGCACATGATGGCGACATCGATTCGGGGACGAAAGAAAGCGAAGTTCGCCGCCACAGGTATGAAAGCCATACCCGAACTCCGGGAACTCCTCTCAGAGGTGGTCCAAATCATCAATGGCGGAAAACTCGGTGCTCATATTGACCGGCGATTTCCACTCGACGGAGTCTCCCGGGCACATGAACTCGTTGACACAGGGCGAAAAAGAGGAAACATCGTTCTGGCAATCAGCCCTTGACGCCGCCGGCGGACATGCCGCCCACCAGCCGGTTCTGTATGCCCATGAAGAGTACAATCACCGGCAGGGCGGTGAGCATCGAGGCTGCCATGATGCGGTCCCAGATGGCGTTTTTAGAGACAAACAGCGATTTCAGACCGATGGGAAGGGTATAGATACTGTTGTAGGCCTTCAAAAACACCGAGGCGAACAGATATTCATTCCAGGCGATCATGAAGCTGTAAATGTAAACCGTCACCAGGGCTCCGATACTTAGGGGGATGATGATCCGCCGGATGGTTTCCATACGGCTGCACCCGTCGATGAGGGCCGCCTCCTCGATGGAGTACGGTATGGTCCGGAAGAAATTTCCCAGCATGTAGAGGGACACCGGTAGGGTCTGCACCAGATAAATGACCAGCAGAGCAACAAAGGTGCCCGTCGGTGTGGCCGCCAGTCCGATTCCCACCGCCAGTTTGTATAAAGGGATAAGCAGCAGGATTCCGCCGAACATGTACACAAACAGAACGCCCCGCTGAACCATACCCCTCCCGGGATAACGGGTACGGCTGAAACTGTATGCCCCGAGAATGGCCAGCATCAGGGAACCCAAAGCCGCCAGAGATGAAAGGATCAGGCTGTTGCGGAAGTACCTGCCGAAGGGAAAGACGTCACCCGTATCCTGGTAGTCGGCTAATATTCGCTCTCTCTGCTCTTTCGTCAGATCAGGATTTTCATCCAGGAGCAGTCGAATGGATTCGGGAACGTCCTTGAGGTCATCTCCAAATCCGAGAAGCTCCTTATAGGCCTCGAAATTCAGCTGTCGGGGGATCAAAGATGGATTTCCCCAGTCCCACTGATATTTCAGAGACGTGGAGAGCATCTGAACAAACGGAAAGAGGGCGAAGGTGAGGATGAGCAGGAGAAGCACCACAAAGCCGGCGTCCTTCAAAAAAGTTCTTTTCTTTACCATTTGAGTACCCTCTTCACATAGACCAGGATGATGCCCACCAGAATAAGGAACTGAACAACAGCCAGTGCCGAAGCGGTTCCCAGCTCCATCGTCCCGATGAAGGCTTTCAAATAGATATAGATGGGCATAGTTTTCACATTGATGCCCGTCAGAAGATACACTTCCTCGAACTTGTTGAAGTTCCAGATGAACCTGAGAAGAATCAGCGCTCCCACGACAAAGTAGATTTCCGCCAGTGTGATGAATCTGAACTTCTGCCAGGCACTGGCGCCGTCTATCTCGGCGGCCTCGTAAAGGTTTTCATCAATCCCCTGAAGCCGGCTGAGTATCATCAGGTAGCTGAAGGGAAAATTCCGCCACATATTGAACAGGATGGCCACCCAGAGGGCGTTTCCGGGTTCTGAGATTAAGTTGACCCTTTGATTAATCCAGCCCAGCTTTTCCACCATGACATGCATGAAGATGCCGTTGACGGGGTCGAAAAAAAACTGCCAGGCGAAGACCACGGATATCACCGGAGCTACATAGGGCAGGAGGATCAGACTCCGTGCCAGCCAGCGCAGCGGGAAGGCGCGATTCATCACCATGGCGACGATCAGACCCAGAATGGTGGTGCCGAAGGTGGAGAGCACGACATAGAGCATGGTGGTGAGCACGGAACTCCAGAACTCGGAATCCGTGAGAACATCCAGATAATTGCTCAAACCCAGAAAAACATTGCGTCCCGCCAGGGATACGTTGAAGAAACTCAGGTAGATATTGTAGATGATGGGATACAGGATCAGCCCGAGTATGACCACCAGAGCAGGGGCAATCAGCAGTCTGCCGAATCGGGCCTCCCGTCGGGCGAGCAGATTGGTATTGGCCATAGTGTACTCCACAGTTATGAAACCGCCCCGCCGGCAGGCGGGGCGTCATCATTATTCGATCAGTTTCATCATCTCCTGTTCCGCCTTGCTCATGGCGTCATCCACATCGGCACCCTCCTGGGTGATGGAGAACAGCATCTGCGGAATAATCTGGTTGGCAAAAATCGTGCTTGCCGCTTCGATTCGTTTGCCGTCCACGATGGAGAATGTCTCGATTTCATTCATGCCGCTGACGATCTGATTCATCTTTTCCGGTCCGTAGCGTTTGAAAATCTCCGAGGGGTCGTTCTGGAAGCGGGCATTGTCGGAGATGCCCTTGATGGTGGGATTCATTCCCCCCGGCGCCATATGCAGATATGTGATGTAGGCATTCTGGGTGTACAAGTAGCGCAGGAATTTGGAGGCCGCTTCCGTCACGGCGGAATTTTCCTGCTTGGGAAGAGACATGGCCACAACAACACCGTAGCCGGCGGGTTCGGTATTGGTGATAATCGGAGCAAATCCGGTCTTGGACGCGAGTTCAGGATCAAAGTCGCCGCCTCCCAGATCCGCGAAATTCTCACCCGTCAGACTGCCGGCGGCCACTTCGGCCTTGGCCAGATCGTCCATGATGTAGGTGGAATAGAAGAACATCGCCATTTTGCCCTGGATGTAGTAGTCCCTGGCACGCCAGGTCTGGGGTCCCGGCGGATTGTATTGGGCCAATTCGGCGTAATACTCGACGGCTTCTTTCATTTCAGGACTGTTAAATATCAGGCTGCCCTCCCTGTCGAACAGCTGGGCTCCGTTGGCCATGGCAATGGGAGTGAAGCACTGCTCGGTGAATGCTTCCGCCGTGGTACCCACCAGAATTCCATACTGATTATTCGCAGGTTTATAGAAATATTCGGCCGCTTCGATGATGGCATCCCAGGTGGTCGGCGGATCAAGCCCGGCATCCTCGAACCAGTCCGTCCGGTACCAGATACCCTGAATCCAGCCATGGAAAGGCAGGGCGTAGTAGCCTCCCTCTCCGCTTGATACCAGCCTGAGAACACCTTGGTAGAATGAGTCTTTGCCGATTTCTTCCAGCAGGGCTCCTGTCGCGTCTTCGTCAAAGACACCTTCGGATCCGAAAGCCACGGCGTTTTCAGCGCCCAACTCGACTAAACCAGGCAGGGCTCCGGCGGCCGAAGCCGCGTTCAATTGGGTGGGTATGTCATTTTCATCCACCGGTACGAGATTGATGGTGACGTCCGGATTGAGTGCCATGTAGGTATCGATCAGTACTTGAATGGTGGCCATGCGATCCGACTGGGTCTGGGTGGTCCAGAAGTCGAACTCCACGGGGCCCGTCATTTCCGGCTCCGGCTCAGTACCGCCGTTGGCGAATATCAGCGGTGCGGTCAGACATAGCATCAACGCGAGTAGAATCGGTCTTTTCATGAGAAACCTCCTTAGCAATTTCAGGATGCAAAGCACCCCAATAGAAAACGTTAATTCAGTTCCAAGGGGTTGTCAAATGGAGGGAGATAAGGGCTGCCGGACGGGCACCCGAGGTTCATCATCCGGTCGGAGTCGTTGATATCAGAGAGATACTCGCTCCATCCCGCCGGATCGATTCCTCTGTGGCCAGCACCATTCGCAGGGATTCGAAACCGTCCTTCGTGTTGGCCGCAGGTTCGGAACCATGGTAGTGATGTCGAATGGCGTGGAGAAGCTCCACATCCGCACCGAAGTGGGAACTGTTAAAATGTGTTCCCCGGGCATCCAGTATTTCGTGACTTTCACCGTAGTCGGATACGATGTCAATTACTCCGGTAATCCTCGTGAGCCGCATGCGTCCCGACGAACCAACGAGTTCTATGGACTCTTCGTCCTCGGCGCTTGGACCGAAGATGTTCCAGAAAAGCGAGGCTTTCACACCGTTTTCATAACAGACGGTAATCAGGGCATGATCAATGATATCCGTATCACCGGCATAGACGCAGTTGTCGATCTGGGCATCTTCGGACTCCGCCAGGCTCCAGCTGGGACGAGTAAATATTCCGACGTCCTGCCTTCGATAATCGGGATCCAATCTGTAGACCGAACCGATTTCTGACACTTGGGGACTGGGAAGCGCCCGATAGGGACAGTGTCTGTCGCATTCCCGGCATCGCCGGGGCGCCGAGGGATCCGGGGCAAACACAGATGAACGGCCGCCGATGGCATTCATTGAAACCGGCCGGCTCTCTGCAATCCAGTTGAGGGCATCAAAATAGTGGGACACTTTATCGTTGAGGGCTCCCCCGGAGCGTTCCTGGCTTCGATGCCACCTCTGCAGATAGCGGGCATAGGGAATCACAGAGCGAAGCAGAACAGTCTGGAGAGTGCCGATTCTACCGTCCCTCAGCAGGCCGACAAGGGTCCTCCAGGAGTGTTCATACCGCCGTGTAAAACCCATGATGATGGATCGTCCCGAATCGGCCTCGGCTTCCAGCATCGCCCGGGCATCGTCCACACTCGTGGCCATCGGTTTATCCAGATAGACACGCTTGCCGGCTTTTAACGCCGCGACCGTCGGTTCCCGATGAGCGGACGTGTAGTTGGTTACAAACACAACATCGATATCGTCCCTATCCATAATTCGGAGGTAATCGGTTTCGGTATCAATGGTTAAGTCGAGGCCGGATTCCGCATAGCGTGATTCGAGATAGGCTTTGCTCTCCATCAGGCGATCGGGATTGGTGTCGCACAGAAGACGAACGGTGATTCCGGTCTCTTTCCAGAGTTCCGCCGTCCGGGCTCCCAGGACATAGACGCCGCGCTCACCTGCTCCGATCACCGCGACGCGGATCTGTTTCGTTTCATTCATATGCTTCCTCCGAGGCGCTCCATGCGTCCCGGCGATTCAACCGAGAACCGATGGGTCGCGGTATCTTCCCTGATCTGATCGGGTCGTCGGTTCTGATCATCCAAACATCCAATTCTCGGGAGAGCTCATTTTGAATCTCGCCGTACTCGTCCGAGTCAATTAAGTTATCACGTTCCCGAGGATCGAGAAGAAGGTCGAATAAGGCCATTTCCGACCTGACACGACGGAAATATCCGGCATCTTTCCAGACTTCTTTGCCTGGCGAATCGTCGACATTCACCGGCAGAATCGTTTCGTCCGGACCATAGTGCCGAATCAGCTTGTAACGGCCGGATCGAATACATCGCGCCGGTTCATAGGCGGCGTGGTAGCTTGTTTCGGCATAGATATAACGCCGGACCGATTCGGCCTCACCGCGAAGCAGCGAATTCAGATCCAATCCTTGAGTGTTCTTCGGCAGCGGAAGACTGAACATGCGGCACACCGTGGGATAAATGTCGATTTGGGATATCATGGCCTTCTCCACGCGGCCGTCGTCTGCGAATCCGGGCACCCGGAGGTATAGGGCAACCCCTATGCCCCCGTCATATAGGGTTCCTTTCATATCCGGGAAGGCGGGGCCATGATCGGTGGTCAGGAGTACAACTGTATCCTCCCAGCGGCCGCTTGACTTCAAAGCCTCGACGACCCGCCCGATCACCCGGTCGGCAGTCTGCAGAGATGTCAGAAAACCTTCCATATCAACACGAGTTGCCGGCAGATCCGGTAAAATTTCAGGCGGGCTGTGATGGCCCCGGGGGGAGAGGGATTCTGGAACCGAGGGAAAGGGACGGTGAGTACTGTGGAGACCCAGGGAGAGATAGAACGGTCGATCATGGGAGGACTGCAAATATTCGACTGCCAGATCCGCATTATGTTCGTCCCATGCCGGAGATGCGGATTTAGGATTGTTGAAATAGTCATCCGTTCCATCGAGGATCCGCTGATAGCCGAGGTCTTTTTTTTTGCCCGCCACATGCTGAACTCCGCACAACACGGTTTCATAGTCTGCCTGATTGAAGTGCCGAACCCAATGAACTGACTCGTCATTCAGTTCAAATCCCCGGTGGGCCAGCCCCGTCATCCCGTTGGAATGAGGCCAGCGACCGGTCAGAAGGGCTGAGCGACTGGGAGAACATGTCGGTGCGGCGGAGAATGCGTTTTTAAAGGTCACCGAAGACTCAGTGAGCGACTCAACTCCCCTCAGGGATACCGGACAATTGGCCGGATCAAGATACCGACCGCTGTCGTGTGTATGTATGTAGAGGAAATTCACACTCATCCTCTCTTTGCAAACGATTGCATAAACATTGTACTGTACGGCCTGCAAAAAGAGTTCTATCATGGAATATCGAGACACCGCAAGGCGGATATTCTCATCAGTTGGTTGGTAGAGACCGAAATTATGGATTCGGACCCATAAAAACTGGACAAAACCGGTAGGTATTGCAATCGAATGCACAAACGAATGACCATACAGGATATCGCCCGTATCGCCGGAGTTAGCTCCTCTACCGTATCGAGAAGCCTCAACGACAGCACTCTGGTGAATAACGAGACCAAAGCCCGGATTCTCAAGATTGCCGAAAACGGCAACTTCTCCTTCAATGCCACCGCTCGAAGTCTGGTTCTCCGGCGGACGGGCAATGTCGGCCTGATCTGTCCGGATTCCTATGATGAGTATCAATATTCACTCCACCTGACCTTGCTGATCAACAAGATCCGACGAATTCTGGAGGAAGATGACCTGGATCTCATAGTCAAATTCCGCTGCGATATGAAAGAACGCAACAGCATTCGTCAATTGATCAACACCCACAAAGTTGATGCTCTAATCGTAATCAATCCCGATATCACTCGTGATGAGGTGTGTTTTATCCATGATCACCACATCCCGGCTGTATTCGTCCAGGCCATCCCCCCGGGTATCGATCTGACCAAAGAAAATTACATCTTCGCCGACCATGTTGCCGGCGGAACCATCGCGACGGATCATCTGATCCGGTTGGGTCATAGGAAGATTATCTGCTTCACCATCGATACACCCGAGGGTTCCTTTCACGAACGAACCGAAGGATACCGCTTGGCTCTCAACGATCATAATATTCTTGAAGACAAAGAATTGATCGTAGCGGGGGATGGAACTTTCGAGTTCGCCTACGATTTTGTAGTGCGGAATGCCGCTATGTTTCAGGATTCCGACGTCACGGCGATTTTCTCCCAGACCGATATCATGGCCCTGGGAGCCATAGAGGGGCTTTGGGATATCAACCTGACCGTTCCCGACGATGTCGCCATCGTATCCTATGATGATATCGGTTTTGGAAAGGATTTCCGTCCGCGTCTGACCACAGTTCATCAGCCCCGGAATCGTCTGGCTGTCGCGGCATGTCAACGTATCGGCAAAATGCTCTCGGATGAGCCCGACAGCGATTCTCTTCAGAAACGCATCCAACCCTATCTGGTCGTTCGTGAATCCTGCGGCGCGGAAAGCGAGTACGTCCAGCGGCGGCCCAATCGGCCGAAAAACTGACTACAAACGCTTGCAGACAGGCATCCCAAAATATCCCAATTAGTGCCGAATATCCGGACATATTCCCCGAATGGCCGACCATATATCAGTTGACACCGTAATTTCGGAATGCTAAACTTCGATTATTGCAATCGCTTGCAAAAGGGTTTGAAGCAGTTATATCAGCACCACGAGCAGCTTCTTTTATCACGAGTCAACCCGTGCTTCTAAGCCTCAGGCATGGACAGCAATTCCAGAAGGAGGATTTCGATGAAATCAAAAATGTTTGTGTTTTCGATCGTTCTTGCCGTCATTTTCGCCGGCGTCATCTTCGCCAACGGCGGGAAAGAGGACATGGAAACTGCCGGCGGAGTGGCGGAAGTAGAGGTGGTGGAGATTGAAGTTTTTCAATCCAAAACCACCATCGCCGATCAATTCGAGGCTCTGGCCCGGGAATTTGAAGCGGTAAATCCCGACATCAAAGTCAGCGTGGACACTGTGGGCGGCAGCGCAGACTGGCAGACCATCCTGAAAAGCCGATTCACCGCAGAAGAAGGCCCTGCCCTGTTCAATATCGAAGGACCGGCGCAGTACGACCTCTGGAAAGAAAACATCGCCGATCTGACCGGGGAGTCCTTCCTGGACGGAGCGGTTGAAGCGGCGAAAGCACCGTTGAACATCGGCGGCCGCCAATATGGTATGCCGGTCAATTTCGAAGGGTATGGCTACATCTACAACAAGGACATTTTCGCCGAAGCGGGAATTACGGATCTGCCGACGGATTTTTCCGAGCTGAGGGACGCGGCAATGAAGCTCGAAAATGCCGGATATACCGCATGGGCCACCGGCTACGGCACATGGTGGGTCATCGGACTGCATCTTCTGAACGCCACCTTCGCCCAGTTGGACGATCCACAGGCATTTATGGAAGGTCTCACCGCCGGTACGATGACGATGGCCGAGACAAAGGAGTTCAGGGATCTTCAGAACCTGATAGACCTGACCGTCGAATACGGAGAGGACAATCCTCTGGCCACGGACCACAACCAGCAGGTCCAGCTCCTGGCCAACGGTGATGTGGCCATGATCCAGCAAGGTGTCTGGAAGGAGACAGCACTCTACGCCGCCGCTCCGGATTTGAATATCGGCCTTCTTCCCATCGCGATAAATGACGATCCGAAAATGAACCGTGTTCCACTGGGCGTACCGTGGTACTTCGTCGTGAATTCAAAGGCGACTGCGGCCGAACAGGACGCGGCAAAAAAATTCCTGGACTTCATGTTCGCCAGTGATACCGGCAAACGGTATCTGGTGGAAGAGTTCGGCTACATCCCGGCCGTCAAGGGAGTCCCCTCCACCGGCCTTGGCGGTGTGGGGAAAGATATACTGACCTTCGCAGCCGAGGACCGAACCGTCCCATGGGTCTTTGGGCAGTGGCCGGACGGCTTCGCTCAGCAGGACGCATTCAACAATCTCCAGGCCTATGTCGGCGGCAGGCAGAGCTGGCAGGAAACTCTGGAAGCTCTGGACGAGGCTTGGCAGGACCGAGCCAACTGACAACATCAACGGGTCGGCTTCGGCCGGCCCGTTTTTTACGGAAAAGGACCTCATGGAAACAAAAAAACTTCGCTCGATGAAAGACGATATGATATTCATCGGACCCGGATTCCTTTTCTTCTTTGTCATCGTTCTTATCTCTTTTGTACTCGGCGTCTACTTCTCCTTCACCGAATGGAATGGAGTGGACGCCGATGCCGTCTGGGTCGGAGTGGAAAACTACAAGGAAGTCTTCAGCGGGGATAAGCAGGCCGGAGTCGCGGCACTCTTTACGGCACGATTCACCGCCGTTTCGGTGGTCATTTCAAACCTGCTTGCCTTTTCCTTGGCCCTCATCCTCACCCGTGCGCTCAAAACGAATAATGTGATGCGGACAATTATCTTCCTGCCCAACATCATCGGCGGCATCATCCTCGGATTCATATGGCGGTTCATTTTTGTCAACAGCTTCAAAACCATGGGTTCGTTGACGGGTATCGGTTTCTTCTCCCTTCCTTGGCTGGGCACCGCCGAGACTGGATTCTGGGCGTCGGTAATCGTCTTCATCTGGCAGCGGACAGGCTATCTCATGGTGATTTATATCGCGGCCATCGTCGGAATCGACGAGCATCTGATCGAAGCGGCAAGGATCGACGGGGCCACCGGCCGACAGCTTCTGGGACGGATCATCATCCCATTAACCATACCGGCCATCACCATCTGCCTGTTTCTGGCTCTTTCATGGACGACAAAGATGTTCGACGTCATCTATGCACTCACCCGGGGGGGACCGTTCGGATCCACCGAAACCTTCGCCATGAATATCTATTTTGAGGCTTTCTCGTCAAACAATTACGGCTTGGGTTCCGCAAAAGCCATCGTTTTCTTCATCGTCGTCGGGATTATTTCCACAACGCAGGTGCTGACCACAAAGAAGTGGGAGGTAGAGGGATGAGTCGCCAAGGTTATTTCCCCCGCCTGCTGATCCTGGAAATTCTTGTCATCCTGGCGGCTCTTGTTTTTCTCTCACCATTTTATTTCGTCTTCGTCAATTCGGTTAAACCCTTCGGCGAAATTCTGAAGAATGCCGCCGCATGGCCTCAGAACTTCACCTTGGAGAATTACGGCAGGGCTTGGCAGGAGGTTAAGTTTCCCGTTGTCTTCATGAATTCTGTCTTTGTCACGGCTTTCAGTATTACCGGCATGGTGATTCTGGGCTCCATGACGGCATGGCGGATGGTACGCAGGCCCCATGCGGTGAGCCGCCTGATCTTCATCCTGTTCGTTGCTGCCATGGTTATTCCCTTTCAGTCGGTGATGATCCCCATGGTCAAGGTGGCCAAAGTTCTTGGACTCATCAATACCCGCCCGGGGGTAATCGTCATATACCTGGGGTTCGGAATGCCCCTCACGGTGTTCCTGCTCCACGGATTCGCTAAGGGTGTACCCAGAGAGCTGGAAGAATCCGCCTACATAGACGGGTGCAACACTATGCAGAGCTTTATCCATGTGGTGCTGCCCATGCTGCGTATCATGATTGTGACGGTGATTATCCTGCAGACCTTGTGGATCTGGAATGATTTTCTGCTCCCGGCGATTACGCTGTTCAGTTCCCGGCTGCATACCATTCCTTTGGGCATCTTCCGCTTCTTCGGGCAGCATATGGATCGATGGGATCTGGCCCTAGCCACCCTGAGCATGGGAATGTTCCCCATCGTCGTCATGTTCCTGTTCCTCCAGAAATATGTCATCCAGGGAGTCACCGCCGGATCGGTGAAGGGATAGAACAGGAGCAATGAACAAGGATGTCCATGAAAGAGAAGTATGAAAGCGTTTTTGGTGATCTCCATAATCACTGCAACATTTCCTATGGGCACGGCGACCTCAATCACGCCTTGGAGAATGCGGCGCTCAGATTGGACTTTGTCTCCATAACCGGTCATGCCGACTGGCCGGATATGGATGCGAATAATCCGGAAATTGCTCATATCGTGGATTTTCACGTGAAGGGTTTTGCTCGGCTGAAAAAGATTTGGGATGAGTACCTGGACCGCATCAGAGAATTCGAGACACAACGGCATCTGGTCACCTACCCCGGCTACGAGATTCACTCCAACGAACACGGGGATTACACCATCGTCGGACGTGAACACCGCTTCCCCATGACTCTGGCAGATTCTCCGGACCAGCTCCGCTCACTGTTTCGGAACATCTACGGACCGGATGAGTCGGCCGGTTCCGGCGGCGCTCCGCCGGTGCTGATGTTCCCCCACCATATCGGCTACCGGCAGGGTGCGAGGGGAGTCAATTGGGAGAGTTTCAACGAAGCCTACACACCGCTGGTTGAGATATATTCCATGCACGGCCTTGCCGATGACGATTTTTCGGACAAACCATCCCTCCATTCCATGGGCCCCTGGCAGTCCTGCGGTACGATGGTAAACGGACTCCGTCTGGGGAAACATTTCGGGGTTATCGGCAATACCGACCATCACAGCGGCCACCCCGGAAGCTATGGACATGGACTGACCGGTGCCTGGACCAAAGACCGCGATCGGTCCACCATTTGGGATGCACTGTACGCCCGGCGAACCTGGGCCATGACCGGAGACCTTGTTCGGCTGTGGTTTTCGTTGGGAGAGGTGCCGATGGGCGGCACCGTCTCCGCCGGGCTGGGGAAGACCGGACTGATTGATGTCGACGCCACCACGGCGATTGACTATGTGGAGCTTCTCGTCCGAGGCGAGCGGCGAGAATTGTGGTGGTCGGCCCCGGAACATGCCGCTCACGAAGAAGCCCTCTTCCAGCTGGAGCTGGGATGGGGAGAAAGGCACAAAGCGACCGAATGGGATGTGGATATCCAGGTGGAAAACGGTTCCGTCCTGGAGGAAATCCCCCGGTTCCGAGGGCTGGAAGTCGTATCCCCTCTGGATTCCAGTGCCCAAGAGGAAACCAAAGACCGATCCTGCATCACATATCACAACTCCGGCCGGATTCGTTTTCAGACGACAAGTCTGGGGAACGCGACGAACACAACCCCTTCCACTCAAGGGATAGCCCTGCGGATCTCCGATCCCGACGTGTGCCGCATCGCCGTTACCATGAACGGCCGTCACGAAGCCTGGTCGATTAAAGAACTGCTCCAGGGTTCACGATCCGGCAATCTCGGGCCCATCGATTCCCCGGCTTTCCGGGTGAGCGCAATTTCCCCGGACACATATAAATGGAAAGTTCCCTGTCTTTTAGATATCGAGCCGGGGGATTGGATCCACGTCAGGGTCCGGCTGAAAAACGGACATTGGGCCATATCGTCACCGATTCGAGTGGACTAGAATGCCCAAAAGCTTAGTTCTTTGTTGGACCTCTAAAAACCGGATTCGCCTCTTAGGCTTTTTGGTACTGCCAAATCCGCTCCTTCGACCTCTTTAGCGGGGTCGTCCAACGGCGGTTCACAGTCCTCTCCGACGACACACTCAGCTTAAACTCCGAGGGTCGGAAGACTCTCTTTTCGAAGAAGCCCGCCACCAGACTCTGCAGGTACTCCAGCTCCGCACCGGCCACCTGGGCATGGCGCAACCGACGCAACTCCCGGTTGTTGATGCGGTAGGGCTTGCGCACATTGTGATCGTACATATAAAGGTGTATCCGCAGCATCGCGTTGCACACGTTCCGGGGAAACTGCACCGTTTCCC
>JARGFR010000087.1 GCA_029210985.1 Spirochaetaceae bacterium | reverse complement strand
CAGACCCTGGCGGCCCTTCAGAAAGACCCGGATATCGCCGGCATCTTCGCCACGAACGTGTTCTCTTCACAGGGCGCCTACCAGGCTGTTGTCAACGCGGGCCTCACGGGTGCGGTGAAAATCGCCACTTGGGACGCCACCGTCGATATGATCAACGCACTTAAGAAGGGACAGGTAGATCTTGTTCTTGCTCAAAAACCCTACGAAATCGGCTCCCTGGCTGTGGAATGGGGCTACAAATTCCTCACAGACGGTGTCGAAGTACCCAAGAAAGTCATTCCGGGATTCGAGTTCTTCACTCAAACCAACGTCGACGATCCGGCAATGGACCAATTCATCTACAAATAAATTGTATCATTGATGTGAAGAGGGAGCCCCGTTCGGGGCTCCTCTTCCAATAGGGAGTCGAATATTGAATCACAACATCGCCCACGCGGTCCGGGAGAACCGGGGATTGTCCTTGATTGCTCGGAATTGGGCAGCTTTTTTCCTCCTGGGGTTCCTTGTCATCTTCAGCTTCACAGGCAAGGGATTTCTCAGTCTGTCCAATTTCCAAAACGTTATTCACCTGGGTGTCATCGCCGTCCTGATGGCATGTGCGGAAACCTTTGTCATCATCACCGGAGGTATCGACCTATCAATCGGTTTTGTCATGGGTTTCTCGTCCGTCACGGCGGGGAAAATCATCCAGGTTCTCTATGCTGGCGGAGAGGGTACCGCGCCCGGCATCGCCATAGCAGTAGGCGTCGCGGCGGTATTGGTGCTGAGCCTCATCCCCGGTCTGGTCAGCGGCATCCTGATCGCCCGGTACAGAGTTCCTCCCTTCATCGCCACGTTGGGGATGTGGGGCATCACAAACGGCATCGCACTCAAAATCAGCGAAGGCTTCCCGGTGGCTACGCTGCCGGATGTTCTCACTCGGATCGGAAACGGTTATGTCTTCTATGCCAAGAAGGGAATGGGGGTGAGTCTCTTCGGATTACCCGAAGGAATCGGCAATGAATCGATTCGGCAGTTTTCCCGCCTCATACCGAATTCCTTTCTTTTCCTGGCACTGGTTCTTCTGGTACTCTGGCATCTTTTGAAAAACACCACATTCGGTCAACACACCTACGCGATCGGCGGCAGCGAGGAAGCCGCCCTCCGATCGGGCATCGACGTCAAACGCCATCTCGTGAAAATCTATGTCCTCTCGTCGTTTATCGCCGGCTTGGCGGGCATTTTCAATGTCTTTCAAACAGGCATCGGCAATTTCACTCCCTTCGGCGCCATGTACGAGCTCTTTGCCGTTGCGGCCGTGGTTATCGGCGGCGCCAGCCTGATGGGCGGCAAAGGCACTGTCATCGGATCGCTCATCGGCGTCCTGATGATTGCTTTCCTGGAAAACGGTCTGCTCATATCAGGAGTGGAACCCTTCTATCGCTTCATTGCGGTGGGACTGCTGCTCATCATCGCCGTCGTCATCGATCAGCTCTTTCCGGACTTGCTCTAGAGGATGGTGAGGATTATGAACACAATCAATCAGAAAGAGAAACACAACATCATCCTGGAATTCGGACGCCGCTGGGCCTTGCTGTTCCTCGTTTCGGAAATCATCTTCTTCGGTCTCTCGGCCCGAGGTTTCTTCAGCATCCGTGTCCTGCAGATGATCTTCTTTTTCGGCACCACAGTCTTCCTCCTGGGAACGGCCGAGCTGTTCGTCATCATTACCGGCGGTATTGATCTCTCGGTGGGTTATGTCATGGGCTTGGCCAGTATTGTTTCGACAAAGCTCATCGTCGCCTTTGCAGCCTCGGGCATTCCCGACGCAGCGGCCCTCCTCCTGGGGATACTTATAACACTGGCTGTGGGACTGATTCCGGGTTTGGTGAACGGTCTTCTCATCTCCAGGCTCCGAGTTCCACCTTTCATCGCCACCTTTTCCATGCTGGGCATCAGTCATGGTGTCTCGGAAATTCTCATACAGGACGGCGCCGCGAAAAATCTGCCCCACCTGGCCAATGCCATCGGGAACGGCCATTTTTTCTATTGGACCCAAAGCGCGGGCCTATCACTGTTTTCCAGACCTGAGGTCGCCCGTGGTGTGAAAGTCTTCGAACTCGTCCCCAACGTGGTGGTGCTGGCCTTCCTCGCCATCGGTGTGCTCGCCTTTGTTCTCAAGAGGACGGTGTTCGGGCAGCACACCTACGCGGTAGGCGGAAATATCGATGCGGCGATCCGTTCGGGCATCAATGTCGGCCGGCACAAAATGAAGGTGTACATGCTCTCATCCTTTCTGGCCACCATCGGGGGCATCATCTACATGCTGATGTACGTCACCGGTAAAGCCGACGCCGGAGCCGCGTCCCTCCTGGACGCCATTGCGGCGGTTGTCATCGGCGGAGCCAGTCTGTATGGAGGCAAAGGCACCGTCTGGCGTACTGTCCTCGGCGGACTCATCATTGCGGTACTGGAGACCGGTATGCGCCTCATGGGCGTACCCACTTTCGACAAATACATCATCGTCGGCGTCATCCTTATTTCGGCGGTCTTAATCGACAAGATCTTTCCAGAGAGAACATACACCGACAAGGAGGAATCATGAGCAACGAACACCTGGTGGAAACCCGGAATATCACTAAATGTTTCGGTGGTCTGACCGCCGTGGACCGAGTCAGCTTTCACGTCAATGCAGGAGAGATTGTCGCTGTTTTGGGAGATAACGGCGCCGGGAAATCCACCCTGATAAAAATGATTTCCGGCGTCCATCAGCCCGACGGCGGAGAAATCTATTATAATGGCCGGCCCACGACAATCCATTCCCCGATGGACGCCCTGTCCATGGGCATTGAAACCATTTATCAGGATCTGGCGCTTGCCGAGAACCTGAATGTCTATGCCAACATATTCCTGGGCCGGGAAAAGACTCGAAAATCCATGGGGGTATTCAACGTATTGGACCATCAGTTCATGTACGATGAGTCCCGGGGCATCTTGAAAAAGCTGGACATTAAAATCCCTTCCCTGCGCAACAGCGTCCGATCCCTGTCCGGCGGTCAGCGCCAAGCCGTGGCCATCTCCAGGTCCATTTATTGGAACGCGAAACTCCTGATAATGGACGAGCCCACCGCCGCACTTGGCGTCGCCCAGCAGCACCAGGTGCTCGACCTGGTGAAGTCCCTGAAGGACCACGGAATCGGCATCATCATTATCAGTCATCAGATGCGCGACGTTTTTGCCGTAGCCGATAGAATTATTGTCATGCGACGGGGAGAGAAGGTGGGCGACTTGGAAAAAGACCAGACAAGTACCGACGAGGTGGTAAATCTCATCGTCGGATCCGAGACAGTCGTGTAGACTGTTTCTCGTCATGAGACTCTTCGCCCGGACTCTCCTATTCTTCCTGGGAGCCATCACGATTCAAGCGGTGCTGACCGCCGGACTCATTATCGGGTTAGTTTCCAGAAACAATCAGAATGCGGCCAGGACGGAGCTCAGTGAAGAGTCGACACTCATCTATGAGAATTACAACAACTGGGTCCGCTCCATATGGAAGATGTCGGTCCGAATCAACCAAGATGAGGAACTGATGGAACTATCCCAAAATGCAGACGATAGGTCCGGTGAAATTCGGCTGGTGAACCGTCTGACTGATTCGCTGGCCGAATCAGGACTGGATTCCTTCATCGTCCGAAAAGCCGGCTGGGCGGATTTCATTGTTCTGTCAGATGCCTATCCGTATATTCGAGACTTCTCAACGCTGGTCGTCGATCGCACGCATCCTTATGTCTCTTTGAGGAAACTGGAAGGCCAGACATTCCTATCCGGTACGGTGACTCTTCAAGGCGGGACAACAGTCTTTCTTCTGAAGAATCTGGACAGCGATTTTTTTGATCAGCTCAAAGTCCGAGCCCATACCCGGGTTCTGGTATCCAGTGATACGGAAGAATCCGCATTCGGCGGCTTCGAATCATCCGATCCCTATTGGGAAGTATATGACAGGGAATTGGAAACTGGACATTACAACCTGTCGTTCCGGTCTATCGGTCCTCTTGTATTGTCCGACACTGAGAATCCGGTGAATCTCATTGTGCTCATCTCCACAGAACCTTATCGCTCCCTCCTGACGCGTATCGGTCGGATCGTCTTTCTTGTATCTCTGGCCGTCTTCGCCCTGACTGCTGTGACGGCCCTTCTAATCTCGAGGCAGATTACCAAGCCTATAGAAATCTTGGTTCGGGCTATGAGGAATATCCGCGACGGTGATTACGATACTTCGGTGGAGATTGATGCGGCCGGAGAGGTGAAAAGCCTGATCGGGGGATTTAACGAAATGGCCGATCATCTCGAACGGAACAAGGCGACAATGGACCAATACATACAGGAGATTACCTTTCTCAAAGAGTACAATGAAACCGTCATCCATTCTCTTCGAGCCGGCATCCTGATCGTAGATCGTCATCTCGTCGTCGAGAAAGCCAACGGCTTTTTTCTCGAGAGCTTCCCTCAGGACAGCGGTCGGCCGGAGGGTATGAATCTGGATGACCTCCGCGCGGCGGTACTGGACGAGGAGATTATTCAGAAGGCGAGAGATATTTCGGGAGGAAGAAAGGAAACGTGGTCCAAGATTAAAAGAGAAGGCTCAGTCGTATGGGACCTCAAGCTCTACCCTCTCAGGTTCGCACCATCCGACGGCGAGGGGCGTTGTGTCATCGAACTGGATGATGTCAGTCAACGAACTGAGCTGGAGCAGAAGATTATCCAGGCCGAGAAACTCACCTCTTTGGGATTTCTCTCCGCCGGTATCGCTCATGAGATCAACAATCCCCTCAGCACCATCCTCAGCAATGCACAGCATCTCCTCTCCCGCCCCCGGGATGCGGACGACAAAGTGTGTCTGGAATGGATCGAGCAGGAAACCAACCGCATAGCCGGTATAGTCAAAGAATTGCTGGATTTCGCCCACGCGGCGGAGGGACCTTCTCCGGAATCCGATGTCAACGCCTGTGTAACTGAAGTAATTCGTTTGGTCAGATACGGATTGTCGTCGGAAACCGATGTCGACATATTACTGACTGTTGAACCCAACTTACCTTCGGTGAAACTCCCGGCCGACGAGCTGCGGCAGATTCTCTTAAATCTGATTCAGAATGCCATCCATGCCGTAGACGGTAGAGGTTCCATCGAAGTGGAAACCGCCCAAATCGATAAGGACTTCATTATCGTTCGAGTGGCGGATGACGGTTCGGGCATCGCACCGGAACTCAGACCGCGTATATTCGACCCCTTCTTCACCACGAAGCCCGACGGCGTGGGCACCGGATTAGGACTATCCATCGTCTATGGTTTCGTGAAGAAAGCCGGAGGAGACATCAGCGTCACCGACAATAATGGAAGGGGCACGGTATTCTCCATGGAACTGCCTGTTGGAGGCTACGAGAAATGAACAGCGAGATACGAGGCAAAGGCGGTATCCTCATTGTTGACGACGAAGAAGGTATTCGCTTCTCCTTGGGTAACATTTTCTCCGGCGAAGGGTACCGGGTGAGAACAGCCGACAGTCGGCAGGCCGCATTGAAGGAAGCGTCGGATTTCATGCCCGATGCCGTTCTTCTTGACATTCGTCTGAAGGGCGAAGACGGGCTGGATGTCCTCAAGGACATACGGAAGACCGTCCCGGAAGCCGTCGTCATCATGATTACCGGCTACGGCAGCATCGGCAGCAGCGTTCAAGCCATAAAAGAAGGCGCCTCAGACTATATTCTTAAGCCCATCGACCGAACCGCCATCCTGGACGCCGTCGGAAAAAACATCGAGCTCAAGACGCTAAGGACCGAGAATTCCTTCCTCAAATCCGAACTACGAGAAACTCGAGGGGTTCAAACAATTGACACCGTGGTGACCGGCGTAAAAGACGTCATCCGAGTGGCCGACAGAGTAAAGGATACCGGAGCCTCCATACTTATCACCGGTGAAAGCGGATCCGGCAAGGAGCTGCTGGCACAATACATCCACTACACCAGCATTCGACAGGAAAGGAATTTCATCGGCGTCAATTGCGCCGCCCTTTCCGATTCTCTTCTTTTGAGTGAACTCTTCGGGCATGAAAAAGGATCGTTCACCGGCGCCCATGAGCAGCGGCCCGGCAAGTTCGAACTGGCCGACGGCGGCACTCTTTTTTTGGACGAGATTGGTGATATGTCGCTGGAAATCCAGGCCAAGATCCTCCGAGTGCTGGAGGAGCGCAATTTCGAACGAGTTGGAGGGATCCGGTCAATCAGTGTCGACGTTCGAGTCATCGCGGCGACCAATCGCGACTTGGAGGAGTTCATCCGGGAAGGTCGTTTCCGACAGGATCTATATTACCGACTTAAAGTCATTTCCTGTCACCTCCCGCCGCTGCGGGAACGGTTGGACGACATACCGCTTCTGGTTGACGGATTCATCCGGAAATACCGGGAACTGTACGGGAAGCGAATTACCGGTATTCAGCCGGAACTCATCGCCAAGCTTCAGTCCCACGATTGGCCCGGAAACATCCGTGAACTGCAGAACATCATCAACCAGGCTGTCCTTCTTTGCGAAGGGGACATTATTATGAGTTTTCGCGGCCTGGATGGAATAGCCCGGAAGTGGACACCGAGCCCCATAGCCGAATACACCGGCAAAAACGAACCGTACAATCTCAAAACCGCAGTCGATCAAGTCACTGAAAAATTTGAAAAAGGTTTTATTGCGAATGTCGTAAAAGACTTCCACGGCAATAAATCGAAGGCGGCGGAAGCGATGGGGATATCCAGGAAGACACTGACAAGGAAAATGATGAAATACGGCATCATTTCAGCGAAGGGGTCTCAAGGATATGATTAGCGGACACGGGAGGACACAATGGCCCGAGGCAGATTGCAGAAAACCACCGTTCAATCGAACTTCACCAGCCGGGATTTCTACGATCTGGTGATTGTCGGGACGGGGATCGCCGGCCTCACCACAGGACTGCTCTGGCAGAAGAACCGCCCCGGCGATTCGGTGCTCATCATCGAAAAGGAACCTTTCGTCGGCGGCTACGTGACAGCCTACCGCCAAGGGTAGCTTCGTGCGGCGTCTGGTGGTTCACCAGAACGGTATGAAGGAGTATCGGCTACCCGCCGGCGCGGAACATCTAAAAGAGTATTTGAAAGACCAGTTCCCCGGCGACGCAAAATCGATCGAACAGATGATGGATTACTCTGTCGACCTCTTTGCCCAGGTCCGCCGACTCAAAGCGATATCCACCCTCCGGGACAAACTGGTGACCCCTTTCATCGCCCCGAAAGTGGTGGCCAATCTGAACACCACATACTCGGCGTTTCTGGACCGCTTCGGCATCACCAACCCGGAGCTCCGGGAGCTTATGGACACCTTCACCTCTTTCGCGGGAGTTCCGCGGGGCCGCGTCTCCTCCATCCTCACCACGGGTGCCATGCTCTCATCGGTCAGCCGCTGCTTCCGCCCGGTGGGACACTTCGACGGATTTCCCGCCGCCCTGGCTGCCGCATTCCAAAAGAGGGGCGGAGAAATCCGCCTCCGGTCGGAGGTGACACAGTTTCTCTTCGAATCCGGAGGTGCGGCCCGGCAACGGAGACTCGGCCGGTCCCGGGGATCCCGCCGGATACCGGACTGAAGCGCCCAGATTATGGTGAAAGACATTGCCACGCCGGCCGCATACGCTCGGTACTCCGGCTCACCGACGGGAAGCCTCTATGACATGGCGTCCCTGGTCACCCAATTCGGCCCCAAAAGGCTAGGACTGCGGATAACGATTCCCAACTTTGTGCAGCCCAAATCCTCCCACGGCCTCTACGGCTCGATGATGGGTGCCGTTCAGGTAGTGGATCTGATGCTGGACAGGGCGTTCAACGGAGGGGATTCGCTGTTTAATCCACGGGTGTAGTTATGGATAACCAAAAGACTTCGCAAAATGATTCCGGTGATTTACTGCAATACAGCACCGATAACTGAGGTATCTGACGGCGTGATCCGAATGGAGCTGCCTCTCCCCGCAACTTGCGAGATACTCACCTTTTTTTAGCAATGAATATTTTCTGAATAATGACTTGGTTGCCCGGAATCTAAGATATTCCAGCTCAACGTGTCATCCCGCCACTCCATTTGAGAAGGTCTATTGCAGCGGCGGAATCAACATCGAAAAAGCTGTGACAATTAGGATGCTCTTTCAGTATAGATGCCGGACACATCGAGCTGACCTCGCCATTCAATGCGCGGGCTACGGCATCCGCTTTTCTCGAGTCGGGCACAGTGTTGATGATACATCGACTTTCTAAGATCTGGCGGATACTCATAGATATCGCCTTGGCCGGTACATCCTCCATAGAGTTGAACCAACCTTCGTCAAATTGTTGGCGACGGCTTGTTCCATCAAGTTCAACAATGTGGAAAGGGTCCGTGGTTTGGAAATCCGCCGGCGGATCATTGAACGCCAAATGGCCGTTTTCACCGACTCCTACGAATGCAACATCAATTTGGTGGTTGGAAATCAATTCATTTAATCGTGAAACTTCCCCTGCTATATCTTTCACGTCGCCGTTAATGAAATGAAATTGTTTCAGAATCGGAATTTTATCGACAAAACGTTCCTTCAGGTATCTTCGGAAACTCGCCTCGTGTGTAGCAGGTATTCCGATATACTCATCCAAATGAAAGACAGTTATTCGAGACCAGTCCAGATCTTGCTTTACAAGTGTATCGAGCATCGTGAATTGACTGGCCCCTGTCGCAAGAATAATGAAAGCCTCATGCCTCTTCAAAAGGGCTTCATGAATGGAATGAGCGCCCCTCAATGCTGCCTCATAACCGCAGGCCGCCCGATTTTCTCCCACTGTAATGTTCATTGATTACTCCTTTATGGTGTTGTAGTAATGTCGGCCTATCGCCGCCGTCCGTGTAGCAAGCATTCCGCTTACATCGAATTCGAAAAGCATCAGATTCACGGGGTCGTCTGGTTTGGGGATTTCTCTTGACGGGAAATAACCGAGAACTTGTGCGGGATTCAATGCCGCATAGTCGAAACACCGGTCCAGGGGTACGGACAATCGACGGTGGAGGAGTGTGACGGCTTCGTCCTGAAGTTTGGATGCACCTGCTAAGCTGTTTGTGTTGTGGAGTCCCATATGGCCATCCGAATAAATCTCAACATCCATACCTGTCCATCTATAGATTCCCGGAGGATTACCAGCAAGCGGAGCCACATCACTTACCAGAACTGTCTGATCGCGACCTTTGCAGCGCATTATGGATTGAAGTACATAGGGTGGGAGGTGAAAACCATCGGCAATAATGCAGGCGGACAATCTATCCGACGCCAACTGGGCCCACAGAAAGTTCTCCAATCTTGGTATCATTGGGGGAGATCCGTTTCCAAGGTGCGTAGATAGAGTAGCGCCTGCTTCAATCGCCATGTCAATCATGTCCGGATCTGCGTCGGTATGACCGATGGCAGCAACCACACCGTCACGAACGATATTACGGATAAACTCAAGCGATTCATCTCCTTCGGGAGACAATGTCACGATACGGATCAGGCCGCCGGCCGCCTCTTGCCAGCGGCAGAACTCACCGTAGTCCGCCGGTCTGATATGAGTCGGGTTATGCACTCCCCGTGCACCTTCATTGGTGGAAATAAACGGACCTTCTACATGGATTCCGGGAATGGTACATTCAATGTATAATGGTGAGTCTACATACTCTCTGATACACCTAAGATTCTCAATCATGTTTTCTTTGCTGTTTGTCACGATTGTCGGAAGATGGCGAGTCGTTCCGTGGGATGCAAGTACTTCCACGAGATGGCGGATCTGACAAATATTCGGTGATTCAGAGTAGTCTATGCCTTTATATCCATTTACCTGTAGATCCATAAATCCCGGGGCAATAATGTATCCGGTTGGTTCACATGGGCACACTGATTTGATGTGACCCTCCTTCAGTTCGATGTGAATAGGCTCTCCCGAAAAAACCCATGTTCCACTGAGACTTCGTATTGCCACAATGTCCAACCTCTTTAAAATCCCATCGTATGTCGAGCATCCCAACTATGTC
This sequence comes from Spirochaetaceae bacterium, assembly GCA_029210985.1. Taxonomy (GTDB): domain Bacteria; phylum Spirochaetota; class Spirochaetia; order DSM-2461; family DSM-2461; genus UBA2779. Next base: position 3,450 of record JARGFR010000087.1, on the reverse strand, counting down.
ATTTCATTATAGGGTTTATTATTATATCATATTGTGTTATTAAATATAAATGCATGCACGAAATACTTTACAGATATAACCAATACACAACATTACTCGTATCGATTTCACCAGCTTGCGGTCAAGTATTCTTTTAATGCCTCACTGTATACCTCATTAGCCACGCCGACGGCTTCGCCAACTTCATCATAATCAAGGGCCGTTATACCGGGCAGAGGATTGGCAAAAACAGGAGGTTTGGCTATAAGATTTTTCTCAAGACGAAGAGCTTCCTCTGAATCGACAAATGGGCTGAGGATGAGAATACTGACGGGGAAAAAAGTTACATAGAGATTCCGAATTACCGCCGTTATGGCGGAATGAACTTTTTCAAGAGCATCCCGATGTATCTCGCCTCGTCGAACCTTCCGCGCAACGATTGGTTCATCTTCGTCCTCGGCGATTCCTATAGACTGAAGGACCGTCCTCAGAGATGCTGTTGCTTCCAGCGTTCTCTTCGGATGGGAAGCGGTCATTCGGACATTCCAAAGACCGATCTCACCGAATAATCCGTTTGGGGCGTGCATTATCTCTCCATTCGATGCGAGCGATATCGCGATACCGTAACCCCAGTGTAGAAGCAGTGTCGTGCCGGCCGCCAGAGAAGGGTTCTGCTGAAGGCAGTATCGAAGCAACGAATCGATGTTGCGTTCTATCACAATGACGCCGCCTTTTGCTCCCCTAATATGATTGAAGGAGAAGTTCCTCAAACGGGGGTATCGGGAAACCATTTTCCAAACCTTAGCCTGTTTATCAATCAAACCCGGTACGGCGAATCCATACCCCAGGAATTCAGATTCGGCTGGAATGTCTCCGGAAAGTTCATCCAGCATTCGGTTGATTATAGATTCCATCCCCAGACTGGTGATTGTTGCATCAATACACGCTGATGTCCGGGTGATCACGCGTCCCATGATATCAAATATCGTACCTACCATGCGCATCGAGATCATAGAAAATGACGCAACCCAAAAACGCTCAGGACACGCCTTGAGACACATTTCCGGACGCCCTCTTCCATCTCGCTTCCGTTTCTCCATTTCCCTTATCATCCGGTTTTTTAGGAGCTCTGAGACAAGATTGGAAACGGTTGAGGGTCGTAGAGAAAGATCCTTGATAATTTCTTTCCGGGTGGCATCGCGTGAATTCAGGATACGTTCGAATATAAGAACCTTTTCTTTGTCTTTTTCGCGACCGAAGGATTCCAGGAGTTTTGTCAAATCCATTTTCAATCCTACATACTTTTGCCCGATGTTTTCTCGTCTATTATCTATGGTATTGGATAAAGATTTGAATAAAATAACATATCGTGTTAATATAAACAAGAGGTGAAGTATAATGATGTCTTTTATATAATGATGCTTACAGTTTGCTGTCGTATTGAGCGGTGTATTCACAAACAACCAAACGGAAAAAGAAGAGCTGTCGTCTTGGTGTTGTAAAACGTCAGATTATCCCAGCATACTCGTCAATGAATCTTTCACTCTGAGTTAGAAGAAATATCAGGACAGTGAATTAGACCTCTTCATTATCCGAAGAAAAAAGAAAGAAGCCGTCCATGTTTTGGCTGACGATATTCTTGGAAAAGACCCGAGATGCTGTCCGCACTGCTGGGGTCGTAGGCTCTGCGTATACGGATTTGCCGACGGGCTGTGGATGCACCGACAGCGTTTTCCGGACGGCCGGGCGGTATGGACGCCCCGGCTGTCTGAGTTTGGAATGTCAGTAATTGATGACGGGGCGGACCATGAACTTCATCGTCGCTGGTGTAATGACTGTCATATCGAGACGATAATCCCCGCTTGGATCGTCCCTTCCCAGCGATCGCAGGCTGTCAGTCTATTCCCGGCGACGACCCGGTCCGGTGGATCCGCAGATCGAAATGGCCGGTGAGGTCTCATGACCATTTTCATGTATACTGATGAAATAAGGAGTGATGTTTTGCGGCACGATTTGATTGCCAGGGATATCGCACATAAGAAATCATTCATCAAAATCTTTATCATGACATTTCTATCTTCGTTTCTTGTTCTCACTCTTACGACAATTATTCTATACGGACTATTCGAGCGGAACAGTATTGAAGAAATCCATGAAAGATCTGTTGGGAAACTGGAACTGGCCAACTCTGTATTCACTTCACTTCACAACAGTCAGATCGCGGCATTTATCCAACTGGTTGACGAAACAACGATTTCAAAACTGATATATAGCCAGGATCAGGACTATTCCCTTATTTCGAAAGCCAATGATCGACTGTCGGGGATTCTCGTATCCAATCCGACGATCCATTCCATCTATGCGTTTAATTACCTTCAGGGGATCTTTTACTCGACGCTTTCCGGCCCGGAATCGATTAGTCAGTCCAGCGATCCGGAATTGTACGATTTGGTTACCGACATCAAGTCGATCGGGGTCAATCGATATCTACCCAGGAAGATCGCGTTCTCTGATTCCGGCGAATCGTCGACGAATGTTCTGACCGTATTCATCGGCAATTTGCCTTCCAACCAGAACAGCTTACTTGGTGGATTGATCGTCAATCTCGGCGAAGAGCGCCTCAGGGCGCTGCTGGCCGCTAATCTGCAGGGAAACGAACTGATGATCCTGGATCGCGATGGGACAGCCTTCACTCATCCCGACCCGGAATACTTCGGTGTGAATATGTCCAGTAGTCCATATATCAGCAGAATCCTCTCTTCGGATTCCAGGGTTGGTACTTTCACCTCTCGGATCGACAAGGAGAAATACCTCATCACGTATGTTACTCAGAAGGAGATGGGGTGGCATTTCATTACGATCTCCCCTTACAAGGAAATCGTGAGTAAGATCCATGCGCTCCGGAATACGACGCTTTTTGTCTATCTCATTTTGGCTCTTATATCCATCGTCATTGTATACATTGTATCTCGGCAGATATATTTGCCGATATGGCACCTGTTTCAATTCGCGAGAAAAACACGAAAAAAGGAATCGCAGGAATCCCTTTCCCATGACTCGGAATATGTCAACGAACTTCAATATCTCGACATATTCCTCCGCCAGCTTATTACAAGAGCCAACAGAATGGACGCCTATTTTCGTTCTCATCGTCAACTTCATCGGCAGGAAATCCTCAAGAGCCTTCTGGAGGGCAGTCTTCCACCACTTTCCGCGGAGGAAGAGGAAGACCTGGATCTTAATATCGGAGGGGCGGGATATGTAGTCGCAGTCGTTCGATTTGATCGTCTGCTCTATTTGCTGGAGATGAATACTCCGGAGACATTCGCAACTTTAAAGAAATCTGTTATTAATACGTGTATAACAATAATCGAATATCCGGTCGTCATCGTGGAAATAGACCGGGATCGAACCGTACTCCTGATTCAATCAAATCAACTGCCTAGGGAAACGAGTCCGCCGATCGATCTC
>JARGFR010000086.1 GCA_029210985.1 Spirochaetaceae bacterium | reverse complement strand
GGGCATACCCGGGGAAAAACGACTGTGGACTTCCGGCAAAAGTCACTGGATGGAAAGACGGAACTCCCGGAACAGCGAATATCCATTGGGGCTGGATCTGGTACTCATCCATTCCGACGGATATGCGGCCGCCCTGCCCCGGACCACAAGAATCAATCGCGTCGGAAAGGAGCTCTGAATGGGCTATATTGCCGTTAAAGGCGGTTCAGAAGCAATCGAAGCGTCTCTACAGAGACTTCAGTACCAAAGACTGGAAGATGGCGCCCTTCTGCCGGTCGATTCGGTCCGGGGATCCCTGAAAGTTCTGGTGGATCAGGTGATGGCTGAAGCCAGCATGTACGATGAAACCACCGCGGCGCTGGCCATCAAACAGGGCGAAGGAAGTCCCGAAGAAGCGGTATTTCTCCTCAGAGCCTTCCGGTCGACACTGCCGAGACTTCACTATTCCAGGGAAACAACCACAGAAGCCATGTGGATCGAGAGGCGTATTTCCGCCAGCTTCAAGGACATTCCCGGCGGCCAGATATTAGGGAGCAGCCCGGACTACAGTCACCGCCTCCTGGATTTTTCTCTGATGGATGAATCCGATGAAGATGTGGCCGCCCTTAGTGAGAAGCTCGCAGCGGCACTTGCCGATGAAGATGCGTCTGGAAACAATTCCTCATACGGCTTCACGGATCTCTCGGCACTGCCCAAAGTTGTGGATTACTTACGTCGTGAAGGTTTGATGGCCGATCCAATACCCTCGGGCGATGAACCGAAGGATATCACCAAGGACACTATAAGTTTCCCCACAAAACGTGCCGAGCGGCTGCAGATTCTGGCCCGGGGTCAGACAGGTGCGGTCACAGCCTTTGGATATGCCGCCCAGCGTGGTTACGGTGCGGTTTTACACCCCACAGTCGGAGAGCTCCGGGTGGGGCGTATTCCGGTAGAAGTTCCAAATCCCTACGCCGAAGACGGGGAAGACGATCCGGAAGACGGATACTACCTGGGAGAAATCCGAGTCACCGAAGTGGAATCCTTGATACCTGTACCGGTTAAGAAACCCCATGGAAAGACAGAGATCGCCTTTTCTTTGGGATACGGCATCTGCTATGGCCGCAACGAGACCAAGGCCATCGCGATGAGCCTGCTGGACTTCAACTTGAGTGACGGTGATAAAGATCAGGCTGTCGGAGACGAAGAGCTCATCCTCCTTCACATCGATTCGGTGGAAGCCACCGGCTTTACAAGCCACCTCAAACTTCCGCACTACGTTACATTCCAATCCAAGCTGGACAGCGTCCGTAAAACCCGGGATGCCGAAAGTAAAGCTCCGGCGTTCGTCGCTCCCGGTGTCGGCGGCTCGAGGGAAGGCTGAAAATGAATCGACACTACAATTTCGCGTTCTTTGATGAGGGTTCCAAAAGGGAAATACGCCGCGCTGTACTCAAAGGTATCTGCATTCCTGGATATCAGGTTCCCTTCGCCTCCCGGGAGATGCCCATCGCTCGGGGCTGGGGTACCGGCGGCCTGCAAATCACCCTGTCCCTGATCGGGAAAGATGACACGCTGAAAGTGATCGATCAGGGAGATGACGAGTCGGTGAACGCCGTGAACATCAAACGTCTGGTTAGCGATGTCACCGGCGTAGCCACCACTGATAATTCGGCCGAAGCGGATCTCATCCAGTCCCGGCATCGGATACCCGAAAAGCCGCTTCGGGAAGATCAGGTGATGATTCTTCAGGTACCGATACCTGAACCTCTTCGCTGGGTGGAGCCTTCCGAGGAAGTCACCAAACGACTGCATGCCGAGAAAGACTATACCGGCGCCTACCTGGTGCTCTTTGAAGAGATCATGAAATATGGTCGAGTGAGCACCGGTGCCGACCATCCGGTAATGGTGGCCGACCGATATGTGATGGCTCCCAGTCCCATACCCAGGTTCGACAACCCGAAAATGCATGACTCCAAAGCCCTGATCCTCCTCGGTGCCGGACGGGAGAAGAAAATCTACGCAGTACCGCCCTACACAAAAGTCAGGTCTCTGGACTTTGATGATCATCCCTTTGAAACCGAGGCGGACGAAACGAAGATTTGCGACCTCTGCGGTGCCCGGGATGTGTTCATGGACGAAATTGTCAGTCCGTCCGGGGGGCCCACGGTTCACCGCTGCAACGATACCAGTCATTGCCTGGAACGACGAAACCGGGAGACTTTATGAAAACAAATGAAAGCGGCACTCTTTGGTCGGAAACGCCCGTGCTTCGGGTAGATGGTCTCTCCCGGCGCTTCGGCGCCGGGTGTTCCGAGTGTATCGTTTCCGATTCGGCCGCCGGCAGATCGTCTCTGGAGAAAAACTGGTGTCCAAAATGCGGCGCCGTTCACGCGGTATCGGATGTCAGCTTCTCAGTTTTCCCAGGAGAGGTGCTTGGCATTGTGGGCGAATCAGGCAGCGGTAAGTCCACAGTGATGAATGCCCTCTATTTCGACGATGAACCAACAGCCGGATCAGCTTACCTGACAGAGTGGAAAGAGGGCGAAGCAGATATTTTCGCAGAGTCCAGTCAATCCCGCCGGCGCATCCGCAACGAATTGATGGGCAAGGTGTATCAGAACCCCTTGCTGGGTTTGAAGATGAAATTCTCAGCGATGGCCAATATCGCCGAGAAGCTGATCGCCGCGGGCAGTCGGGACGTAGGAAAAATGGAACAGCGGGCAACAGATCTGCTGAATCATGTGAACATCCCCGAATTCCGGATGAAGGATGCTCCAAAATACTTCTCCGGCGGCATGCAGCAGCGGGTGCAGATTGCCAAGGCCTTATCCAACAATCCGCCGATACTCCTTCTTGATGAAGTGACCACCGGTCTGGATGTGTCGGTCCAAGCTCGGGTATTGGATCTGATCAAAGCCATCCAGCGGGAGCTCGGGGTCAGCATGCTCCTGGTGTCCCACGACCTGGGCATCATCAGAATGCTGGCCGACAGAACCCTGGTGATGCTCAATGGAAGGGTGATCGAAGACGGTTTGACCGATCAGATCCTCGAAGATCCTCAGGAACCCTATACACAGGAACTGGTGCAGTCACTGCTCTAGGAAAAGGCGGCAAAAAACGAAAACCATCATTAAAAATGGCAGCGTGGTCACCCCCGAGGGAGTTCTCGAAGGATTCGACGTCATACTCGACGGTGAGAGGATTGAATCGATCATTCCTTCCGGCAGCGTAGATACGAAAGAAGTCAATGTGATGGATGCCGATGGGGGCTGGGTGATGCCGGGGCTGATCGATATCCATGCCGACTTCATCGAAAATATGGCCGCCCCGCGACCCACCAGCATCCTGGACATGGGCATGGCATTTAGGGAAGCCGAACGCATCCTCGCCGTTCAGGGCATCACTACGATGTTCCACTCCATCTCCTTCATCAGTAAACTGCACGCTTTCAGTTCTCCTATCAGAGCCCCGGAACTCACTCGCAAACTTCTGACCGAGATATCTGATTCCCACTCCAGGAAACATCTTATCCACCACCGTTTCCATGCGCGTTTCGAATTGGACAGTGTGGATCGTATCGAAGAAATCCAACAGTACATACGGGAAGGAAAAATCCATCTGCTTTCCATTATGGACCACACCCCCGGGCAGGGACAGTATCGAGATATGAATGTCTACCGGGATACCATGAAGAAGTGGAAAAACCTTGATGATGAAAGTGTTGAAAGGCTGGTAACCGCTGTGCAGAACCGCGCGATGCTCGGCCTGGAAGAAGTCACCACCCTGACCGACTTGGCCCACGAATACGGTATCGCGGTGGCCAGCCATGACGATGATACGATAGAAAAACTGGATGTCGTGCAGGCTTTCGGTTCGGATATCAGTGAATTTCCCATCACTTTGGAGGTGGCTCGGGAAGCCCGTCGCCGGGGTATGTACTCGGTGGCCGGGGCGCCCAATGTGCTTCTCGGAGGATCTCATTCCGGCAATCTCTCGGCAGCCGAAGCGGTGGATCTCGGCGTGGTGGATGTGCTATGCAGCGACTATTATCCCGCCAGCCTGCTCCGATCAGTTTTTAAACTCCATCACGATCTGGAGAAACCTCTCCATGAGATGGTGAATTTGGTGACCATCAATCCAGCCAGAGCGGTAAAGATTGGCCAGGAAACAGGTTCCCTTGAACCCGGTAAATGTGCCGATATTCTGGTGGTGCGGGATGCCGGTGATGAGAATGGTTTTCATCCCACAGTATCCGATGTGCTTGTTTCCGGTCATCATGTTTTGGGCACCAGCTACCGTTCAGGTCAGGGCGGCTCCAGATGAAATCACCGAGACTGAGTCCCGAGCCCACCATCCACGAAGGATCGGTCATCGAATCCACCCGGATCGGTGCCTGGACTGAAATTGGCGAGAAAAACCACTTGGAAAACACCGAAATGGGCGACTGGTCTTACACTGGCCCGTTCTGCATCATTCAGAACGCCCGGATCGGCCGATTCAGCAACATCGCCGCCATGGTCCGAATCGGTCCCACCGCCCATCCCATGGACCGGCCCACCCAGCATCACTTCACCTATAGACGTATGGATTACGGTTTGTCGGATACCAATGACGAGGATTTTTTCAGTTGGCGGGCCGCCCAGGTCGCCCGGATCGGTCACGATACATGGCTTGGACACGGAGCCGTCATCATGCCGGGTGTGACGGTGGGTATCGGAGCGGTGATCGGCGGTGGAGCGGTGGTGACTCGGGACATCGGCGACTATGAAGTCGCTGTGGGTGTTCCGGCAAAACAAGTGAAGCGACGGCTCAGTAAAATCCAGGCCAGGGACATGATGAAGATAGCCTGGTGGGAATGGGATTATGAAACCATCCGGGAGCGCACCGAGGATTTTGTCCTTCCGGTGGATGAATTTCTGGAAAAGTACGGCAATTGACGGACCGCCCCATCGGGGAGGTCAATTGAAAAAGGCGAGGTATATGGCTCCCATACTGGATATCAAAGAACTTTCGAAAACATTCCGGATTCACAGACTGGAACGGAACATTCCGGCATGCAAGGACGTGAGCATACGCCTGGACCACGGCCAGTTTGTGGGCATCACCGGCAAATCCGGCAGCGGAAAATCCACAATTCTCAAGTTGGTATATCGAACCTATCACCCCCAGACCGGTTCTGCAGTGTATGATTCTAAGGCATTCGGCCCCCTCAACCTGCTCCAGGCGGACGAGCGCAGGATGATCCACTTAAGACGCTACGAAATCGGGTATGTGAGTCAGTTCCTTAATGTTGTGCCTCGGACATCGGCGCTGCAGATTGTCGAAACCAGCGCCCTGGAAACCGGTACCGCCCCGGAAGATGCCAGGGAAAAGGCCGAGGACATGCTTCGGCATTTCGAACTTGATCCGGAGCTTTGGGACAACTACCCCCAGACATTCTCCGGCGGCGAGAAGCTCCGACTCAACATAGCCAAAGCGATGGTGAAAGCGCCGAGACTGCTGCTGCTGGATGAACCGACCGCAAGTTTGGACAATCACAGTAAAAAGAAAGTTGCCGAGGTCCTGATGAGGCTCAAGGAAGCGGGAACCACCATCCTTGGAATATTTCACGATCTCGATTTCATGGAGGGGCTCTGCGACCTGGAGTACAACATAGAAGCCGGTAAGTTCACCGCTTGAGAACCGGCAGGGGGTAAATGCCATGGTCGGCGATCTTCATATTCACACCCGCTATTCAGATGGTTCCTACCTGGTAGGAGAGGCCTTAGCCGAGGCGGCCTTACGGGGACTCGATTACATTTCTTTTGTTGACCATGACACGGTGGACCAGAGTGAAGCGGCCTTCGCCGAACTGAAAGGAATGAAAGCAACAGGTTGTCAGGGCTTGCCGGGGCTTGTTTCGGGGGTGGAAATATCCGCCTACGATGCTGAAAGACACCGTAAAGTTCACATCCTCGGCTATGGCTATGATGAAAAAGCCGCGGCGATAAGGCAGCTCTGTGACCCCATCATTCGCCGGCGACATGAAAACACACTCCGTCAGATTAAGATTCTGGCGAACGAGGGCTATCCGGTCAGCGAGGAAGAGGTACGGAAGATAGCCGCCGGGAAAGACGGCAGCGGCCGCTGGCTCTACAAACAGCACATCATGCTGGTTTTGCTTGCCGCAGGTAGAGCCGACGAAATATACGGCATCACTTACCAGTGGCTTTTCAAAGGGGACGGACCCTGTGCCGGGGATATTGATTATGTGGATGCCCGGCTTGCCGTCGAAGCTGTGCGGGCCGACGGCGGATTACCTGTTCTAGCTCATCCGGGACAAACAGACTCCTGGGATTTCATTCCCGCTCTCGTTGACGCCGGACTGGCCGGTATTGAACTCTACCACGAGGATCACGATAAGGATTCCTTCCGTCGATCCCGCCAGGCCGCCGCGGACTTTGGGCTGTTTCTTTCCGGCGGATCTGATGACCATGGCGACTGGGGCTCGAACCATCGAATGGGGGATATTCGCGCACCCTTCGGAACCCTTCAGGAAATGCGGCATCGAGGCGCCAGCCGGCTTCCCGGACCAATTTATAACTGATTTATCTCGAATCCAACCGGTCGGCAGTCATCCTAACCCGTCGCTGACCAATATCTATCGGAAAGGAAATTGTCGATTCATCGTTTCCTCATGGATCGGTCGTAAGGTGTCAATAAGACTCCGGCTTCGGTTAATCCGGTCCGGAAAAGACAAGAAAAGGAAAAGAATATGAAAAAGGTTTTCTTCGTTCTTCTTATTGCACTGTCCGTCATCGGAATGGTTTACGCCGCCGGTTCATCCGATACCTCGTCCAACGAGACTTCAAAGGAAGCCCTGGTTTGGATCTGGTACCCCAATGAATCCACACCGGAGTTTTCCGAAACCCGTTCCGAGTTCATCCGAGTGGTTTCCGAAGCACTGGGCCGTCCTATCAAGGAGCAGCTCTCAACAGACTACGCCATCACTCTGGAAGCCCTGATCAATGACAATGCCGCATTCTCCTGGCTTGGCGGTGAAGGCTACACCCAGTCCCATGATCGCAATCCTGCAATCCTTCCCTTGGTAACCAACTCCGGTAGTTCCGGTACCCTTTCCGATGCCAAGTACTACTCGATGCTCGGAACTCTTAGTGAAAATGCCGACCAGTACAAGGTGGGCGGTTCCTACAACCTGGACACACTGAAGGGCAAGAGGTTTTCCTTCGTATCCAATTCCTCCACTTCCGGCTTCCGCGTACCCTCCAGTATTATCAGCGCCAATTTCAACGTCGATTCGGAAGAGCTGTTGGAAGGCGGACCCGACATGGTGTTCTCGGAAGTCATGTTCGGCGGTTCCCATCAGGGTTCTTTCTTCAACGTCCTGACAGGTAAAGCCGATGTCGGCGCGTTCTGCAACAGTTGCGTCAAGGACTACATGGAATTCATATCCGGTGACTTTGACGATCCCCGGGCAGGCGATGTTCTGAGAGTGATTGCCAACGCCGATGCTCCTTTCGACCAAGTACCCGGCGTGGAAGTCACCCTCGTGGCCGCCGTCCCCGTGCTAAACGCTCCCATCGTGATGAACACCAATCTGCTCAATGACGAAGAGATTCAGATACTCAAGGACCTCCTGACTTCCGATGAAGTGACCAACAATCCGCTGCTTTTTGGTGAAAAGGGCAGCGACGTCAAGACTCTTTTCCGGGCCGGACAGCGCATGGTGCTCGTCGATGACGAGTGGTACGATCCTATCCGCGAACTCAACGGTCTCAAATAGAGTACGGTTCGGGGCCGCTGCCTGATTCGCAGCACTCCCGGATGAATTGACTTACTATTCGTGGACGCCCTGCTTCCTCCCGAAGCGGCGGCGTCCTATTCTCTTAAAGGAGACTGCTCCTCATGCCATTGCTCAAGGTAAAAAGCCTCACCAAATATTATAAAGAAGTGCTGGCCCTCTCGAAGGTTAGCTTCGAAGTGGAAAAGGGAGAATTTATCTCCATTATCGGGCCGTCGGGTTCCGGTAAAACCACCCTGATCCGCTGTATCAACCGGCTTATTGACGCCTCCGAGGGAAGTATCAACTATGACGGGGCCGACCTTCTAAAACTGAAAGGTAAAGATCTGCGCGGCGCTCGAGCCCATATCGGTATGATCTTCCAGCACTACAACCTGGTGACCCGGTTGACGGTTTTGGAAAATGTGCTTCACGGACGCCTGGGATACAAGTCTTCCGTCGCCGGTATCCTTGGCATCTATACTGTCGAGGAAAAAGCCAAGGCGCTCGAAGTGTTGGGACTCCTGGGACTTGAAGACTATGCTTACCGGCGTTGCGATCAGCTATCGGGGGGCCAGATGCAGCGCGTGGGCATCGCGCGGGCCCTCGTCCAGGATCCGGCGATGATTCTCTGCGACGAACCCATCAGTTCCCTGGATCCCAGTTCGGCGAAAATTATCATGGACTACCTGAGGAAAGTGCAAAAGGAACTGGGCATCACCATCATTGTGAACCTGCACCAGGTGGACGTGGCAAAAAAGTACGCAGAACGGATATTGGGATTCAATTCCGGGAAGCTGGTTTTCGACAACCAGCCTGCGGCCCTGAACGCCGAGACAATCCATGAGATATATGGGACGGAAGCCGGTGAACTCATCATCGATTAAATCTCATAACGACGCACTGAAGTTTTTTCGACATCAGAGGCTGAAGATGGTAGCTGTCCTGCTGCTGTTCATGTTGCTCTACTGGGCCGCCGCCGCACTGACGGATTTCCATTTGATGGATTCCTTTGAGGCCGTTCCCCGGGTGGTTAACTGGTTTTTCTCCAATCTGATTCCCGACCAGAAAGCCCTGAGCCGTCTCCCGAAGATAGTAGACAAACTGGTTGAGACCATTTTCATGTCCATCATGGCGACGGTGACAGCCGGCGCGTTTTCGTTCGTATTAGCTGTGGCCGGATCCAATACCACTTCACCCAACATCGTCATCGCGGGGTTTTCTCGGTTTATCGCGTCGGTGTTTCGGAACATACCGATAGCGGTCTGGGCCATGATATTCCTTCTGGCATTCGGCCAGAGCAGTTTCACCGGATTCCTGGCATTGTTCTTTTATTCCTTCGGGTTCCTCGTCAGGGCGTTTATCGAAACCATCGATGATACCGCTTCTTCGTCGGTAGAGGCCCTGACAGCATCCGGTGCCAGCTATCCCCAAATCATTGCCCAAGCGGTTGTGCCTGCATCCATGCCCCAGATGATCAGCTGGATGCTCTACATGATAGAAACCAATATACGAAGCGCCACTCTGGTGGGACTTCTCACCGGTTCGGGCATCGGATTCATGTTCAGCATCTATTTCAAGAGCCTTCAGTACACCTCAGCCGCCTTAGTGGTTATATCCCTGGTGTCCGTGGTGCTGCTGATCGAACTTCTTTCCAATCTTCTCAGGAGGCTCATCCTGTGAGCAACAGAATTCCTCTCAAGAAACCCACACTCGCTCGGTACACGGTCAACGCGACCCTCATAGCTCTGCTGGCACTGACCGCCTGGGGTTTTCTCACCATTGATACCAAAGGTATCGATCTTTTCGAGGCCGCCGGTCAGACCCTCCGGTACATGGGCATCATGTTCGGCAGGCCCGCGGCCACCACCTCTCATTGGGGACTCCCGGCAGATTCGTCAAGTTGGACCGTTTTCTTCCAAGCTGTGAAAACCGTCACAGTCACGCTGGCCCTGGCGTTTCTCACAACCCTGATTGGAGCGGTCATGGCTCTTGTTTTGGGACTTTTTGCCGCCAGAAACCTGACAAGCGACCGGGTGAGCAACATCATTAAGGGAACTCTGTCGGTTATCCGGGCCATACCGACAGTTCTTTGGGTGCTGATTTTCGCCATCGGTGCGGGGTTGGGCGCCGTCGCGGCGGTAATCGGTATGAGCTTCCACACCGTCAGCCATCTGCAAAAGGCTTATTCCGAGTCGTTTGAAGAACTGGACGAGGGTGTCATAGAGGCTCTACGGGCATCAGGGGCCACCTGGCCGCAGATTGTCTTTCAGGCTGTTCTGCCATCGTCCATCACTTCGATACTGTCCTGGACCTTCATCCGCTTCGAACTGAACTTTGCCGTCGCCGTTGCCATGGGAGCCGCCGCCGGTGCCGGAGGCATCGGATACGAGCTGTACATGAGTTCCGGATACTACTTCGACATGCCGGAATTGGGATACATCACCTATCTCATCATCGCCGTCGCATTAGTCATTGAAGTCATCGCCATCCGGCTGAAGAAGCGCTATCACCTCCACGAGTAAGAAATGGGATTCGTCGGCGTATCATCCGGCGATCCTCTGCTAAAGAGGTCACCTCTCTTTCCTTGCTTTGTATAGCTTAAAGTACTATTTTTTTATACTCCGAAAAGTAGAAAAAATGTGGATCAAAAACATATGTCGTTATGAGCGGCTAAACTCTTGGATGAGGTTCTTGGAATTGACCGAGGACTTGGCAGTCCGAGGGTTTGAGGTGATTGGTACATAAATCCTTTGGGTGGAGTGGTCCGGACTACAGATCGGTGAATCTCTTGACTCCTCACCCATGATAAACGAGGTTTGCACCATGAAAGACTCCATCACATTCGACAACCGACACGGACAATCCTTGTCGGCGCGAATCGACCTTCCCGCGGATGGCGCACCCAGAGGATTCGCCCTGCTCGCGCATTGTTTCACCTGTTCAAAAGACCTTGTATCGCTTCGACGTCTCTCTCAATCTCTCACCGGCTACGGACTGGGGGTGATGAGTTTTGATTTCACCGGCCTGGGCCACAGCGAAGGAGATTTCGCCGACACCGGATTCACCACTCAGGTATCGGATTTACTGGATGCGGCTTCATGGCTCAAGGAAAACTACGGCGAACTTCTCTTGCTTGTGGGACATTCTCTCGGAGGGACGGCGGTCCTCTATGCTTCAAGAGATCTGCCGTTGGTAAAAGGTGTGGTGACCATCGGGTCGCCTTCGGATCCCGGTCATGTGGAGCAGTTGTTCTCGGATAAAGTGGAGACCATTGAGGATGCCGGTGAAGCGGAGGTGTCCATCGGAGGACGCCCATTCCGGATACGCCGGAGTTTCCTTGAAGACATACGGTCGACTCCGCCGGAGAAATGGTTGGGCGATCTCAGGAAAGAATTCCTCATACTCCACTCTCCGGTCGATAAAGTTGTGGGCATTTCCAATGCCGAACAGATATTCAAAGCAGTCCGACATCCCAAAAGTTTTGTATCTCTTAAAGATGCCGATCATCTTTTCAGCCGTTCATCAGACGCCGCCTATGCCGGAAGAATCATCGGCAGCTGGGCGGAGGGATTGCTTCCTCCGGATAATCGCGATCCTTTGATGACCGACCGTCATGTGGCGGCCCGGATCGGTCTTGACGCCTATACGGTGGAGATTCGGGCCGGTCGGCATTCTCTGACCGCCGATGAGCCGCTCTCTGTCGGCGGCCGCAATCTCGGACCCGGTCCATATGAGTATCTATTGGCCGGTCTGGGGGCCTGCACGGTTATAACCTTGCGTATGTATACCGATCGGAAAGAATGGCCTATGGAATCAGTCACTGTTCATATGAATCACGAAAAGATACACGCCGAAGACTGTGAAGGATGCGACACCGATACGAAACGAATGCTGGATCGAATTGAACGAATCATAGTTATCAAAGGCGACCTGGACGATGTTCAGCGCGGACGATTGCTAGAAATCGCCGATCGATGCCCGGTGCATCGAACACTGACATCACAGGTTGTCATTGAAACATCCCTCGGATAACCGCGGGACAGAGAAATTCATTATACTGGATAATACAGGCTCGATAAAATGACCTTAGACAGTGACCCGACAGGAAGCCGCTTCCTTATCGTTACCGCAGATGATTTCGGTGCCTCGGACTGGATCGATCGCGGAATCTTTCAGGCACTGGAAACCGGCCAGATCTCGACGGTCAGCGCTCTCACCAACTATCCCCGGGCCGCAGATGCAATTGGTCGGCTCCGACAGGATTACCCGGATGTCGGGATCGGTATCCATTTGAATATCACCAGCGGCCCGGCCCTTATATCGACAAACAATCTGGGGATATTGGGTGATGAAGATGGAAACTTTCTGGGCCTTCGAAGTCTTCTTGTCCAGATCGATCGGCTCGATATGGTAACGGTCACACAAGAATTGCATTCACAGATTGAGGTTGTTCTGAACCAGGGCATCGAACCGGACCACTTGAGCAGTCACCACAACATTCTGGCCTACAATCCGGCATTGCAGAATGTGATGATATCACTGGCCAAGGAATTCAATCTCCCTGTGCGCACGCCCGTCGCAGTCAGCCAGACCCACGGACGCCGTTTCGGATATGCCAGAACCAGACGCCGGGCAATTCGCAGCGTGGTCCGTCTGCTTGTGCAGCGTCCACTTCTCGCTTTCTGGGTTCTCCCGGGCTACTACCTGAGACTGCGGCAATCCAAACATTTCCTTGACGTCAATAACGTTCGTCATCCCGATCATATGATCGATGCTCTGTACGGCATGCCGACCGTGCGGAATCTGGAGCATATTCTCGAGCATCTTCCGATCGGCATATCCGAACTTGTCATGCACCTGGCCGACGACGTTGACGACATTCCCCTACCGGAAGGAATTGAAACAAACGGTGCTGCCGATCGTCCGGACGAACGCGACCTCATCACCGACGGAACGATTCGTCGTATCCTTAACCACGAACAAATCAACCTTGTCCGCTACAGAGATATCGCCTGAACAGCAGGTTACAGTACTACTTATTGCAGGAGTGAATGGGAATTATGATGCTTGGAAAGAACAGAACGGTATGTCGCCAAAGGTGTCAGATTGTGCGCTTACCGCTTAAAGACGACTGATTGGCAGACTCGGATCGGCGTATACCGACACTGGGAGTCATTATGTTGGATCTTACGACACCGGCGCTGCTTTTGGCCTACACGAATCGCTTTCTGGCCCTGGCCGCGTTGATCCGGCAGTTCCACGCCAAGTATACCGACGATCCGACCTGCGTCGTGATGGGTCAGATCCAGAATCTCCGGCGCCGAATCCGGCTGATTCAATTTATGTAGAGTGCCCAAAACCTTGCCGGAACTTTGAAGCAAATCCGCCGATTCGGCAGTTATAAGAAGTACCCCACATAAATCCTTTCAGGAGGTACTTTTATGGTCCCGATTCTCACCCCCTACGATGAGCCGCCCCACTGCCCGAACCCCATCTGCATCCACTACGACTTTCCCAGAAAGCCCAACTGGTACCAAAAAGCAGGCTCTTACTCCACTCTCGCCTTCGGAGAGGTCCCCCGGTTTTACTGCAATTCCTGCGGAAAATACTTCTCCACCCAAACCTTCTCCATCGACTACTACTCCAAAAAACTGATCAACTACCGCTACGTCTACAACCAGATCAACGCCGGCGCCGGCATCCGAAACATCGCCCGAGACCTGGAGGTGAGGGACTCCACCGTCACCAACCGAATCCAGCGCCTCTCACGTAATG
>JARGFR010000085.1 GCA_029210985.1 Spirochaetaceae bacterium | reverse complement strand
CAGCAGGCCGGCCGCATCCCGGCGAACCCCTCTGGCCCGGATTAGAAGATCTTCCGATCGATCACTCACCAGTTCTGCAGCCGCCGACGGTGTTGCGGCCCTCACGTCAGCCGCCAGGTCCGCAAGTGTGACGTCAATTTCATGTCCGACACCGCTCACTACAGGAAGAGAACACGCGGCCACAGCTCTCACCACAATTTCGTCATTGAAGCACATCAAATCTTCAATGGAACCGCCGCCTCTGGCCAATATCACCACGTCGCCCATGCTGTAGGATGACGCTCTGGCCAACTGATCGGCGATTTTGCCAGGTGCGTCATTCCCCTGGACCGGGGTGGGCAGTATGGTGACCCGGGGAGCGGCGGCCCGTCGGGATAACACCTGGAGAATATCCCGAACGGCCGCACCGGTGGGGGAGGTGACGACGGCGACCCGCCGCGGATAGGGGGGTAGGCTTTTCTTCCGGTCCATATCGAACAGTCCCTCGGCGGCCAGTGCTCTTTTTCGCAGCTCCAAGGCTTCAAGGAGGGCTCCTTTGCCGGCAGGTTCCATAGAATCGACGATGAGTTGATAGGACCCCCTGGGGGGATACACGTCAATCTTCCCGGATGCCACGACGCTGATTCCATCTTCGGGCCTCAGTGCGGATCCCGCGGCGCGTCCCCGGAACAGGACGGCCGAGATGACAGAACCTGAATCCTTGAGGGTAAAATAGACATGTCCGGCGCCCGAAGGGCGGCAGTTGGAAATTTCACCTTGGACGCGAACCGACGGGAACTCATCTTCAAGGCAATATTTGATGGCCGAGGTGAGTTCGGAAACACTCCAGAGGGGGCTCACAGACGCCTTGTACATCAATTATTTCTCCAACAAAGAGCGAAGGGCCTGTTTCAATTCGGCGGAAGATTCCGCGGCATCGATCAGTGCGGCGCGCAACAGACGGTGTGAGGCGTTTTCCGGAATTCTGATCAGGTAGACCAACACCTGTTTCAGATCGGAGGTGGTTCCCGCCAGTGCCCAGGATCCGAATTTCCTGGATGACCATGAGTCCGTCAGAAGGTCTTCAGCCAGATCATCGGGGATACGGCCGGGGAAACGGCCCGCAACGGCCCAGATCTCCCTGACACGGACATCGCCATCTAAAAGAATGGTATGGAGACTCACTCCGACGACGGCTTCTGTACCGTTACCCACAGGCACGTTGACTCGAAAGTCACCGTCTTCATCTATGCGATATTCCAGTTCCAGGCGCTTGAGAGACCGTTCCAGATTCTGCTCCGAGCGGCAGGAATAGGCCGATGCGATCACAACCAGCGGTATGACGGCGATGAATATGAAATGCCATGGGTTCCGATAGAGGTTCATCGGGTTTAATATGGGAGGTGTTCACGATGGGGTCAAGGAGAGGCGGGGATCTAAGAGGATATGAGTATGGGAAATCTGGCGGTCATCGACATCACGAATCTCCCGCCATTGGCCGAAGAGTCAATTTTTGGCGGTCCGTCGGCGTTCAGCCGTGTTCTGGACTGGGGCAGGAGTATACCCGACGCTTCGGGAATCGTCCTTTTCACCGAACCCGGGCGGCCGGTCCCCGAAGGCTCCATGGAGATATCCTCTGCGCCTTCGGAGGTCATCTATGCTCCGATTCGAATCATCCGCAGGGAAATCTAGACCGAAGAGGCTCTGGTGGAAGCTCTGGCGGAAACGGCTCTGCTGCCGGCCGACGGTGACGGCCAAAAAGCGGAAGCGCTGTTCTTTGCGCGAGGCGATTCGCCTCTGCTGGATGGGGAGGTGACCGAAACGCTCTGGAAACTGCACTACAAGTACGACGCCGAATACACCTTCGCCGACGGCTATCCCCTGGGTCTGGCACCTGAGATTCTATCGACGGGATTACCTGAGAAACTGCGGCCCTTGGCCAAGGGTCGTGATGATGCGCTGAAGCGTGACACTCTTTTTGAGGTGCTCCGGCAGGACATCAACGCCTTTGACGTTGAGACTCATCTGTCCCCGAAAGATCTGCGTATGGATCGGGTTTCGATGACAAGCGACACCCGCCGGAATCGGAACATTGCCGAAAAACTCTATGCCGCCGGGGGAACGGACGCGAAATCTCTATGCGAGGTGATACCGTCCTCTCGGCATCTGCTGAGGGATCTTCCGGCGTATTTTCCCATTCAAGTGACCGAACACTGTCCCCAGGATTGCTCTTATCTGCCTTATCCCATCCCCTCGGCCGGATCGGAGCCCCGTCATATGGCTTCGGGCGATTTCGAGACGCTCTGTCGGAAGATTGTCGATTTTGCCGGAGATGCGGTTTTGGATCTGTCCCTGATGGGCGAACCCGCGTCTCACCCCGACATCGCCGATCTGATCCGGACCGCCCTGGATGCCGGAACAGCCGTCGGTGAGGGCCCTCGTCATCCCAGGACTCGGGTTCTCATTGAAACATCCGGATTGGGGTGGAATCTCTCAGATTTGGAGCACTTGGCCGAAGACACCACCCCGGGCCGTCTGATGTGGATTGTCACTCTGGACGCTTCGGATCCCGACATTTACCGCAGTCTCAGGGGAGAAGGGCTGGAGGAAGCGGAAAACACGGCCAGGGAGCTGGTGAGACTATTCGGCAGGCATTGCTGGATACAGGCCACACGAATGAATAAAAATGAAGAGCATCTGGAGGATTTTTACCGGATCTGGAGTGAGCAGGGTGCTCAGGTTATTGTGCAGAAATACGACAGTTATGCCGGATTTCTTCCGGAAAGACAGCCGGCCGACCTCTCTCCCCTCAATCGTTTTCCGTGCTGGCATCTGAAAAGGGATATGCCGATCCTGGTCGACGGTACTGTGCCGATCTGCAAGGATGATCTCGGCCGACGAGATTCTTTGGGCAATGCGTTCACCGAACAACTTGAAAACATCTGGGCCGCCGGGGAGGAGCTTTTCGTAGCTCATTCCTCCGGTAAGTATCCCGGAATCTGCGCGGGCTGTGATGAGTTCTATACGTTCAATTTCTGACGCCGGAGCCTACACCGTCGTGGGCGGCGGCATCATGGATCGGGAACAAAAAGACGGTTCGGGTCTGTCTATCGTCCTACTCAACAGGGGAGCCAAACCGTTTCGGACGGAGCTGTTCAGCGAACTCTGCAAACTGGGTGTCCGGGAAGTGATTTCCATCGAATCGGGTCCCTGTCCTTATGATGTGGACGTACTGGCCAAGCGATATGAGCGCCTCCGTTTCATGATTTTTGCCCGGGACTCGAGTATCGGTGCCAGAATTGACGCGGCGTTCAGAGAGTCGATGAGCGATTATGTCTTTGTCCTTCAGGGTGACATGAAAATTACCGCCTCGGCGATTTCTTCCCGGGTCTTCTCGAAGATTTCCGATAGGGGACGCCTTTGCACGGTTCCTGTGTTTCGAGACGACGATGGTGAACTGCTTCCCTCCGCCATGGCGCCTGTTCTCTCTAAAGACGGAAGATTCGATGTTCAGCCGATGCGTCCGGAGGGTGCCGAAGCTCCCACTGTGATGCCCTGGGACTATGCCGGTATTTACAATAAAGAGCGGCATTTCGCCATCGGGGGTTTTGACTCGGCCATTCCGGAACCTTGGTGGCAGAAATTGGAATATGGTATGAGGGCATGGCTTTGGGGCGAAGAAATCCGCACCCATTCCGCATTGAAAATGGGGTATATGGAAGAGATACCGCCGGAGGATACATCTGTCGGTTCCGGCTACAGGCGGTTTTTCCTGAAAACTCTGGCGGTCAAGAGGCGTGGTGATTCCACCAGGCTGCCTTTGTCGCGATGGTGGCTGTATCTGAGGACGTCCGGCGAGAACTCCCGGGCCGCCAAGGACAGCTGGAAAGATGTGCGGCATTGGGTTCGATCCAACCGTTATCGCTTCACCCTGGATGCCGCGGGTTTGATCGAACTCTGGGATTGGAGAGAATGATTTGACGGCGGTATTTCTCCAGGTCCGGCTTGATTCTTCCAGGCTTCCCCGAAAAGCGCTTCTTGAATTGGCCGGAGTGACGGTTCTGGAACACGCGATGCAGGCGTTGGATCTGGTTCGGGCCGACTTACGCGTTTTATTGACCACCAAGGACTCTGCGGCCGAACTCAAGCCCATTGCCGATTCTGCCGGATGGGATGTGTACATCGGCTCCAAAGACGATGTACTGGATCGATTTGTGACGGCAGCCAGAGAATTCAATGCCCATCGTATTATTCGCGCCACCGGCGACAATCCGCTGGTTTCGGCCGAAATGGCCAACGCCGCACAGGATCTCGCCGATCGGACAGGGGCTGCATATGCAGGTTTTTCCGAGCTGCCCGTGGGATCCGGTGTCGAGGTTATCCGAACAGCGGCGCTGGAAGAGGCATGGTCGGAAGCTCAAGATCCGTATGAACGGGAGCATGTGGCGCCGTTTCTCTACCGGCGGCCCGAACGATATCACATCGTCGTGGATCCGGCACCCGAGGAATTCCGATCACCCGGAACTCGAATCACCCTCGATACACCCGATGACTACGAATTTTTAACAAAGCTGTTCGATCGGTTTTACCAGGGGCAACCGATCAGCCTGAAGCGGGTTATCCCATATCTGCGGGACAGGCTTGCGAATGCCGGCTGATCGGATTCTCTTCATTCCGGCTTCAGCTGAAGGCGAGGGAACCGGGCATAAACGCCGATGCGGACGCCTGGCCGCAGAGCTGGGAAACCGCGGAATGGTCCTCGAGGGCTCCATGCCGCCCTCGGGTATGGATGTTGAACTTCGTCAATCCGGAGCTCCCGACGGTTTTCTGCGTTCCCTGGCGGTTTTCGACAGGCGCATCAGCACAACCGAAGACTTGGTTCCCTGGACAGAGAAGGCGACACCCATCCTTCTGGACGACGACGGAGAGGCGCGCAGAACGGCACCCTATCTGATCGATATCATTCCGGGTCCCCGGAGAACCGAGGCGAACGCATCATCTCCGGACTGGCTCGATCTTCCATCCGTCACCCGGACCCCCGACGCGGCGGGTCCCGTTCTGGTGTCCTTCGGCGGTGAGGATAAGGCCGGTCTCACCCTGCCGGTTCTTCGCTTCCTAGTGGAATCCATCGGTGCGGAACGTCTTATTACCGCAACTTGTCCTGAGTCCATCACGGAAGATCGGCTTCCCTCAGGGGTTCGCATTCTTCGTGAACCTCAGGAGCTCAAAGGACTGCTTGGTGATTTTGGTCTGGTGATCACCTCCTATGGCATCACCCTATGGGAAGCCGTTGCCGCGGGGTGTGCGGTTCTCACCGTCGACCCGACTCCATACCATGCGAAGCTTTCCTCGGCTGCCGGTGTCCCCGGAATCGGAAAGATCCGATTCAATTTGGATAACCGACTCTCCAGGAGCTCCTCCCGGGCTTTGGACCGTCGACTGAAGAGTACCGAGTACCTGAATCGGGCAGCTGAGAATCTCAGGTCCTCTATCGGAGACCGAAGACGGAACCTGGCGGAAACCCTGGCCGGTTTCGAGGCTCCCAAACCGCGGTGCGCGGTTTGCGGTGCGCCTCTACCCGCCGTCATCGCGAGGTTTCCGACCAAGACATACTATCGATGCTCCGACTGCGGAATGATCGGTCTTTATCGCTTCACGTTGAAAAACGATGAGTACGGGTCGTCGTATTTCCAGGACGAATACCGTCTTCAATACGGACGCAGTTATCTGGAAGATTTCCCGGCCATTGAACGTATGGCCCGCTCACGGCTGGATGTCATCGGACATAAAGCTGTCCCGAAAGGATCTCTTCTGGATGTGGGATGTGCATTCGGGCCGTTCCTCAAGGCCGCCGATGAGTCCGGTTATCATTGCCGGGGAATCGACGTATCCGCAGAAGGTGTGAAATACATCCGGGAAACCCTGGGCCTGTCCGCCGAGACAGGCCGGTTCCCAGGGGACAACCCCAAGGATCTGTTCGGAGTCGACGGATTTGATGTCGTGACTTTATGGTATGTGATTGAACATTTTCCGGATTTGGACCGGGTTCTCAAGGTATTGTCCGATTTGCTGTTTCCAGGCGGTGTTCTGGCTTTCTCCACGCCGAACGGATCGGGAATCTCCGGACGACGTTCCTTACGTCGCTTCCTGGAGCACAGTCCCGCGGATCATTACACCGTCTGGACACCCGTAAATGCCAGGAAACTGCTGGCTCGCTACGGATTTCAAACATACAGGATACGGACAACCGGCCATCATCCCGAAAGATTCGGATTGCCCATCAAGAAGGGCGGATTACTCTTCAGAATGGTAAACCGCTTGAGCCGCATATTCTCTCTGGGCGATACTTTCGAGGTCTATGCCGTCAAGGAGGGCATGCCTGAACAGACCGATTGAGGATTTTCCCTACGTCATATTTATCCTCGGCTGCTCGGTAATGCAGCTTCCCGCACTGCGTATCGCCCGGGAAATGGGATGGTACGTTGCCGCCGCCGATGGAAATCCGGAGGCGGAAGGGCGGTCCCTTTGCCATCACTTTTTTCCGGTTGATCTCAAAGATGTGCCGGCACTCATCGAATCGGCACGAACTCTTCGGGACGGCAGAGGTCTCCATGGTGTGTTTACAGCCGGGACCGACTTCTCCCTGTCCGTGGCCGAAGTGGCTGAGGCATTCGGCCTGCCCGGTCACTCTGGTAAAGCGGCTCGGGCCGCGACGGACAAGAGGCTGATGCGCGAAGCTTTTCTCAAGGCCGGTGTGCCTTCCCCGGATTTTATCGAGGTTGGTCCTGATGATGACGCTTCGGCCTGTGCCGCCAAGGTACCCGGTCCCTGGGTGGTGAAACCCGTGGACAGTATGGGAGCACGCGGGGTGGTGAGAATCGACCGCGATGTCGAACTTCCGGAAGCTCTGGATGCCGCCCGGAAGTATTCCCGCAGCGGACGGGCCTTATTGGAATCCTATATGGAAGGTCCGGAATACAGCCTGGATGCTCTGGTCGAGAACGGTCGTCTCATACGCTGCGGACTGGCGGATCGTCACATCACCTATTCTCCCCGGTTCATCGAAATTGGACACACCATTCCCACAAAGCAAACCCGGGCAAACATCGAAATATTGTGGGATGCTTTCGAGCATGGAGTGAAAGCATTGGGACTCACTCACGGTGCCGCCAAAGGAGATGTGAAGCTCACCCGCGCTGGTCCCATGATCGGTGAAATCGCCGCCCGGCTGTCCGGCGGCTACATGTCGGGCTGGACCTGGCCCTATGCCAGCGATGTCGAACCGACCCGGGGAGGTCTGCGGCTGGCGGTTGGACTGGATGCCGAGGTTCATCGGGAAGAGGCGCTGCGGGTCTGCGCGGAACGGGCACTGATCGGGATTGACGGAACAATCAGGACTTTGAACGGGCGGGAAGAAGCCTTGGCTCTTCCGGGAGTCAAAGAGGTGTTTCTTCGATATGGTGCCGGAGACAAACTGGTATTCCCGAGAAACAACGTGGAAAAGGCCGGTAATGTCATTACGGTGGGTGCCGATTGGAATGAAGCGGAACAGCGGGCTCTGGCCGCTTTGAGGACTCTGAGAATGGAACTCGATCCCCGGGACGATACCACCGGTGTGTTCCTGGATGACCGGACGGATTTTCCACCGGATGCCTTTCCCCTCGATGATACCGGTCGGTTCGCGGCCTATCTGGAGTCCCTTTGGTCCGATTCTCCGCCGAAACCATCCCGGGGACGCCGCGGAGAAGGTCCGCTGAGCATTCAGTCTTTGCCTGAATCTGCTGCCGATTCATCGTGCAATTGTCATGACGTGATTGGCCGTACACCGCTGGACTGCCTTGAGGTTCTTCAACGCGAGGGATTTTTGGAATGGGCGCCGGATAATGACTCGAACCGGGACACACAAACCGCTTCGGATTTCTGGAAAGCCCTCATCCGGGGCGGTTTGGCCGGAGCGAGGTGGTATCTTGAGCGCCGCATTTAGGACAATCACCATTCCGCGCCGCCGGCCGGGGTTCATTGTCGCCTTTGCCCTGATGGCTCTGTTCTTGTTCGTGAAACCCCTCGAGACTTTCGCGGCCCCTGTTTCTCTGGAAGAACTTCTTCGTCGCACCGGTGCGACGCTTCGATGGGACCCGTGGAGGCATACAGGCAGCCTGAACCGCGACGGCACGGTCCTGGTTTTTCGGGCCGGAGATCCATGGATGGTGCTTAACGGAGACGAATTGGTAGTGACGGGTACCGTCCTGGACGAACAGGGACGACTTATCTTTTCCGAAGAAGCCGCGGATGAAGTGATGAGAATCTTCGGTGTTGACTCGGAATCGGCCGGACCATACCGTCTCTCGACGATTCTGATCGATCCCGGGCATGGAGGTCGTGATGCCGGAGCAAGCCGGTCATGGCCGGTGGACGATCTTTCCTATCCGATTATGGAGAAAGATGTCGTGCTGGAAGTGAGTCTCCAATTGGCCGAGGCTCTCAATGACACCTTTCCGGATAAAAATGTCATTCTCACCCGGGATTCGGATATTTATCCGTCCCTGGAAGACCGGGTGGAGTTGGCCAACGGCGTTGAACTGGGACCGAGGGAAGGAATGATTTACATTTCCATCCACGCCAATGCCAGCCTGAACTCCGACGCCGAAGGATTTGAAGTCTGGTACCTGCCGAGGGATTATCGCCGTGAATTGGTCGACCCCGGAAGCCTGGGCAGCGACGGAACCACGATAGCACCCATCGTCAACACTCTTTGGGAAGAAGTTTTTACTCATGAGAGTGTGAGGCTGGCGGATATGATTCTTGAGGGATTCGACGATCAGCTGGGGACAGACGTACCCAACAGAGGCAGGCGGGAGGAAAGCTGGTTTGTCGTCCGCAACGCACGGATGGCCTCGGTGCTGGTCGAGGTGGGTTTCCTGACCAACGAATCGGAAGCGGCAAGACTTCGGAGTCCTGAATACTTGAGACGAATCACCCAGGCTATCTATAATGGCGTAGTTGATTTTGTCGCCTATTTCGAAAACAGGGAGAGTTGATTTTTTGACACGAGTGTTCCATCGTTTTCTGACAAGCCCTTTCGCGCCTCTGACCGCCTTGCTGGTCGCTCTTATCATTTCTCTTCTGGTTTACACCTTCTTTCGTCCGGAAATGGACGGGAGAGTCTTTTTTTATCCCGACAATAACGGTGTCCGGTTCGGCAGTGAACGCCGGGGTATTCCGGCTCGGAAAGATACCGACGGACGGATTGATGTGTTCATCAGCGAACTGTTCCTGGGGCCCGTCGGTCTTGAATGGTCGAAGGCCGCACCCCGGGGTACTCAAGTGCGGCATGTGGCCGTTTTGGATAGGACGGTTTATGTCGACTTGAACGCCCGGATTCTCGGCACCGATGACGAAATGCCGATTACGTTCCAACAGGCCCTCGACAACCTTGAGCGGAACATTCGATATAATTTTCCCCGTGTCGAAGAAATTGTGTTCACCGTAGAGGGCCGGCAGGTCCATGCGCCTTACTATGCCGAAGAAAGGGTTCAATAGGAAAAAAAGGGCGAAAAGTACGGAAAAAGACCAAAAAAAAATTTAATTCGTTGACAGTTTCCGACGCTCCGCTATAGTTTTTCTTTAGGTTGAGTAAACAAATGCATATTTTGGCAAAGGAGCCTCCTATGAAAAGGATTATCGTTTTCCTGGCTGTCACCCTGATAATTTCAGGTGCGGTCTTCGCAGAGGAAAGCGTTCTGATCGACTTCAACGACCTCTTAGACGATTACCAGGGCGAGCACCAGGCTACCCTCGTGGACTTCAGCTCCGTCGCCGGTACCCGTTTTACCGAGGATGAGAAGGCGGCGATGAACACCTCCCTCTATGTTCCGAATTGGGATATTGAGCTATCGAGTTCTTCACGCAACGTCACCAACGATCGTCTGTCCTATGTCAGAGCGGTCACCGTCAATGAGAACGCGAATCAGTTCGCCGGCGAACAGGTGATGGGCGTCCGTGTCCACTACCCTGAGGGTTCTTTCAACTCGTACGCCTGGGTCAAGCCGCCGTTCGCCATTCCGGCCTACGCGACCAGTCCCGTCATCGAGGATGCCCCCAGAGGCGATCAGTTCACCGGTTTCGGCGTTGTAAAGAACGTCGGTGTCATCAAGAGTATCAAGGTGAATGTCTACGGCATGAATTACCCCATGGGTATGTCTGTCGTGTTGGTTGACGAACAGGAACAGACCCAGCAGATTCCGTTGGGCTACCTGGACTTCGATGGTTGGCGGGAATTGACCTGGAACAACCCCAACTACATTTCCGAAGTACGTAATCGTGAGCTTTCAAGTGTCCCCCTGTACCCCCGAAGCGCTCCGTCCGTGACGTTGGACAGTCTTCAATTCTACCGGGACGCGATGCAGGAAGGCGGAGATTTTATCTCCTACGTCAAAGATGTCACGGTTGTGTACGACCAGGCCATCATTCAGGACGTGGATACCGACCTGAACCACGAAGAGGTTTGGGGTATTCTCTCTCAGCGCGAAGAAGAGCGTCGAAATGCCGAGCTGAATCGCTTGGGCAACCTGCAAGTACTTCGCTATCTTGAAGAGCAGAAGATGCATCAGGAGCCGGAAGACGCCGACACCGCTCAGTAATCATCCGTTTTGTGTATCAAAAGACCCGACTTCGGTCGGGTCTTTTTTATTTACCGGTGGCAGATGTCTCGACTTATCACTTATAATGGAACTCAATAGCTTCAGCTAGGCGGTGTATATGAGCGACTATTTGGATCCGAACAATGAAGAACTCCTCAAGGATTTCTATTCTGAAGCGCAAATGCAGGTCGAACTGATGGAGCAGAATATCCTGGCCTTGGAAGACGATCCGAAGGACCAGGATGCCATCGATGAAATATTCCGTGCCGCACATACTTTGAAAGGCGGTGCGGCCACCGTGCAGATGGAAGAGCTTTCTTCCTTCACTCATATCCTGGAAGACCTCCTGGATGCGATTCGCGGAGGTGAAGTCAAAGTCTCTGGTGAAAACGTGGATGTCCTGCTCTCTTCCATTGACATCATCAAGGCCATGTTGGCCTCCAGACGGAACGGTCTGGTCTACGATGAGGATATCTCCGGCGTCAGGGCGAATCTGGAAATGATGATTGCCAAGAAAGAGGATATCAAACCCGTTGAACCCAAACCGATGGACAAAGTGGCGCAGCCCGTACCTTCGGCTAAGACGGAGAATGAGGACGTCCAACTTTCGGAATATGAGAAACTGGAAATGGCCGAAGCCGCCGGTTCGGGTGAGCGCGTGGTTCGTGTCCGCGTCACCTTCGATGAATCGAATCCGATGAATACCGTCGGCGGCATTCAGGTGTTCGCCAAACTCAAGGACCTGGGACAGATAATGAAAACGGTGCCGGACTTTGATGCACTGTATGAAGATATGTTCCATCCGGTGGTGGATTACTATCTCTCAACGAAGGAAGATCCCGATCAGCTCGAATCATCTGTCGCTATAAGTGATGTCACAGTGTCTGTTCATGTTGGTGGACTGGACGAAGAACCTGAAGGGATGCCCGCGCCGGAACCGGTCTCCACCCCTGCTGCGGAACAGGTCGAAGAAGTCAAGGAAGTCGAGGAAGTCGAGGAACTTACGGCGCTTGTCCCGGAGCCTCCTGGTCCGGAATCCTCTAAACCCCTCAATGAAGCACCGACCTCTTCTTTCAAAAAAGAGACGAGCTCGGGATCCGTCCTTCGTGTCGACAGTCAGCGTATCGACAATCTGCTGAACCTGGTCAGTGAGTCGGTCATCAACAAGGCGACATTCAACCAGATCAGCACCCAATTCAATGAAATCCTTACGGAATTGAATACGGCGGAGGGTACATACAAAGACGGTTTGAAAGGTTTGTTCGAATCTCTGCCTCAGTGGCTGGAGCAAATCAAAGAGGGTCGAGCGGTCAAGGAAATCAAATCTGAAATTAACGAGCTGTATGGAGGACTCTACTCGGCATTCGACAGTTTTGAATCGAATCTGAAATCCACCATAGCCTCTTTCCGAAACACCGCTGCAAATCTCGGGCGCAACACGTCCGATCTGCATGAAGCGATCCTGCGTATTCGGATGGTTCCCATCAGTCAGATCTTCAGTCGATTCCCGCGTCTTGTGAGGGATTTGTCGAAAAGTCTGGATAAAGAACTCGATCTCATTATCGAAGGTGAAGATACGGAGCTGGACAAATCGGTGACTGAGGAACTTCTTGATCCTCTGATGCATTGTGTGCGCAACTCTATGGACCACGGCATCGAGTCTCCTGACGTACGGAAAAGAGCAGGTAAGCCTGGACGCGGCCGACTTCTTCTCAAAGCGTCGAACGAGGGGAATATGATCGTCATCGAAATTGCCGATGACGGTGCGGGCATCGACGTGGAAAAAGTTCGAAACAAAGCCATCGACCGGGGTATCATCCATCCGAATAAGGCGCTTTCCGATATCGAAGCCTTCAATCTCATATTTGAACCCGGTTTTTCCACCGCCGGAGAAGTTACCAACATCTCGGGCCGAGGCGTCGGGCTGGATGTTGTACGCAAACAAATTGAAAAACTCAACGGCAGTGTGGCCGTATGGTCGAAACTCGGGGAGGGAACAAGATTCACGATCAAACTTCCCCTTACCTTGGCCATCATACAAGGCCTTCTCGTCAAAGTCGGAACTGAAATATACGCCATTCCCATCACCAGTGTTGTCGAGAGTCATCGCATCAAACCTGAGGAGATTAACATTATCGACAACTACGAGGTGTTCAATGTCAGAGATGATGTCATCAGTCTGCTGCGATTGGGAAAACTCTTTCGCATCGAATCTGTCAAGGATTCCGAATATAACTTCGTTGTCATCGTCGGCAGCGGCGATAAGAAAATGGGTTTGATGGTGGATTCCCTCATAGGAGAGGAGGATGTCGTGATCAAACCGCTGAAGGACCGATACACAAATTCACCGGGAATCGCCGGCGCCACAATTCTCGGCGACGGCACGGTCTCCCTCATCATTGATGTCAGTCAGCTGCTCGATCTAGGTGTCCGAAAAGAACAAGAAGCCCGGCAAAACCGGGTGGTCCGGTAAGGGGGCTTCTATGGAACAGACCAAGATCAGAGAAAACGCGGCACAGGCAGAACAGACACGTGTTGATTTTAAAATGGTGACGTTTACCCTGGCGGGTAAAGACTATGGAATCGACATCATGAAAGTGAAGGAAATTTCCAAAGCCGCCAAATTCACCTTTGTTCCGAATGCCGCGCCCTTCGTTAAGGGTGTCTACAATCTCAGAGGCGATATCATTTCCGTTATCGACCTGCGTACCTTTTTCAATCTTCCCATTGAGGATTCCCTGGAAGAAGGAAACGTCAACATGATTATCCTTCGCCTGGAGGGTCATGTCATCTCCGTCGTGGTGGACACCATCGACAAAGTCGTGGGAATTGCCAGCGAGAATGTTCAGCCCCCGCATCCGCTCTTCGGAGACATCAATATCAAGTATATCAGCGGTGTCGTCGAAAACGACGGTCGCCTGTACGTCATACTGGATGTCGAGAGAATCTTCGGATCTGAGGAGCCCTCCGATACCGTCAGAGAACAGGAAAGGCGTCCCGTCGTCGGCTTATCCGGTGGAGCCGTTCTGGAATCCACCGTCGCCTCAACGGAGAATGTGGTGAGGGAGGAAGTCGATATCGGTTTTATCGAGG
>JARGFR010000084.1 GCA_029210985.1 Spirochaetaceae bacterium | reverse complement strand
GGCCTCGACGGGTTTCCGGTCGCCCAAGGGAACGGCATTTCGCGGTCCGGCGCACGGATCACCGTCAGTGGTTTTATCGCCGGCGTCTCGGCCGCCCGAGGCCCGGCCGAAATTCTCCAGTGCTTTGGCGGTCTCCTCGCCCCATAAAGGGGCGGTTTTCTTTTCGGTCATGCAGCCGGTCCACCGACACGCCCGTCGGCCCTGTCAAACGAGATTTGTCGGTCCACAGTGAGAACCCTCATGGACAGACAGCCCACGCACTGCAGCCCGCTCTCATCCAGGCAGATTTTCCCGGGATAGAGCAGATAATCCTTCTTATAAGTCACCGGAGTCAGATTGGGCATCAGCACATTGGCTCCGCAGGCAATCATTCTCTCCCGGCCGTCCTTCTCCAGGGAGCCCGCCGCCGTGGTGGCCGGTATATGGGTTTCCGGACAGAAGATGCGTACCAGGGCCGTGGCATATAGGGCAAGTTCCAGAGGCTGCTGCAGAGAATCGGCCAGAGGCGTCTGGTGATGAGGAATAAAGGGGCCCACCCCGGCCATGTCCACACCCATCTCAGCGCAAAGCTCCACATTCCGAATCACCGTGTCGTCGTTCTCCCCGGGTAAGCCCACCATGAATCCCGAACCCACTTGAAATCCGGCGGACAGAAGATTCTCCAGGGCGTCCAGGCGGTGTTTCAGTTCCACTCCGCCCCGCAGATGACGATGAAGATCCGGATCCGAGGTTTCGAAGCGCATCAGATAACGGTCGGCGCCGGCGGCCTTCAGGAGACGATAGTCCGCCGCAGGTCGAATCCCGCAGCTCAGGGTGAGAGCCGCTTCGCCGCCGGTCACCTCTTTAATATCTTCGCAAATTCGCGCCAGACGGTCCGTCGTGAACCACCGATCCTCGCCGCCTTGGAGAACGAAAGTACGGAGCCCCCGTCCATACCCTTCCTTCACCGCCGCCAGAATTTCCTCGGAGCTCAGGCGATACCGCCGGGGATGGGAATTCGATCGGCGAATGCCGCAATAGAGGCAGTCCACCGCACAGAAATTGGTGTACTCGATGAGCCCCCGGAGGTACACATCGTCGCCGAACTCCCGGGTGGCGATGCGACGGGCTTCGGCGGCCAGCGGCGTCAGATCCCGACGTCGGAAGAGGTCCACAGCTTCACTGCGGAGCAGGCCGGGGGACGGCCCGGGGGATTCACCCAAATCGACGGAATCCGGTTTCTCAAGGCCGGCGGACCGAGAAACTCCCCCGGGCCCGGGGTCGGCGGTTTTGGAGCCGGCCGTTTCGGTGGCGTCCTTTTCGAGACTGATTACTTCGGCAGCCACCGATTCGCGGCCGTCGGACCTCTCAGACATAGACATCCCGGCTTCCATTTCGTATCTCGGCCACACTCGACTCAATTCTCTCCCGCACCTCCGGATTCGGTGTTTCCCGAGTGAGTTTGTCTATCAGGGCGTATCCGCGGACTTTCAGCGAGGCATCCCCGTAGTCTTCCAGATACTCGGCGAAGCTCGAAAGGCCGTTGGGCAGGCAGAAACTCTTAATCAGTCCGGGTTTGGCCAGATCCATGAAATCCGCCCCGGTGCGTCCCTGGCGGTAGCAGCCCGTGCAGAACGAGGGAACAAAACCGCCGTCCACCATATCGCCGACGACCTCGTGGAGAGTGCGGTGGTCGGCCAGGGAGAATTGACTGTGGGTGAACTCGGCGGCGAGTTCACCGTCGGCCGGGGAATCACCGGCTGTGTCGTGGTTTGCAGCTTCGCCGGCCGCCCGGCCGCCCAGGCTCCCCTCCGTCTCCTCGTCCCCATACCCTCCCGGCGTAGTTCTCGATCCGGCCGAGGCCTGAGAGACGCCGTATCGGAACAAATCATCCCGCATCTCTTTGGATTCCCGGGTGGAGAGGATGATGCCCGTGTAGGGCAAGGTGACTCTGAGAACCGCCACCAGGAGTCGGAAGGCCTCATCGTTCACCGGATAGGGTACGGAATTGGCTATCGGAGCGCCGGGAGCCGGCTCCAGACGAGGGACCGACACCGTATGCGGGCCGCAGCCCCAACGGCGTTCCAGGTGCCGGGCATGGTTCAGGAGGGAAATCACTTCCTGCTTCCAGGGAGCCAGACCGAAAAGTACGCCGACACCCACATCGTCAATCCCGGCCTCCATGGCCCGATCCATCACCGAGAGGCGGTAGTGATAATCGGCCTTGGGTCCCCGAACATGGTACTTGGCGTAAAGATCCGGATCGTAGGTTTCCTGGAAACAGGTATAGGTGCCGATGCCGCCGGTTTTCAGTGTGCGGAAATCCTCGACCGACATGGGCGCGACTTCCACATTGATCCGCCGAATCTTCGCGCCGTTCTCCTCAACGCCGTAAATGGTGTCCAGGGCGTGCATGATGAAGTCCACCCCGTAGCTTCCCGTCTCGCCGGCCAGCAGAAGGACGCGCTTATGTCCCTGACGCAAAAGGGCGCGGGTTTCGCCGATGAGCTGTTCGTCGTTCAGCGTCACCCGGTGAATATCCCGGTTTCCGGACCGGAAACCGCAGTAGAGACATTCGTTGGCGCATTTGTTCCCGGCATACAGCGGGGCGAAAAGCACCATCCGGGCGCCGTAAATTTCCTTTTTGACCACCGCGGCTGTTTCCAGAACCCGCTGAAGAGCCGCGGAGTCGCTGACCGCCAGCAGTTCGGCGGCTTCAGGGTCTGAGAGACCTTTGAGTTCCAGAGCTTTGGTGAGGATGTCCTCGAGGCGACCGGGCGAAGGCGCCGGAACGCGGCTGAGCTCAGCGATGCGGGCGTGGTTGAGAATGGGCGCGGCATTTACGGGCACGGTTTTTGCAGTTGCGGTGTTTGCCTGCCCGGCGGGCGATGTTCCCCGCTTGCCGGGGGTTATCGTCCTTATGAACTCAGTCTGCTCTGTCCTCATCGTTCTCCTCCCGATAATCGGTGAGAACGGATTTGACTTTGCAGCCTTCAAGTCGACCCAATTTTCCCGTGAGCGCCCCGATTCGGTCGGTGGTGCCTTCCACCACCAGGGAAATGACATGGACACCTTTCTGCCTCAAGGGCAGCCCCTGTCTCGCCAGAATCATATCCGCGAAGTCGGAGAGCAGAGTGTTCAATGTCCGAACCGGTTCGGTACCCGTCAAGAGTATGGCGATGACTCCCAGCCGCTTTTCCATCAGTCTTCCACCTTTGGATCCGTCGGTGACGGCAGAATTGGACGTCCTTGATGGGCCGCAGCCCGTTCTCAGATAATCCCTATTATTCATATACGAATTAACTTGTCAATAACTCGATAATATTTTCTTTATTAAAACTCTTTCATAAACAGTGGATTTGGGCCTTAGGCAAGACGGTCGAGAGCGCAAAAGCGCAGTGTAGCGGAGCTAAATGAGCATTTGAGCACCGAGACAACGCAGCATACGGTTCAAAGGCGCATTTTTGAAAGAGCCTTTATTGACCTCCGAAGGCCCCGGCGCCTTACACTGATAGCAGAATGTCTTCACGAATCCGCGCCGCCTTAACACTCTGTTTGCTCATTCTCCCTGTCATGCCGACAGCGGCCCAGCACATCCCCGGAACCCGGTGGATGCAGAGGGAAACCGAGCAATTCCGCATCATTTACCCCGAAACCCTCAGCGACGAAGCCGCTCACCTGGCCGCGTTCCTGGACGGGGCGGTGGATGCGGCCGCGGCCGGTCTGCCCGCACCGCACACCCACGGTAAATGGCCGCTTGTCCTGACCGACCTCGGCGTAGAGGCCAACGGATTTGTCTCCCTGGCACCTCGCCGGAGTGTTTGGTACGCCGCACCGGGTGAGGATTTCACGGCAATCAGCGATTGGTGGAGACTCTTAGCCCACCACGAAGGGCGCCACATCGCCCAGTTCGAAGCCGCCGATCAGGGAGCCACCCGGGCTCTTCGAATCCTCTTCGGCGATTTGGGATGGGGAGCCGGCATCGTTCTGGGGTATCCCACATGGCTCCTGGAAGGTGACGCGGTGGTGATGGAAACAGACCTCTCCCAGGAGGGGCGCGGCCGGGATCCCCTCTTCACCCGGGAGATGGCGGCCCTGCTGGCCGCCGATCCGGAGATCGGTCTTCATCGGGCGGCCAACCCCTCCTTTCGCCGACCCATCCCCGATCCCTACCGGATGGGATATGAGCTGGTGTCCTGGATTCGCGACGAATACGGCGAGGATGTGCTGGCCGAAATCTATACCCGTACCGCCCGATTTCCCTTTCCCGTACTTGGGCTCTATCGGGCCTCTCAGAAAGCCGCCGGAAGACAGCCCGTGGAACTCTTTGACGAGATGGCCCGAGCGGCCGTCGCAGCGATGGAAGAGACTCCCCGGCCGCCGCTTCCAGGCGAGGTGATAACCCCCGAACCGGTGGATTTTCCCGAATACGAACCTCTTCTGGCCGCCTCGGACGGTTTTCTCTACGCCCGTAAGTCCTCCATGGCCGATTCGCCCCGGCTGGTCCGTATCGGCCCCGATGCCCTGGAAGAGACGCTGATGCATCTGCCCGCCGGCGGCCGGGTGTCCATGGCCGAGTTACCCGGCGGCGGATTTCGACTGGCCTGGAATGCCGTCCGGGCTCATCCGGTGCAAGTCGGCGTGAGCGTCTCGGACATCACCGTCGCCGATCTGGACGAGGACGGTGGTCTCAAGCGCCGCCGTACCCTCTTCCCTTCGTCCCGATTCCTCTACCCCGCCCTCTCTCCCGACGGGACGCGGCTGGCGGCGGTGGAAATGGTTCGCGGCGGGGACGCCGCGGTGGTGGTTCTTTATGCCGATGAGGGCCGGAAGGGCCGCCGGTCGGCCGAAATCGTCCTGGAGAGCGAGAGCGCCGCCTACCCTTCCTGGTCGCCTGACGGGGAGCGCCTGGTGTTCAGCACCCGCAGCTCCCGAGGACGGCGCGTCGTCGAATGGCGCATCGGGGAGGACATTCGCGGCCTCACCGAACCCTCCTTCGATACGGTGAAAAGGCCGGTCTATACCCGGGACGGAGGATCCGTGCTCTTCGGGTCCAACGCTTCGGGCGAGGAGGCCGTCTGGGCCCTGAGGCCCGGATTCGAACCTTACTTGGCGGCCCGGGGAGCCTGGGGACTCACCTTGCCCATCTCCGACGAAGCGGGAACGCATTTCTACGCCGCGGCCCTGCCGGATTATCAGGGTGAGGTGGTGCTCCGAGTGCCGGTTCCCGTTATCGAGACGGACGAGTTGAAACTGGAGGTGAGTCAAAAGAAAATCAAAATGGGTTTTGAGAATCCGGAGGGGCCCTATTCCCCCCTCTCCGGCATGGTGAACATTCATTCCCGGGGCTTCGGCGCCCGGGGGAACGCTCTGACTCTGGGCGTCATCTCGGATGATGTTCTGGGTCGACTGTCCCTGCGCACCGGCGGACTCTATGATGCCGCGGACACGGCGCCGGGCGCCTATGCCGCCCTGCTCTACACCGGGATGCGGCCCATCCTGGGCATCGATGCTGAATACCGGTACCGATCCGCCGATGCAAATCCCTTCCACCAGACCACCCTGGCCCTCACCGTCGATGACCCGATCAATCTCTCCCGGAGCGGCATCTGGAACCACCGGCTGGATATCGGTTCGGCCTTCGGCGCCCAATGGCGAAATCCCGCCGGAGCCGAAGAAACCCTGCCTGTGGCGTTCTACGACCTGGATTGGCGGCTCCGGAGACCCGGCGGCCCCCGAGCCTTTCGGCCGGAACTCGGCATCGAGATGGAACTCAGCTATGGTCACCTCCCCATCCAAAGCCGATACGAGGATGTCGCCGCCGGAGAGCTGGGGATTTCCCTGCCCGGTGGTCTGCCTCAGACTTTCCTCACCCTCGCCGGGGGTATCGAGAGGCGCACCGCCGATTTTGTCCCGCTGATCCGGGGTCCGAGGGGATATGAGTATGCGAATCCGGGAACACTCTTGGTTTCGTCCATCGATTATGAGTTTCCTTTGGGTTATCCCGACATGCCTCTGGGCGCATTGGTGTTCATCCAGCGTTTCCGGATGGGCCTCTTCGGCGACTTCGGCTTCACCGGCCCCCTGGATGCGCTTGGCCGGCCCGGATGGGCGGATTCCGGTATCTGGGAGCCCTCCTGGTCCGCCGGGGCCGCCCTGAGCGTTGATTTCGGCGCCTTTAATTCATACTCGGGATTCAGCCTGGGCTTCCGATTCGCCTGGCTGTGGCAGGAATCCGCTGGGCGGTTCGATCTGCTTCTGATGGACCTGCCGGTGACTTAGCAGGCGGACCGAGGAGAGCGGGGCTCTTGCCCCAATCCAGTCATCCGGCGATGATGGGTTTTTGAAGGAGCGCGTACATGGCCGGCATCATCCAACCCAAGGTTCTCAAAGGTTTTCGGGATTTTCTCCCCTCGACGGAAATCCCCCGGAGAAAGCTGATCCGGGCCTTGGAAGATCATTTTATTTCCTACGGTTATGTCCCCATCGATACACCGGTGCTCGAATACGCCGAAATCCTTCTTTCCAAGGGCGGCGGAGACACCGACAAGCAGACCTATCGGTTCACCGACCACGGCGGCCGGGACGTGGCCCTGCGATTCGATCTTACCGTCCCTTTCGCCCGGTACGTGGCCGCCCATCATCATGAAATTCCGATGCCCTTCCGGCGCTATCATATCGGCAAGGTCTGGCGGGGCGAGAACACCCAGAGAGGCCGCTACCGGGAATTCATCCAGTGCGATTTCGACGTGGTGGGAACCGACAGCGCCTCGGCGGATCTGGAAATCATGCTGATGATGGGTGCCGGTCTCAAAGCGCTGGACGCCGGAGAGTCCCGAATCCGTTTCAGCCACCGGGGACTGTTCAACCGTCTCCTGGAAAAACTCGGTCTCCAGGGCCAAACCGCCGAAGTCCTGCGCATTGTCGATAAAATCGGCAAAATCGGCGCCGACGAAGTCCGGTCCCTCCTGGGCGAGATGGTGGGAGCCCAAGGCACCGAAACCCTGCTGGATTTCATCACTCCCACAGGTGATAACCGCCGGACTTTGGAGAAGATGACCACCCTGGCGGGCGCCGCCGGGGATTCCAGCGCCCTACGCATCAAGGCGATACTGGACGCCGTGGAGGAAATGCAGCTCAGCCATGGACTGGTTCTCGATCCTTCCATCACCCGGGGTTTGGATTACTACACCGGCATCGTCTTCGAAACCTTCCTGGACGACCTCCCCGGCCTCGGCTCGGTCTGCTCCGGTGGCCGCTACGACAACCTGACCGGACTCTTTATGAAACAGCCGGTGAGCGGCGTGGGCGCCTCCATCGGACTCGATAGGCTGATGGCCGGTCTGGACGAGCTCGGGCGGATCGAAACCGCCTCGTCGGCCACCGACATCATCATCCTGATGCTCGATGAAAGCCTGCTGGCCAAGTACCAGCGAAGCGCGTTGGATCTGCGTCAGCACGGTCTGGCCGTCGAGGTGTATCCCGAAATGAAAAAGCTGGGCGCCCAGTTCAAATACGCCGAGGCTAAGGATATTCCCCTGGCCATCATCATCGGCCCCGACGAAGCCGCGGCCGGAACGGTGAACCTGAAAGATCTGCGGAGTCGGGAGAGTTATGACGGACTGACGCTCCCCGCCGCCCGGGAGAAGGCGAAGGGACTGCTGGGCGAAAAGTGACCGGAATCGGCTATTTGAGCAGCTCGCGGGATATCAAAGACGATTTGAAATTGAAATAGATTTCAAGGAATTCTGAGACGGATCGATAAAATTCGTTTAAGACAACAATCATCTGATCGACATTATCCGGATATTCATGAGAAAGTCGGTTTCTCAGGATACGGAATTCATGCCATCTCTCGGCATCGCTGATAAAGCCATATTTCTCAAGGCTATTCAACTGATCCAGAAATGAAGCCTCATCATTCTCAGGATCGAGCATGTGATATGTTGCAGGAATTAATCGGCGTCCCATGGCATCCTGGAGCTTGGTAAATCGATAGATCAATTGATCGATATGGGCGATTTCATCTTCGGTCAGTTTCTCATAGGACTCTTTATTCAGAGGAAAAAATGACGCTAATCCGATTGCTCGGTGGATTCTCAAGACGTGTTTTTCGCACTCAGCAATGGTGATGCTGATGCGGTTTCGATTGATTTCAAGATCTTTCACAATCGGATTCCTTTATTCAAAGCTTCTTTGACAACCAATCTGTCATCATCCAAGTCTTTGACGGTGGTAATCAAATCGATTTTTTGCTCCCCGAGCCTCCTGGCAAGCCGGGATTGAGTTTTCAGGCTCAGTCGGAATGCTTCGTCTATGTGATGAGCGCTCACCACCAGCAGGTCGATGTCCCCGCCTCGCTTGTGGTCATCTACCCGTGAACCAAAGAGATAGACTGAGGAATCGGCACCGAACACCTCCGAGACTGTTTCCCTTATCGTGTTCTTCTGAATCTCCGTCAATCTCATCGTAATTGCCCTCGATTGTAATTCAACAACCTTTAGCCTAGCATAGGATATATATGCCCATGAACCCACACGATCTACCCGTTTATTCTCAGAAACAGCGCATTCTCGATGCATTAGAAGAGAACCAAGTCATCGTTGTCGAAAGCCCTACCGGCTCAGGGAAGACAACCCAGCTGCCCATCATCCTCCATGAAGCCGGCTATGCCGAGAGGGGCGTCATCGGGGTGACCCAGCCGCGGCGCATCGCCGCTGTGAGCGTCTGCCGCTACATCGCCAAACAGCTCGACTCCAACGTGGGCGCCTATGTCGGTTACAAAATGCGCTTCGAGGACATCACCGGTGCCGATACCCGGCTGAAGATCCTCACCGACGGAACGCTGCTCCAGGAAATGAAAGGCGACCGCTGGCTCACCCAGTACAGCGTTTTGATGATTGACGAGGCGCACGAACGCACCCTGAACATCGATTTCATCCTGGGATTGGTGAAGGAAATCCTGCCCCATCGGCCGGAACTGAAAGTCATCATCTCCTCGGCCACCTTGAACCCCGAAGTGTTTCGGGACTACTTCACCGATTGTCCCATCGTCAGCATCGACACGCCGGTTTACCCGGTGGATGTTTACTTCGATCCGCCCCCGGTGGAAGGGGACGAGGATGTCCTCATCGGTAAAATCTCCTCGGTGGTGGAAAAAATCGTCGGCGGCGTCCGGCCCGACGGCGCGGACGACGAGGGGGGCGGAGATATTCTGATCTTCTGCACCGGCGAAAAAATGATTAAAGACACCGTCGCCCGGCTGCTGGGATGCAAGGTGCGCCGAGAGCTCTATGTCATGCCCCTCTACGGGCGTCTGGGCAGCGAAGAGCAGGAAAAGGTCTTCGATCCGGCGCCGCCGGGCCTGACTAAGGTGGTGGTGTCCACCAATGTGGCCGAAACCAGCGTCACCATCGACGGCATCAGCGCGGTGATCGATACCGGGCTGGCCAAAATGAACTTCTACAACCCCCGCACCTACACCAGTGCCCTGGTGGAAACCCCCATTTCCCAGGCGTCCGCGGACCAGCGGAAAGGCCGGGCGGGACGAACACGCCCCGGGGTGTGCTACCGGCTCTACCCCGAGAAGAGCTACATGGAACGCGACGCCTTCACCCGGGAAGAAATCTACCGGACCGATCTGGCCGAAGTGGTGCTGCGGATGGCCGAAATCGGCATCCGGGACTTCGAAGCATTCCCTTTTATCAGTCCGCCGGATTCCAAAGGCATTCACGGCGCCGTGGACGCACTGCGGCTTCTGGATGCCCTGGATACCGACAATGCCCTCACCGACATCGGCCGGCGCATGACCCCCTACCCCCTCATGCCGCGGCAGGCCCGGATGATTGTCGAGTCGGTGCTGCGCTACCCCGATGTTCTTCGGGAGGTGATTATTGCGGCGGCCTTCCTCTCCACCAATGCGCCCTTCCTCCTGCCCCAGGGTGAGGAAATGGAAGCACGGAAGGCTCATCACGCCTTCCGCTCGGACCGCTACGGCGATTTCGCCAGCTATCTGAACCTCTACTGGGATTTTGTGGACGCCCCGGACCGGCAGAAATTCGCCGACCGTTACTATCTGGACAAAAAAATACTCGATGAAATTCTGGCCATCACCGCTCAGCTCGAGGAGATCACCTCAAAAAGCGGCATTCCCATAGCCGAAGGTGGTAAAACCGAAGACTTCCTGAAAGCCTGCGCCCGGGGACTGATGCCTTTTGTCTGCGTGAAAGACGGACGCTTCGACTACCGCAGCGTCGGAGTGGACCGCATCATGATTCACCCCGGTTCGGTGCTGTTCCGGGAGAACCCCGAGTTCATCGTTGCCGGGGAAATCGTCCACACCAGCCGCACCTACGCCCGAACCGTTTCGCCTCTGCGGAAGGAATGGCTGGCCGAGATTCATCCCGAACTTCCCAAAATGCTCTTTTCCAAGCCCAAGACCGGCAAAGGCGCCGTCATCGGTGCCGACAGGAGCGGTGCATTCGGCGGCAAGGGTTCCAAGGGTGCCGAGAAGAAAGATACGACGATGCAAATCTGGATCGGCGGTGAGTCCTTCTCTCTGTCGAACACACCGGGCAAAGGGAACAAAAAGCGGGCCGTACTCGAGTGGAAGCAGCTTCATGATGCCCTGAAGCGGGCCGGGGACGAACCCCTGCCGGATTTCGGCGGCCTGCGCGGCACTCTGTTTCTGGACCGCGACGAAGTGCTCCCCGACTCTAAGGTGAACACCATTATAAAAGCGGCCAAGCTGCTGAACCCCAGGACGGACGTGAGAGACTTCGCCCCGCGGAGCAACTACCATATCCATAAGGAAGACCACCGCGACGCCCTGCTCAGCGACTTGGACAACCTCCTGAAAGTCACCCGGGGCGGCAAAAAGAAGAAAAAGAGCGGCATGGGATTTGTCGCCCTCTACGGCGACGGCGAGGGTCACTATTGGTTCAAATCCATCCGGAGCTTCCACGGCGCGGTTTCGGCCAGCCTCGAGAGCCTGGAAGATCTGGCCGACCATGTGGGCGAGGAGCTGGATGAGAAGGCCTCCAAGGCGCTGGGTGAAACCTATCGGCGGGTGGAAGCTCTGCTGTATTAGGGGTATTTGTTGACCTTCAGACGGAAAAGCGGCGCCATGAGTTCGAAATGCCGATCAGGGGTCAATGAGAAAGCGCGTCATCGCTTCCGAAGTGAGTCGAGATCAACATCTAAATCGACCTTCCCGAAATAATCTTTGAGTTCTGTTAGTTTCTGCTGACGTACCAGGTTTCTTAAAGCGAGAGTAATGACATCCGTTTTCGTCCGGCTTTGGGTCACCTTCATTGCCTCTTTGAGAAGATCTTCAGGAAGATTGAGGGTGGTGCGCATACGTGTTCAACCTCTGATGCATATTTTGTTATCCTCTCAAATGCATGTCAAACCGGAGTCTGCAACTCCATATTACAAAGGTATTGCCGCGTTTAATGATGATTATCAGGAATCGGACATTTTTCTGGTCTATAATGGCGATGTGACCCTGATTCCGCTTTCTCCGGCACTTAAGAAAATGGATGATCTTTTGACCAAGACATTCCCGCGATAGAGAAAACCGCCAGTAACGGAATAATAAAAAAGAAGCCGGATTAGTGTTCAACTGTCCTTGATGTGTAATCATTTATGAATTACATTTTTTACAGTGTACCGAGTTAATATCAAGAAGAAGATTCTCAAAAATGTACAAAAGATGCCCAAAGCAAGGCAACTTGATTTTTTCGACCTAGTTGAGGACTTGAGGGTCGGCGGCCCTATCCAGAAGGGATGGCCAAATTTCAGCCCCCTTGATGTCAATAAAACAAGATTTCATTGTCATCTGGGTTTCAGGTGGGTTGCATGTTGGAGTATTCAATCGAATGGAGAATTGGAAATAGAGGTGTATTATGCTGGCAGTCGTGAAAAAGCCCCATATTGAAATCAGTGCGGAGAAGATTCCGGAAAAACTGCTCACTTTTCTTAAGGAGAACTATCACAACGTTGAGCTGATTGATGACGATGAAGAGCAGATCGATATTTCTCAAGCTCAATGGTATCTGGATATTGCAAAGGGAAGGACTCCGGGAGCAACACTCAAAAGGTATCGAAAACGGGCCGGAATGACCCAAGTTGACCTTGGGAATAGATTGGGAATACTCAAACAGAATGTTTCAGCTATGGAGCGTGGTGCCAGGGGCATTAGTAAATCGACAGCTTATAAGTTGGCAGAGATTTTTCAAACCGAGCCGGGAAGATTCATTTAGTTCATCGTCTAACACGCGGAGGGAGCTATGAATAAGAAACTCACATTAACAATCGATGATAAGATCATTGAATTCGCTCATCACTACTCTAAGGAAACAGATCAATCGATTTCAGCGATGGTAGAAAAATATTTCAGAAACCTGCAAAGGTCGAATCAGGACTCGGACTTTTCTCCCGTTACACTGAAGCTGCGCGGCGTGTTGAAAGGGCATACCGTTCCGGAAAAACATGAACTCAGAAGGATGTTCCATGAAAAAAATCTTGATTGACATCAATATCCCTTTATACGGCTGGTGAGTTGGCGGCAATTCTCAATTCGATTTAATCTCAGCGGCAGACGACGAACATCATCCTAACCTGAATATTTTAGCCATTTGCGAATCGACAACTTGATAGACAATTCTGTGTTGAATATTGATACGTCTGGAAAAAGCTCCTGATAAGTCTCCAATCAGCTTTTCGTAAGGAGGATAATCCGCAAATGGATCATTCCGGATCGCATCAAGAACTTCTTGGGCTTTTTTCTTAAGATTTGAAGCTGCAAGCTTCTTCGCATCTTTTTGTGCCTGTTTCGTGAAGTAGAGCTTGTACACGCTGCCAGTCAA
Source organism: Spirochaetaceae bacterium (assembly GCA_029210985.1). Taxonomy (GTDB): domain Bacteria; phylum Spirochaetota; class Spirochaetia; order DSM-2461; family DSM-2461; genus UBA2779. The sequence continues at coordinate 968 of JARGFR010000084.1, read as the reverse complement.
GTTCTTCGGGCCATTCCGAATGTCCAGTATCTGATGCTATGCCCATAGGCAGTTGTACAGTTTGATTGGAATCGCCAAGGTCAATCCCAAAACCATGTCACAGGAGTTCCATCGATGGGGATATCTGATTCCCGGGGAATCAGCGTAACTCCGGAAGCGTCCAATTCGATAATCACGGCGCCGGGGACTGAAGCGGCATAAAGGGATTCGGTTTCCGCCGTCACGGCACGGAGTTTTCCGCCGGACCCCGAAACAACGTGACGAACGCCGTCCACGGCTTTACGGATTTCCAAGTTGTGGTCGTGTCCGGCCATATATAAGTCCACACCGTGTGTCGACATAAGGGGCTGGAGTCTGGAAACCAGATTCGGCGTGTCACCATGCCAACCGGCGCTATAGACCGGATGATGGCCGAACATCACAATATTGCCTCCGGAAATTTCGATGAGGCGCTGTTCGAGCCAATACCAATGTGCCTCGGCATCATCTCCGCTGTTGACAAGAATATTGGTGTCGATGCCGATGAAATGGATGAATGTGCCGTCGGAGAGTTCGTAGGTGACCTTAAACGCCAGTGCCGGCATGCTCCAGGATGTGTGCAGAGAACAATAGTCCACTTGGGCCAGAACATTCCCGAGATAATCATGATTGCCGGCGACAACATAAAACAGCGGTAATCGGGAAAAATCATATACATCGGTGAACGCGGTGTTCCAAAGAGGATCGAACACCGAACTCATACCCTCTTCGTAAAAATTATCTCCCAGGTAGAGGACGAAATCCACCGGAGATGATCCCGCCGGATCCGCCCTGAGAGCTAAATCGTCGGCGACGAGCTGCTGATTTCCTCCGCCGGGGAGTCCGCCGGTCCCGGCATCCCCCAGAGCGACGTAGAGTGCCCAAAACCTTGCCGGTTTCTCAACACCCCTTCCCCGACCTCCAAATTCAAGCTGTCAGGTGCTTCCAGA
>JARGFR010000083.1 GCA_029210985.1 Spirochaetaceae bacterium | reverse complement strand
CGGGATTGAAGCATTTCCGCATGCTGTTCTCCTCTCCGGTCTTTGCCCGGGTTTTTCTGAACACCATCACAATCAGCGCGATGAAGATACTCTTCATCTTTCCCCTGCCGATATTCCTGGCATTTCTGCTCAACGAAGTCCGCTCCAGGGGCCTGCGGAAAGGCGTTCAGAGTGTGGTCTATATTCCCCACTTCCTTTCCTGGGTGGTGATTGCCGGAGTATTCATTTCCCTGCTGGCCGCGCCCAACGGGGCCGTGAATAAGGTGTTGAGTTTCTTCGGTGCCGATCCTGTCTCGTTCATGACCTCCACTCGGCATATCCGCTGGGTTTTCGTGGTATCCGAAGGCTGGCGGAGTATCGGCTGGGATTCCATTCTGTACATTGCCGCCATCAACAGTATATCTCCCGAGCTTTACGATGCGGCAACCGTCGACGGCGCTTCCAGAGGTCAACAAGCCTGGTACATCACCTTTGCCGGCATTGTTCCCACCATCATTACCGTGTTTATCCTGAATATGGGATTCTTCATGAACGCCGGCTTCGACCAGGTGTTCAATATGATGAACGACGCCGTCATCAACAGCGTGGATATTATCGATACCTATGTCTACCGGGTGGGATTAACCAAGGGTAATTTCTCCCTGGGTACGGCGGCCGGTCTCTTCAAGGGTGTCATCGGTCTGTTCCTCATTTTCGGAACTGACCGGCTGAGCCGGAAGGTGTCGGGGGAGGGGGTATGGTAGTCGAACGCCGTCTGTCCCCGGGCCGCATTCTGAACGGTCTGTTCCTGACTTTTCTGGCCCTGGTGATGATATATCCCATCTACAACCAGCTGGTGATATCCCTGACCGGTCCCGAATTCATCGCCGCAGCGGACGGCACCACTCTTGTTCCCCGGGGGTTGACCTTTGCCACTTACCGTGCAGTTCTTGCCATCCCGAAGGTGTACATCGGTATACTCAACAGCCTGCTGATTACTTCCGCCGGACTGGTGGTGAATATTGTACTGACCAGTCTCGGCGCCTACGTTCTGATAAAGAAAGACCTCGCGGGGCGGCCGATTTTTATGACGCTCATTGTCATCACGATGATTTTCGAGGGTGGGCTGATTCCGGACTATTTTTTGATGAGAAACCTCAGACTGCTCGACAGCTACTGGTCGGTCATTCTCTATAAAGCGGTCAATCCCTATTACCTGGTCATCCTGATGCGCTTTTTCAATGGAGTGCCGCCGTCGCTCATCGAAGCGGCGAGAATCGACGGATACTCTGAAGTCCGGATTCTGTTCCGGATCGTCATACCGGTCAGCATCGCCGGTATTGCGACGATCAGTCTGTTTTACGGTGTTTTCCACTGGAATGAATATTTCCGGGCAATGATTTATCTCACCTCGGAGGTGAAGTGGCCTCTGCAGGTTGTACTCCGTGAACTTATTGTTTCTCTCGAAAAAGCCGCCTTTGTCGGCGGTATGAACTACCAGAGAATGGCGGGAGCGGCGGATATCGCGTTCAAGGCGATTAAAGCGTCGCTCATCATCATAGCAATCCTGCCGATCATGGCGTTCTATCCCTTCCTGCTCCGTTACTTTGTGAAGGGAAGACTCCAGGGTTCGGTGAAGGAATAGTTTTGGAACCCAGGTGCCGAATTGATATCGGTCCTGAGAAATATCAAAGGAGGAAGATATGAAACGTCTTCTCTTGTCAGGTTTCGTGCTGCTTCTGGCGGCAACAGGCGTATTCGCCAACGGTACATCCGGTGATGCCGCTCCGGCAGATAACGGCGTCACGAAGATTCGACTGGTCGGTAAAGATTTTTCCCCGGCTGAAGACTGGAACATCCGGCACATCCGGCAAATTGAAAAGGGATTCGCCGAGTATTCGGGTAAGCAGATAGAAATCGAGCTTGTCCAGATTCCCGAAGGGGCTTACGCGGAAAAGCTGAATCTCATGCTCCTCGGCGGCGACATTCCGGATCTCATTTATTTCCAGGGAGGTGATGAAGTTATTGCCAATCAGGGACTGCTTGTGGATCTGAAATCCTACGTCGATGCTTCGGATGTGATGCAGGATGTGCTGATGGATTTCAACATGGAAAGGCTGGAGAACTATCCGTATCTGCTCTGGATCGCCCCTCCCCGAGCGCGTACCGCTGTTGTCCGGGAAGACTGGTTCAAAGAAGCCGGCGGCAGAGTACCGGTGACTGTTGACGATTACTACGCGATGTTCTCGACGATAAAAGCGAACCACCCCGAAGCCGCGGTGATGACCGACACCGGCAACACCGGGCGCATGGACTACACCTTCAATCATGCCTTCGGCAACACCGCCACCTGGATAATGCAGGGCGGCAGCTACGTTTATTCAAAGGTCTCTGATGCCGAACGGGATAAACTCGGATTCTACCAGCGGCTCTACGCCGAAGACATACTCGACAACGAATACATCACCACCGCCTGGGATACCATGGAAGACAAGCTCTACACGGGCAAAGTCGGCATGGTGTTCGGCACAGCAGGCATCGTCCTGGATATCTACAACGATAAATTGGTGGATAACCAGGGCGTCGGTCTTGTTCCCCTGCCCCCGGCAAAAGGTGTCGGACAGGGTTATTCGGTGTCCTCGGCCAAGGAAACCAGAGGATGGGCCATCTCCACGACTTCCGAAAACCCGGAGCTTGTATTTGAACTGCTGGAATTCATGGCCACCGACGATGGACAGTTCCTCGACCGATACGGACTGGAAGGAATCCATTACACCATGGAAGGCGGCAAGGTCGTCTTTACCGAAGAGAAGGGCAATTGGTGGCCCCGCTTTCACGAGGTGATGAGCTGGGACGCTCCCACACCACTGCTGGGACCCACGGGACAAGCCGGTTGGGATTTCATTCTTGAATACACCGTGGGAGATCCCAACTTTCCTATCCCTGAGGAAATGTCGCCAACCTGGGACGCTCTGGAGAATCTGTACAAGGAATACGCCTTCAAGATTATCACCGGAGAATACGGTATCGAAAGATTCGGCGAGTATGTCGAGGAATGGTACAAACTGGGCGGAGATGACGTGACCGATTACGCCAACGATATTCTGAAATAGTATTCAGACCCCCCCGGAGCGCAGCTTCGGGGGGTCTGATGAAGGAATGATTATGAACGCGCAGAGGTATCTGGAAAAGCTCTACGGCGGGCTGGTGGGAAAATGTGCGGGGGTCCGTCTCGGTGCTCCGGTGGAACCCACGATCTGGACTTATGAGAGAATCCGCCAGACCTACGGTGAAATTACCGGTTACATCAAAGATTATACGAACTTCGCCGCTGATGACGACATCAACGGTCCTCTGTTCTTCATTCGAGCTTTGATTGACAACGACGGCCCGGTGAGCGCGGCGGATATCGGCCGAACCTGGCTGAATTACGCCCGGGAGGGAATCGGATTCTTCTGGTGGGGAGGGTACGGCCGCAGTACCGAACATACGGCGTACACCAATCTCAAAAACGGATTGAACGCCCCGGAATCCGGCTCGATCCGGGTAAACGGAGCAAGCATCGCCGAACAGATCGGGGGTCAGATATTTATTGACTCCTGGGGCTGGGTGTTCCCGGCCGACCCCGAAAAATCGGCTCACCACGCGGGGATGGCCGCCAGTGTGAGTCATGACCGGAACGGTATCTTTGGAGCTCGGTTCATCGCGGCATGCGTTTCCCTTGCCTTCGAGTCGGACGATGTACCCCTTGTTATGGAGAAGGCGCTCGAACAGATTCCGACGGACTGCGAGTACGCCAGGGTTGTTACCGCCGTCCGCTCATTCTTCGCCGAACATCCCGGTGATTGGCGGCCGGCCCGGGATTTTCTCGAAGATCAATTCGGCTACGATCGTTATCCCGGTGTTTGCCACATCATTCCCAATGCCGGGGTCTGTGCTCTCGCCCTCTATTACGGCGGGGGTGATTTTGCCAGAACCATCGAGATTGCAACGATGTGCGGTTGGGATACCGACTGCAATGCCGGGAATGTGGGGGCCATCCTCGGCGTAATGAAAGGACCGGAGGGGATTCCCACTCGGTACAGGAAACCCATCAACGACTGGCACGCGGCCGCGTCCATCTCCGGCGCCCTGAACTCCATAGACCTCCCCACCGCCTCCCGGGAGCTCGCAATAATGGGCCTCAGGCAGAAGGGAGAGGAGATTCCCGCCGAATGGATGCCAGGTACTTTTTCCGACGATGTCGTTTTGGATTTTTCTCTTCCCGGATCCACCTGCGGGATACGAACTTCGTCGGAATTCCTGGCCCCTGTCGCAACGGGAGTCGAGTTCAATCGCGAAGGCGGAGTCGTCGTGGTACTGGATCGGATGGAGCGGGGAGATACAGCACGAATATTCAACAAGCCATATTACCGCCGGGAGGATTTCGACGACGAACGCTACCGGCCCTCCTTTACGCCCCTCGCCTTTCCCGGACAGAAGCTCCATATGTCGGGCACTATTGAGCGCCGAAGCGGTCAGCGCATCGCCCTGGCCCCATATATCCGAGATTCCCGGACCAAAGAAATCATACAGGACGGGTTCTTTTTCCCTCCCCCTGAAGAAACGTTTAACGTCGACTGGATTATCCCCGAGGTTCCCTTTGCCGTGGACGAAGCCGGTCTTCTGGTGATGAATCCGGACGCCCCGAAATTCCTGGGAAACCTCGTACTCCGGGAATACTCGATAATCGGGAAACGATCCTTCTCGGTGGCGTTCGCCGAGGAAGCCAAGGAGTTCGATGGTCTGTCCCGATGTACGGCGGCCGGCGGCTATTGGGACATCGAGGAGGGAGCCCTTCACGTGGTGACTCCGGATCGTTTTCAGCTTTATTCCGGACCGTATTACACGACCGACTCCCGGGTTCAGGCGGAATTGATCCCGGAAAACGGCGACAGCCATATGCTGGCCTTCCGGGCGAGAGGAGCCGAATACGGCTACTATTTCGGACTCTCCGGAGAAGGCAAGGCGGCATTGATCCGCAGAAACCATACCGAGATTCTCCTGGCCGAGACCGACTGTCTTTGGGAGTTCGGGAAATCCTACACCCTGGATGCGGAAATCCGCAGCAACGGCGATTCCTGTTGGATGACCTGTTCGATAAACGGCTCGGTCTGCCTGGAATCCACGGATCCGGATCCGCAGCCCTACGGGATGGCGGGGCTGGTAAAAACGGCGGCCGGCCGCACACGCTTCATATCCCTTTCCGCCGAAGAGGTGTGAGTGATGCCGATTTCGGCCTCCGCTGGTCATTTTCAAAAAAACGACGCCCTTGTCGAGGTTCGGGAAGCCCCGGGCGGGGGTAGCGCGGTTATTATCGAGTCTCCACTCAGAGATCTGTTCGGGGCGCAGCAGGACCATGCGGTGGGTGAAGTTCTCAAAGAGCTGGGCCAAACCGGCCTGATCGTGCGCGTTCAGGACAATCAGGCCCTGGATTTCGTCCTTCGCGCCCGTGTCCGGGCCGCCGTCGAACGGTTTCGAGAGAAAAGGGGGTCTCGGTGAAGAGCTGGCTGTACTGTCCCGGGGATGTCCCGGGAAAGATGATCAACGCCGGAATCTACGATGCCGACGGCATCGTTCTGGATCTGGAGGATTCGGTATCCCCCGACGATAAGGACGAAGCGCGTATCCTGGTTTCGGAAGCCCTTGCCGGATACGATTTCGGCCCGGCTGTCGTCACGGTGCGCGTGAACGGTACGGACTCGCCCTGGTGGCGGGAGGACATCCGATCCGTCATCAAAGCCGGAGCCGGTATACTCCGTCTGCCCAAGATGGAATCCGCGGAAGCTCTCAAGAAAATCCTGACGGTGATAACAGAAGCGGAGGAGCGGAAATCGGGTTCCGGGGGCGGTGTCCGGATTCAGTGCATTCTGGAAACCCCAGCGGGAATTGAGAACGCCTTTGAAATCGCCGGCGCGGCCGCCGGGCGTCTGACAGGGTTCTGCTTCGGAGCCGAAGACTACTGCACGGCGGTGGGAATCGGGCGTCCGGGACCCGACTATGCGCTGGACTACCCGCGAAGCCGGGTGGCTTCGGCGGCCGCGTCGGCGGGGGTGGAGTGCTATGACACCGTCTGGTCGAATTTTCGAGACCCGGAGGGGCTGCGCTCCGATGCTCTGCGCGCCCGGTCCCTGGGGTTCTCCGGAAAGTCCCTGATCCATCCCGATCAGATCGCCATTGTGAACGAGATTTTTTCTCCCACGGAAAAGGAACTGGAATGGGCCTGCCGGGTGGTGGAGAACGCCGGAGAATCCGGCCGGGCTGTCGCCATCGACGGTGGAATGGTGGACCTTCCCGTCCTTCGCCGGGCGCGGAATATCCTGAATGGAAAACACAATGAGCGGAATTGAAAACCGGGATCTGCAAAATGCCGTCGAGAAGTCCGGTCTTCAGGACGGGATGCGTATCAGTTTCCATCACCATCTGCGGCATGGCGACCGGCTGGTTGCCGCGGTTCTGCCGATTCTGGAGAGGATGGGCTTACGAAATCTGGTTCTTTGTGTCTCGTCGATCATGGGCCCCTCGTGTGAAGCGGTTTACCAGGCCGTTCGGGCCGGAGTGATTTCAAAAATAGAAACCACGGGGCTCAAGGAACCCCTGACCGGAGCCGTACTTCGCGGAGAGCTTCCCGAACCTGTCGTCTTTCGCAGCCACGGCGGCCGGGCGCAAGGGATTGTGGATGGCCGGACACCCATCGACGTGGCTTTCATCGCCGCCTCGGCGGCGGACAAGAAAGGCAATCTCAACGGCGTTGACGGTACCAATCGGTTCGGTTCAATGGGCTACGCCATTGTTGATGCGGCTCATGCGGCCCATGTCATTGCGGTGACCGATTTCATTAGCAACGAACCGCTGACTCATATCAGCATTCCCGCCGGACAGGTTCATCAGCTGGCGGTGGTTGAATCCATCGGCGACAGGAGTCAGATTTCCGCCGGAACCCTGAGACAATCGGGACGTCCCACCGAGAAACTGATTGCGGAAAAAACTGTGGGACTGCTCACGGCATCCGGTTCCATAGAGAACGGCTTCAGTTTTCAGGCCGGCAGCGGCGCCATATCTCTGCTCGTTTCCCGGATGCTCTCCTCCTATATGGAGCAAAACGGCATCACCGCCTTATTTGCCTCGGGAGGCATCACCGGTGGCCTGGTGGACATACTCGAATCAGGGCTCGTCAAAGAGCTGCTGGATGTCCAGAGTTTTGACGATCAAGCTTCCAGGTCCCTGGGAAGCAATCCCCGGCATAAAGAGATCAGCGCCTCTCAATATGCCGGCCCGAGCATGGAGGATTGTGTGGCTCACCGCCTCGATATCATGGTTCTCTCGGGAACCGAGATTGACGAGGATTTCAATCTGAACTCCCTGACCGGTACAAACGGTCGCATCCTCGGCGCTCTCGGCGGCGGACCGGACACCGCCGAAGGGGCAAATCTGACCGTCGCGGTCATGCCGACAATGCGGGGACGCATCCCCACCATCAACACCAGAGTGAATACAGTATGCACTCCGGGTGAGTTTGTTGACGCGGTGGTAACCGAACGCGGCATCTGCATCAATCCCCGGCGTACAGACCTGGAAAAAAGACTGCGAAACGCCGGTATCACCACCCGTTCCATCACGGATCTGCGGGCGGAAGTGCATCAGATTACCGGTGTGCCCGCCTATCCGGAGAAGAACGGACGGGTTGTCGGTATAGTGGAGACCCGACGTGGTGATAAGCTGGATACCATCAGCCTGATTGAATAACGAAAACACCGATGCGAGGATTCGGAATGATAGCGGAATCGAAAAGGCCCAGGTAATTACTTCAATTGACCAGTATCCGGTCCCGGAACTAACATGCCCTATGGACATCGTTGAACGCCGGATTCTGACACTCACCAGTATCGGACACTTCTTCACTCATTTCACCATGCTGATGTTCCCGCCTCTGGCCACCACCATCGCCAGAGACCTGGGAATCGGTCTGGATGAAGTATTCTCGATGAGTTTTATGATGTATCTGTTCTACGGCCTGGGTGCTGTTCCCTGGGGCTACATCTCGGATCGCTGGAGTCCTCGTCTGTCTTTGGCAACCGGAATGATACTCGCCGGTGTTGGTCTTTTGGGAGCTGCGGCCGTGAAGAATCCGGTGTTCTTTCCGATTGTCCTGGCAGTCACCGGACTGGGGAATGCGGCCTATCACCCAGCGGGACTTTCTCTACTTTCCAAAGGGATGCGGTCCCGTGGAAAAGGGTTGGGCGCCAATGGTGTCTGGGGCAATCTTGGAATCGCCATGGCACCCTTTATCTCAGGCATCCTGGGCTGGATTTTCGGTTGGCGGATCACCTTCTCCGTATTCGGTATTGCCGGTATTGCGGCCGGTGCCGCGACCGTGCTGATCCGTTTCTCCGTACCCCGTGCGGAGGATCGGCAAATGGGCGAAGGCCCGGCAGGCGGGAAAGCCGTTCTTCTTTTCCTCATTCTATGCAGCGGCGTGATATTTTCCGGGATGATGTACCGAACCTTTACATTGATTCTGCCCAGCTGGCTGGAAGGGCGGATGACCGTCGAATTCAGTGGATTGGCGCGGATAATGGAAGGCCTTAGCCGGGAAACGGAAGTGATGAATGCCGGCGGTCTGGCCGCCGCACTTGTTTCCGGTATCGCCATGCTGATCGGAATGGCCGGACAGCTCGCCGGTGGTCATTTTGCCGACCGCATGGACCTCAGAAAAGCCTATTTTCTCTTCTTCGCCATGGCTCTTCCCGCTCTTCTGGCGGCCCGTTTTGTCGGCGGCTGGGCCACAGTACCGTTCATCGGAATCTTCACGTTCTTTGCTCTGGGGATGCAGCCCATAGAAAACAGCCTTTATGCGATGCTGACACCGCCCCGGTGGAGGTCGTCCGGTTTCGGTGTGAAATTCACGCTGGGTTTCGGCGTTGGTTCTCTGGCGGTCGCCATCGTTTCCAGGATGCAGCCTTCATTAGGTCTGGACGGTGTGATGATACTGGCTGCAGGATATCTTGCCGCTACAGTCGCCATGGCAGGTATACTTCTGGTAACGGGAGGTCGATTGACAATCCGTCATATCAAAGCAGCGGCCGAACCAACCTAACTTCACTTGATGTCGGTTTCCCGACGTGAAATGCTTCGATAAGGTTGCCGTATAACATCAAGAAACCAAGAAACGTGATACGGTCTTGGTCTATACTGATGGTACCAATAACCTCGGACTATAAGGACTGAATATGAAAAATCAGAATCGATCCCGGATAATGAAGTTGATCTTTCTTGGCATAGTCTTCATCGCGTTGGTCGGCTGTGCCAGCATGGAAGCCATGTTCGACGTGAAAGAAGAATCCAGAAAATCACTTCCGCAGATCGGCAACAACACGACGGTCGAGCTGGATGGCGTGGTTTATACGGCGTCGGATGTCCGGGCGAACAAAGTCACAATCATGGGTAAGGGCGTCGTTCTGACCGTTATCAGAGGGGATTGGCGGATTGTCGGCAATAATGTGACTGTGTCAAAGCTCACCATCGAAGGCAACGCCATCCTGGAGGGCAACAATATTGTTCTGGAGGGCCTCCGAATCACCGGCAGCGTCCAATCCACCGGACAGAACAACAGCTGGTAGGATTTCGTTGAATTGACATTTTAAAAGGGTCCGGGTCTGAACGCCGTCATCGGTTGTTAGTCCAGGATGGTGCTGACACGTCCGACCATCCCGGACACAAGGCGAACCTTGATGCCGTGGGGATGATAGGCCGAGTTGGTCAGAATGTCCTTCACGATGCCTTCGGTGAGCTTTCCGCTTCGTTGATCCTCTTTCATGACGACGGCGACATTCATCCCCGGGCGTATCTCGCTTCTATTCCTTCCATCAGTCATCGTGACTCCTGACCTTGATCCGCCGTCCCTTGATGGTGGAATCCGACAGGACGCGGACAGCGCGCTGCAGGGCGTTTCGGTCCACCGCGCAATAGGTGATCTTCTCCAGCCTGTCGATTTTCCCCACTTCGCTTCCATCCAGTCCGCCCCGGGCGGTCAGCGCGCCCAGGAGGTCTCCCGGGCCGATTTTATCCTTCCGTCCGCCGCCGATGGACAGAGTCGCCATCTGCGGATCCATATCCGCATCGTCGCGGTCTAACTCAGGACCGGGCATCTCCATCACGAAATCCCGTTTCAGGAACTCGTTGACGGCTTCCAGTCTGAAGGCTTCCCTGGGACGCACCAATGAAAACGCCAAGCCCTTTCGACCGGCTCGGCCGGTCCGGCCTATACGATGGACATAGGTCTCCGTCTCGAACGGGATGTCGTAGTTGATCACGGCGTCCAGGCTTTTTATGTCCAGACCCCGAGCGGCGACGTCCGTGGCGACCAGTATGTTACAGCTTCCGTTGGCGAAGCGGATCAGGGTTTCGGTGCGCTCGAATTGCTCAAGGTCGCCATTAAGGGCCAGGCTCCGGAGTCCCTGTTCCCGCAGGCGTTCCGAGACCTGTCGGCAGGTGTCCTTGGTGTTGCAGAAGACCACGGCGGATTCCGGCGCATGATGGGCCAGGATTCCCAGAAGGACCTTAAATTTGTCCTTTGGAATCACCTCAAAAAAATGCTGTTCGATGGCCCCCGGATCGTGGAAGGTCTCCGCGGAAATTTCCCGAGGTGCGTTCAAGAGGCGTTTTCCCAGGTTTCGGATCTCTTCCGGGAAGGTGGCCGAGAAGCAGAGTGTCTGCCTCTTCACCGGGAGAAGGTCGAGGATGGCCGTCATTTCCTCTTCGAATCCCATGTCCAGCATCCGATCCGCCTCATCGATGACGACGGTTTCCAGGTCGGCGACTGTGAGAGAGCCCCTGCCCACGAGTTTCAAGATGCGGCCGGGAGTGCCGACGATGATATGCGGGGGATGGGACAGTGACCGCTCCTGCCGCCGCACCGGTACTCCCCCGGTTATGCACTGGACTTTGACATTGTCCTTGAACCGGGCGATACGCCTGAGTTCCCCCGCGACTTGCTCAGAAAGCTCCCGGACCGGACAGAGCACCAGGCATCGGGTCCCGAGCCTCGCCGGGTCCAGGCGCTCCAGCACTCCGACACCGAAGGCGGCGGTCTTTCCACTTCCCGTCTTCGCTTGAGCCAGGAGGTCTTTACCCTGAAGGATGACCGGGATGGCGGCTTCCTGAATCGGAGTCATCACGTCGTAACGGAGCGCAACGAGATTAGTGATCATTTCTTTGGACAGAGCGAGGTGGGAAAAGGGTTTCATTTGCCCCCCATGGTATCGGTTCTCGCCGAGAAATGATACGAGATGACCACAAATGGACCGTATCGGCGTGCCTAATCGAGACATGGCGCCGGCCCAAGCCCCGTCACGCTTTTTCGGAGAATATTATATACCACACCTTCCCTGTCGATCTTGACTTGATAGGGAACCAGGGCTTTACCTGGGGTCATGATGCGGGCATATTCCCAGTTCAAGCGGTTCGTTTCGACCAGACCCGTCGATGCCGGCATCAAATCAAGTCGCTGTTTCTGAACCTGGATTCCAGAAGCAGATTTATTTTGGGCCTATTTTTATATTTTCTTTCTTTATAGGTACTTATATAAATAAAAGCACCCGCCGGGTGCTTTTATTATTTGGGCCCACTAGGACTTGCCCTCCAACCCTCGACTTCGTGTCTCGGGTCTCCGGGCCGCTGGTTCGGCCTTCCGGCGGCATCCTTGCCGCCTTTTCCTCCCCTTGGTCGGCGGACTCACCCTTCAAGTCCTCGCGGGATCCTACCAAACACAAAAAGCACCTGTTGGGGTGCTTCTTGTGTTTGGGCCCACTAGGACTTGAACCTAGGACCGACGGATTATGAGTCCGTTGCTCTAACCAACTGAGCTATAGGCCCGTCGGGTCTTTCTGATCCGATCGGCCGAGATGACGTGATTCAATACATAACACATCACTCCCGGACTGGGGCTCATCCTACCGAGGGCGGGCTGAATCGTCAATTACCGGAGGGCGCAGTGCCGGACAGATGACGATTTCATCCGAAAACGCCTTTGGAGGTCACTTATCACCCTTTGCCCAAAATCGCCAGTCACGTTAATCTAGGAAACAATCATGAAGATGACTCGATTCGCCCAGCGCTTTTCAAAAAAAACAGGTATTCTCGAACTGATGGACGACCTCGGCCAGGCCATGGACGGGCGAACCGAGATGCGGATGCTCGGCGGCGGCAATCCGGCCCATATTCCCGAAGTGAACGAAGTTTGGCGCCGGCGCATGAGGGAGATTCTCGCCAATGGAGCGGAATTCGAAGAAACTCTGGCGAATTACGACACACCCCAGGGCAAGCACGCGTTCTTGGAATCTCTAGCGAATCTGTTCAACAAAGAGTTCGGCTGGAACATTACCTCTAAAAACGTTGCCGTCACCAACGGAAGTCAGACCGCTTTTTTCCTCCTTCTTAACCTCCTCTCGGGCACTCGAGTCGACGGCGGCATGAATCGGGTTCTGTTTCCTTTATGTCCCGAATATATCGGGTATGCCGACCAGTCGGTGGAAGAGGGTGCGCTGGTGTCCCTGCCGGCCAGCATCGAATTGACACGTAAGAATTTCTTCAAATACCACGTGGACTTCGACAATCTTCATATCGGCCCGGACATCTCGGCGCTGTGTGTCTCCCGCCCCACGAATCCGACGGGGAATGTTCTCACCGATGAGGAAGTTCGTCATCTGACCTCCATCGCCGGCAGGAACGACATTCCGCTGATTATCGACAACGCCTACGGGGCCCCATTCCCGAATATCTTATTCAAAGACGTGAAACCGTACTGGGACGATCATGTCATCCTGACGATGAGCCTCTCGAAGCTGGGGCTGCCGTCGGTGAGAACCGGCATTGTCGTGGCCGATGAGGCGGTGATTGAAGCGGTGTCGGCATGCAACGCGGTCATCAGTTTGGCCAGCGGAACGGTTGGTCAGGTTCTGGTGCGGCCGCTGATCGATTCGGGTGATATCCTGCGTCTCTCCCATGAGGTCATTCAACCGTTCTACAAAGAACGTTCCATCCTGGCGGTGGAGAGCATGCAGGAAGCCTTCGGGGAGGATATTCCCTATCGTCTCCACGAAGCCGAAGGCGCTTTGTTCCTCTGGCTGTGGCTGCCGGAACTGCCCATTACTTCGGCTCAGCTCTACGAGAGACTGAAAGACCGGGGTGTTCTGGTGGTGAGCGGCCATTACTTCTTTTATGGATTGGATGACCCCTGGGATCATGCCGACCAATGTCTGCGGCTCTCCTATGCCCAGGACCCGGTGAAATTCAAGGAAGCGGCCCTCATCATGGCCGACGAAGTGCGGCGGGTGATGGACGAAAAGGCCGGAGGCCGATGGCGGTGAATTCGGCCCGGCAGGATTTTCGCCGCGGACTCATCGACGCCCTGCCCATCATTCTCGGTTATTATTCGGCCTCGGTGGCCTTCGGCCTTCTGGCCCGGAACACCGGACTTTCAGCCTGGGAAACACAAGCCTTCAGTCTGTTCACATTCACCGGTGCCGCCCAGTTCATGGCCCTCAATCTCATCAATGCCGGCGCGTCGGGGCCGCAGATTGTCCTCTCCTTCGGCCTACTGAATCTTCGCTATCTCCTGATGAGCGCGGCGGTGGCGAAGAAGGTGGATGTCCGGCGATTTTTCCAGCGTCCGATGTTGGCCTTCGGCGTCACCGACGAGAATTTCGCCATCACCACAAGTCAGGACGAGCAGGTGAGCCCGTCCTACCAGGCCGCGGTGGAAATCGGTCCCTGGACGGGGTGGAATCTGGGAACTTTGAGCGGCTGGCTGTTCGGCAGCGTCATTCCCGAATCCTTGAGCGCGGCCATGGTGGCCAGCCTTTACGCCCTGTTCATGGCTCTTCTCCTGCCGGATCTGAAGAAAGGATGGCCCTGGATATTCACCGCCGCGGTTGCGGCCGTGCTGAACAGCGCACTGGAGCTGTTCACGGGTCTGGGTTCGGGATGGAG